>JABSSC010000065.1 GCA_013214635.1 Paracoccaceae bacterium | reverse complement strand
CGCCCCCCAAACAGGCCACCCCCAATAGAAACGATTTGCGATGTAAATATAGATCAGGATGAAAAACAGGATCGGGAGAACGTCCAACGTAACCGCCCAAACGGTCGCGTGCGTGTGAAAAAGATAGCTCCCGATACCAATCGCACCCAAAACCATACACAGCGCACGCCCATAGACGTCATCCACCCGGCGCCACATCCAGACTGCTGCGATCAGGAACGCGAAATTCGTGACCGCGTTAACCGGTTCAGACCAGTAGGTGAAATCCGTCCGTTCGCAATATCCGTCAAACTGTTCTGTCCAATCCATGTGACGTTTCCGCCTGCCGCCGCTATCTTGTGGGCAAAGATAGGGAGGAAAAGATGAAAATCACTTGGCTTGGGCATGCGGGGTTTCGCATCGAGATCGGCGGACAGATCCTTTTGGTGGACCCGTGGCTGACCGGAAATCCTTCTTTTCCAGAAGACCGCCGCGCTGAGGCGACGGTTGGAGCGACGCATATTCTGATCACGCATGGCCATGGTGACCACACGGGCGATGCGCTGACGTTGTCCAAGGAATTGTCCGTCCCGATCGTGGGCATCTACGATCTTATGAGCCATTGGGAGGCCAGCGAAGGTGTCGCAACCATTGGCTTTAACAAGGGCGGAACGGTCGATCTGGGCGGCGTCGCGGTCACGATGGTGAACGCTGTCCACTCATCCTCATTGGGCACGGATCATGGCCCCATGTATGCAGGCGGCGAAGCGGGCTACATGATCGCTGCAGAAGGCCATACAATCTATGTGTCAGGCGATACGGATATCATGGCTGATATGGCTTGGATGGGTGAATTACACCAACCCGATATCGGCATCCTTTGCGCCGGCGGGCATTTCACGATGGACATGTCGCGCGCCGCTTGGGCTGCAAAGAAATTCTTTGCTTTTCACACAGTCATCCCCTGCCACTACAAGACTTTCCCGCTCCTTGAGCAGTCTGCCGAGGCCCTTGCTGCCGCGCTGCCGGGGGTGAACGTGATCGAACCCGAAGTGCTGCATCCAATCGAGATTTGATGCGAGGCGCTGCCTCGCGCTCCGGGATATTTTCAGGATCAATGGAAGCGAGAGCGCGCGTCTTCCAGCGATCCAAAAATATCCCGGGGTGTGAGGCGCGACCGCGCCGAGAGGGGCAGCGCCCCTCTTTCTACTTTCGGCGCTCCGCAAAAAACGCCCGCAACAACGCCGCCGAGTCTTCGGCGGCGATCCCGTCATAGACTTCCGGGACATGATGGGATTGGGCGTGCGAAAAGATGCGCGGACCATGGGAGACCCCACCGGACTTTGGATCGGGCGCGCCGTAGTAGAGCCGCGCAATACGTGCTGCCGAAATTGCGGCGGCGCACATCGGGCATGGTTCGAGCGTTACGTAGAGATCGCAGCCCACCAGACGCTCCGATTGAAGACGCCGCGCAGCCGCCCGGATCGCGAGCATTTCCGCATGAGCCGTCGGGTCGCGCAGTTCACGTTGCCGGTTTCGTTCGGCCGCAATGATGTTGCCCGACGGGTCAACGATCACCGCACCAACTGGAACTTCACCGGCATCTGCAGCCGCGCGGGCCAATTCGAGCGCCTGAGACATATGGCTGCGAAAGGTCATGAGACTCTGCATGGCCGGGATCAGTGCCGGGGTGCAAGGGGCTTTGCCTCTTTCATCTCAATCCACTAAGCCAGCGTCATGGACAAAAAGACCCCTCCCGGAGACCGGATCGCCAAAGTTTTGGCGCGCGCTGGCGTGGCTTCCCGCCGCGAGGCCGAACGCATGATCGAAGCCGGACGCGTGGCCGTAAACGGTAAAACGATCGCTTCGCCAGCTTTGAACGTGACCGCCGATGACAAGATCACGGTGGACGGATCGGCCATTGCCGCGGCGGAAGCGCCGCGATTGTGGCTCTATCACAAACCTGCTGGCCGGGTGACAACGGAGCGTGACGAAAAAGGGCGCAGCACGATCTATGACGACATGCCCGAAGGGATGCCCCGGGTGGTCACGGTGGGGCGGCTGGATCTGAATTCGGAAGGTCTGCTGCTGTTGACCAATGACGGTGGCATAAAGCGGCGGTTGGAATTGCCGTCAACGGGATGGGTCCGAAAGTACCGGGTGCGGGTCAACGGCGCGCCAAAGGACGAGACGCTGGAGCCTCTTCGCAAAGGAATCGAGGTTGAGGGCATCCGCTATCAACCCATGACGGTGACGATTGACCGGCAACAGGGAGCAAATGCCTGGCTGACGGTTGGTCTGCGCGAAGGCAAGAACCGAGAGATTCGCCGCGCTATGGAGGCGGTTGGCCTCCCTGTGAACCGGCTGCTTCGAATCAGCTATGGCCCCTTTCGCCTGGGCGAACTGAAGGCTGGGGCCGTAGAAGAGGTCAAACCCCGCGTCGTGCGGGATCAGTTAGGCCTGTCCGCGCCGAAATCCGAGGCAAAAACAAACCAAAAAGACCGACCGAAACGGCGACGCCGGTAGCAATGCGGTCCATGCCCCCATATGTTGGTATCAACTCGAATGGAGGCGTGGGACAGATGCACAGGCTGCTTTTTGCAGTGATCGCGGCAATTGCTCTTGCGGGGTTGCTCGCATGGGCCGTGGCCGGGGTCGCGCGAGCCTCACGCGAAGGCAGCGCCACCGTTGACCGCGTATTGAAAGGGGGCACGACAATGCAAAACGTGGCATTTGGCCTATTGTTTGCGCTTATCGTTTATGTGGCGCTCTTCGGGGGCGCCTGATGGCTGAACGATTTGGCGGCAAATACAGCCCAGGTAATGCAAAGCAAAGTGTCCGCTCTCGGGGGCCTTTTGAAAACCGGCGACCTGCAAAGGCCGCGACGCGGGCTAATCTGCTGTTTCTTGCGCCGTTTGCGCTGATCCCGGTTGCTTTCGTTCAAGACCCGGTCGGGCTGGCGATCAAGCTCTGCGCGTTTGGCGTTCTTATGGCGGCAGCTTTGTTAACCCGACAGGGTCTGCTGGCGGAAGAAGCGTATGAGGCCCGGACAATTGCCAAAAGGCCAGCAATCCCGCGCAAGCTGTTTGGGGCGGTATTGACGGGCGCAGGCCTGTTTCTTTCCGGGTTTTCTCCGGATGGATCCTTGCTCAACCCAATCATCTTTGGCGTTTTGGGCGCGGGCTTGCACATTTTGGCGTTTGGTCTTGATCCGATGACGGACAAGGGCGCGGACGGGATCGACCCGTTCCAATCTGAACGTGTGGCCAAGGCCGTGGATGAGGCCGAGCGCCACCTCGCGGCCATGACCTCCGCAATTGATGGGCTCAATGACCGGCACCTTTCCGCGCGTCTGGAGCAGTTTCAGGCCACCGCGCGCGATATGTTCCGTACTGTTGAAAATGACCCGCGTGATCTGACAGCGGCGCGGCGATATCTGGGCGTGTATCTTTTGGGGGCGCGTGATGCGACGATCAAGTTCGCCGCAATTTATGGACACAGCCGCGATGCCGAAGCGCGTGCAGACTATGAAACGCTTCTCGATGATCTTGAGCGATCCTTTGCTGAACGCACAGAAAAGCTCTTGATCGACGACAAGTCAGGGCTTGATGTGGAAATTGAAGTGTTGCGTGAGCGGTTGGAGCGCGAGGGCGTTCGGACCGGTTTGATTGACTAGAAGAATTAAAAACGGAGAGATTGGATGTCTGAGACGGTGCGGCAGAAAGCCGAACAAGCGGAAGTGATCGTTAAGGAAGTGGCCGAGATCACTCTTCCTGAGCCCAGCACGGAAATCGTACCGCTGGAACAGGCTGATCCTGCCCAAAAGGCCGAGATCGAGCGACGCGTTGCCGAACTCGACATGGCAAACACGAACTCCATCGTGTCCTTCGGTTCTGCTGCGCAGGCAGAATTGCAGGAAATCAGCCAGTCGATGCTGGCGGATGTGCGCAACAAGGACGTGGGGCCTGCCGGTGACTCACTACGCGAGATCGTCACGACGCTCCGTGGTTTTTCAACCGATGAACTGGACGTGCGCCGCAAGCAATCCTGGTGGGAGCGGCTTTTGGGCCGCGCAGCGCCCATGGCCAAGTTCACTGCAAAATTTGAAGAGGTTCAGAGCCAGATCGACAACATCACGGACAACCTTCTTGAGCACGAACATACGCTTCTCAAAGACATCAAGTCGCTTGATATGCTCTATGACAAGACGCTCGGGTTCTACGATGAACTTGGGCTCTACATCGCTGCGGGTGAAGCCAAGCTCGCGACATTGGATGGCACTGAGATCCCAGCCAGAGAGGAAGAGGTCGCGGCAGCACCCGAGGCAGATCAAGTGCTCAAAGCGCAGGAATTGCGCGATCTTCGGGCTGCGCGAGACGATCTTGAGCGGCGCGTGCATGACCTGAAACTCACCCGACAGGTTACCATGCAAAGCCTGCCATCAATCCGACTGGTCCAGGAAAACGACAAATCCTTGGTGACCAAGATCAACTCGACCCTCGTGAACACGGTCCCGTTGTGGGAAACGCAGCTTGCTCAGGCGGTAACGATCCAGCGCTCGAGCGAGGCAGCGTCTGCCGTGAAAGAGGCCAGTGATCTGACAAATGAACTGCTGACAGCGAATGCAGAAAACCTCAGAGATGCCAATCGCACGGTCCGCCAGGAAATGGAACGCGGCGTGTTCGACATTGAGGCCGTCAAAGCTGCCAACGCCAACCTGATCGCGACCATCGAAGAAAGCCTTCAGATTGCCGACGAAGGCAAAGCCAAACGCGCCGCAGCGGAGGCCGAACTGCAAACGATGGAAGCAGAGTTGAAAGAGACGCTTTCTGCCGCCAAAGCGCGCGGTGACAAGGCGGGTGTTACGACCGGGTCGAGCCTGCCAGAAAGCTGATTTTCTATGGGCGGACGCCTCCATCTGCTTCTCGGATTGGCGCTTTTGGGCCTGATGGCTTGCGAACAAATGCAGGTGGCGGATACGGGTGTGCCGCCCGCCGCCAGCACACCTCCCGCTCGATCAGCAGAAAGCGTCGCGCTGGAAGAGTATTACGCACGCGTCCAGTCCAGCCTGCTGGTGCAAGGGTTGCTGCGCACCGATGGTGGTGGCCCAGACACGCCGTTCAATGACCGGCAACTGGCGGACAACTTTCGCCAGATCGCCTTTTTTGAAGAGTACCGCACGGTCAATGGGCGACTTGAGCAACGTGCAACGGCAAGCCCACTGCACCGTTGGGAAAGCCCCGTCAAACTTCAGGCAGAGTTTGGCGCACTGGTCCCTGCCAGCATCGTCTCAAAAGATCGCGGCGATATCGCAGCT
Organism: Paracoccaceae bacterium; assembly: GCA_013214635.1. GTDB lineage: Bacteria > Pseudomonadota > Alphaproteobacteria > Rhodobacterales > Rhodobacteraceae > JABSSC01. The sequence goes on along the minus strand of JABSSC010000065.1, from coordinate 15,413 downwards.
TATGCCGACCGCTTGGCGCGCGTATCGGGGCATCCCGTGCGCGCCGTCAGTTCGGGTGGGAATTTCCACGTCTTGATCCTCTACGAAGACGAACGCCGCGCAATCGAGCCCAGATTGCGTCAGTTGATACCAGGGATTTCACGTACCGCAGTGGATACGGTCGTCAATCTGCCGCGCTCCAGCTACTGCCTTGTCCTCGCGCTCGATCCCGACAATTTGGGCGTCTATACAAAGGCCGTGGCGATTATCCGGGCCGAGCATCCTGATCTGTTTCGCCTATCCTGCATTCACGAGGAAGTCGCGCAAGGGTTGGGCTTGGCCAATGACAGCCCACTCGCGCGCCCGTCAATCTTTAATGACGACGAGGAGTTTGCGCTCCTGACGACACAGGATGAATTCATGTTGCGCATGCTTTATGATGCCCGCCTAAGACCGGGCATGACCTTGACCGAGGCCGATCCGATTGTGACCGATCTGGCCCGAGAACTTATCGGCGACCCGCCTGAAGCCTGACTGGGAGATTTACATGGGTATTTTCGATTTTCTGAGCGGCGAATTTATCGACGTCATTCACTGGACCGACGACACGCGAGATACGATCGTCTGGCGGTTTGAACGCCATGGGCACGAGATCAAATACGGCGCCAAGCTCACCGTGCGCGAAGGACAATCGGCGGTCTTCGTCCATGAGGGGCAGTTGGCGGATGTCTTCACCCCCGGTCTCTATATGCTTGAGACCAACAACATGCCCATCATGACCACGCTTCAGCACTGGGATCATGGGTTCAAATCGCCGTTCAAATCCGAAATCTATTTCGTCAACACAACGCGGTTCACCGACCTCAAATGGGGCACGAAAAACCCGATCATGCTCCGCGACCCGGAGTTTGGGCCGACGCGTATTCGCGCCTTTGGCACATACACAATCCGCGTCACCGATCCGGGTCTTTTCCTAACTGAAATCGTCGGCACAGACGGTGAATTCACGATGGACGAGATCAGCTTTCAGATCCGCAACATCATCGTTCAGGAATTCAGTCGCATCATCGCGGGGTCAGGCATTCCCGTGCTCGACATGGCTGCAAACACCGCGGACTTGGGCAAGATGCTTGCCAACGAGATCAGTGGCCCGATCGCGGCATATGGGCTGACGTTGCCTGAGCTTTATATCGAAAACATCTCACTTCCCCCGGCGGTTGAGCAAGCGCTCGACAAACGCACGTCGATGGGTGTGGTGGGCGATCTGAACCGCTACACGCAGTTCGCAGCAGCCGAAGCGATGCAAAACCCAGACAGCGGTGCCGGTTCTGGAATGGGCATGGGGATGGGCATGGGCGCCGGTATGGCGATGGGGGCACAGATGGCCAACGCGGGCCCATGGGGCAGCGCGCCATCGGCCCCGGCTGCCGCTGCACCTCCGCCGCCGCCCCCGGTTGAGCATGTCTGGCACATCACCGAAAACGGTCAGACCAAAGGCCCGTTTTCGCGCGCCGACATGGGACGCATGGCCAGCGACGGCAGCCTGACACGTGCAACATTCGTTTGGACACCGGGCCAAGACGGTTGGGCGAAGGCCGAGGACGTCACCGAGCTCGCTCAGCTCTTTACCGTGATGCCGCCACCACCGCCTCCGGGCGCCTGATCTTCTTTGTTTTGAAAATACTCTCGCCGAAGGCGTCGCTACATGGACCCAGTCGCCGTTCAATCTGAAACGCGCTTTCCCTGCCCCTCTTGCGGGTCGGACCTTCGTTTTGACCCTACCAAGGGCGAGTTGCATTGCGACCATTGTGGCCACACCGAGCAAATCGAGGGCCATGAGGGTCCGTGGAGCGCGCTCAAAGAGCTAGATTTCGAAAGCGCTATTGCCGCGGCGTTGCCGACTGCCGAAATCGAAGAGACACGCGTCATGCACTGCAACAGCTGCGGCGCAGAGGTCGAGTTCGACGAAAGCGTCCACGCCAAGGAATGCCCCTATTGCGCGACGCCCTTCGTCACGGGCACCGGGTCCAACCGGCACATCAAACCGCGCGGTGTCCTGCCCTTTGCCCTGACCGAGACCGAGGCCCGCGGCGCGGTTGGAGACTGGCTGGGAAGCTTGTGGTTCGCCCCCAACGGATTGCAGGAATACGCCCGGAAAGGGCGCAAGATGTCGGGCATCTACATGCCATTTTGGACATTCGACGCACAGACCAGATCAAGCTATCGCGGCCAGCGGGGCACGGCATATTCCGAGACGCAAACGGTCACGGTGAATGGCAAGCGCCAAACGCGGACGGTGCGCAAAATCCGATGGTCCCCGAAATCGGGGCGCGTTGCGCGGTTCTTTGATGATGTACTGGTGATCGCATCGACCTCGCTTCCCGTGAAAATTCGCGGTGCATTTGCCACATGGGACCTTTCTGCGCTGGAGCCCTATCTCCCGGATTACCTCGCCGGGTTTCGCGCCGAGGCCTATACGGTGGAATTGCGGGAAGGGTTCGTACAGGCGCGGGAATATATGGACCGGGTCATTGAGCGCGATGTGCGGTTCGATATCGGTGGCGATGCCCAGCGAATTTCTTCGATCGAGACGGATGTCTCGGACATCACTTTCAAGCACATCCTGCTGCCGATCTGGATCGCCGCCTATAAATACCGAGGCGAAAGCTATCGGATCATCGTCAATGGCCGCACGGGCCAAGTAACCGGCGAACGCCCGTGGTCGGTTTGGAAGATCGCGCTTGCCGTTGCAGCAGGCGCCATCGTGGCCGCGGGGCTGGGGTATCTTTACGCCTTAAACGAAGGTCTCGTGAACTAGGCAGTGACCAAAGCCTTGACCTTGCGTCCGCAATCTACGCGAAAGGCAAAACGCCAAGAAGGAGATGCGTGATGATCCTGTGTTGTGGAGAAGCCCTGATTGACATGCTTCCCCGTGAAACGACCCAAGGTGAAAGTGCCTATGCGCCCTATCCCGGTGGATCGGTGTTCAACACGGCGATTGCGGCCGGGCGGCTTGGGGCGCCGGTCGGCTTTTTCAGCGGCATCTCAAACGATCTTTTTGGTCAGATGCTGGCGACGTCTTTGGAAGACGCTGGCGTCGATACCGGCTTTGCCGTGCGGTCGGATTTGCTGACAACGCTCGCGATGGTGACGCTTGTCAATGGACAAGCTACCTATCTTTTCTTTGATGAAAACACTGCGGGTCGCATGCTGTCGGAAGATCAACTTCCCGATCTCGGCCCTGAAGTCGACGCACTGTTTTTTGGCAGCATCAGCTTGGTTGGAGAGCCTTGCGGGGCAGTCTATGAAGCCTTGATGCGGCGCGAGGCCCCACACCGGGTAACTATGATCGATCCCAATATCAGACCGGGTTTTGTGACAGATGAACAAGGCTACCGGGCCAGGCTTGAAGCGATGGTTGGCATGGCGGACATCGTGAAGATCAGCGACGAGGATATGGCGTGGCTTTATGGCCCGGGGTCACTCGAACACCACGTTGCGCATGTTTTGGCGCAAGGCCCGAAAATCGTTTGCCTGACCCAAGGGTCTGAAGGCGCGTCAGCATACACGACGTCCGGCAAAACCACCGTGCCGGCGCAGCGCGTTGATGTTGTCGACACGATCGGTGCCGGCGACACCTTTAGCGCGGGATTTGCCGTTGGCCTGCATGAGGCCGGCGTGCTGACCAAAACCGCGTTGGAGACTGTCAGCGCAGAAGATCTGGCATCGGCATTGAACCTGGGCGTTCGCGCGGCTGCGGTCACGGTATCCCGTGCTGGCGCAAATCCGCCTCGTCGCGACGAACTCTGATGCGGGCTGTTGTGCAGCGGGTGAGCCGGGCGAGCGTCACGGTGGATGGCGAGGTTTTGGGCGCAATCGACGCGGGGCTGATGATCCTCGTCTGCGCGATGACCGGCGATTCCGAAGACGCGCCCGCCAAGCTTGCCACCAAGATCGCCAAACTGCGCATTTTCCGCGATGATGCAGGCCGCATGAACAAGTCGCTCAAGGATATTGGCGGCGCCGCTCTAGTCGTCAGTCAGTTCACGCTTGCCGCCGACACCTCGCGTGGCAATCGCCCCGGATTTTCCACCGCAGCCGCCCCCGAAGAAGGCGAAACCCGGTACTTGGCATTCGCAGAAGCCCTGCGCGCCGAAGGCATTCCCGTCGAAACGGGACGCTTTGGTGCCGATATGGCGGTCGAGTTGGTGAATGATGGCCCGGTCACCATCTGGATGGACACCGCGGTATAGGCGACAAGACAAATGGCGGCCCTCGCGTTATGGTCAAGCCATGTTGATTTCTGAAATCATTCGCAAAAAACGCGACGGTGGGCAGCTGAGCAAGGCCGAGATCGCGACGTTCGTGGAAGGTGTCACGACCGGCGCCACGAGCGAGGCGCAGGCCGCGGCTTTTGCGATGGCCGTGTACTTTCAAGGTATGCCACCTGAAGAAGCCGCAGCGTTGACACTTGCCGTCCGGGACTCGGGTACGGTTCTTGAATGGTCGGATCTCGACGGGCCGGTTACGGACAAGCACTCGACAGGCGGGGTCGGAGACAATGTCTCGTTAATGCTCGCTCCAATTGTCGCGGCATGCGGTGCCTATGTTCCAATGATCTCGGGTCGCGGGCTCGGCCATACCGGCGGCACACTCGACAAGATGGACGCAATCCCGGGCTATGTCTCACAACCCTCTGCGGATCAGTTTCGCAAAACGGTTGCCGACGTCGGGTGCGCGATCATTGGACAGACCGCAGACCTCGCCCCGGCGGACAAACGGCTTTATGCGATCCGGGACGTCACCGCCACGGTGGAAAGCGTACCTTTGATCACAGCCTCGATCCTGTCCAAAAAGCTTGCAGCGGGTTTGGGATCGCTGGTTTTGGATGTGAAGGTCGGCAACGGGGCGTTCATGACCGAGATTGGCGCAGCAAGAGAGCTTGCAAGCTCTTTGACTGAAACGGCGCGCGTCGCCGGGCTCGCCTGCACAGCCCTGATTACCGATATGGATCAACCGCTCGCGTCAGCAGCCGGTAACGCGTTGGAAGTGACGGCTGCGCTGGACGTCTTGAAGGGCGAAGATGCTTCGCCGCGCCTTCGGACACTCGTCCTCGACCTCGCGGCCGAAATGCTGGTCTCAAGCGGTCTCGCCCCTGCGCGAGAAGCAGGTTTGGAAAAGGCCACCACCGCATTGAATGGCGGGCGAGCGCTGGAGATTTTCGCACAGATGATTGCGGCCCTCGGCGGTCCTTCGGACTTTGTTGAGAATTCGGGAACGTACCTTCCGGGCGCGTCCGTTGTGCAAGACATCCCCGCCCCAGCCTCCGGAACCGTAGCGGGGATTGCGACCCGGGATTTGGGGCTTGCGGTCATCGAGTTGGGCGGTGGACGCCGGGTTGCCAGTGACACGATAGACCCCTCTGTGGGACTGTCGGATTTGACCGCCTTAGGGACGGTTGTGTCAGCCGGCGATCCGTTGGGCAAGGTCCATGCGCGATCTCGGGACGAAGCCCAGCAAGCGATCCGGGCGGTTCAGGCAGCCTATTCGATTTCGACGAGCGCCGTGCCCGAAACGCCTCTGATCCTTGAAAGAATCTGACCCCGCCCCAGTTCTCACTTCCTGCGAATAACGCGGCGTGCTAGGGCATAGCCGCCCTTCAGGCCAACAAAGACAGGACCATTGCGCCCATGGCGGCTCAAGAACCCACATCCAAAGGACGACGTGAACTGGCCGCGATCCGCGCACGCAACAGCCATTTCCTGATCCTCGCGTTTATCTTCAGTGTGTTCGTGAACATCCTGATGCTGACCGGGCCGTTGTTTATGTTGCAGGTCTATGATCGCGTGCTTGGGTCACGGTCAGAAGAGACGCTGGTCGCGCTTGTGGTGCTGGTTGCCGCCCTCTACGCGCTGATGGGCGTTCTGGATTATGCCCGCGGACGAATCCTTGCCCGCTATGGCGCGCGGTTTCAGTCTGCGCTGGATGAGCGTGTGTTCAAATCCGGGCTAGAGCCACGGAAAGCCGGCGACCAAACCGCGTTATCGGCTGCACGGGATGTTGAGGCAGTGCAGGCCGTTTATGCCTCTCCCGCGCTGACGGCGGTCATGGACGTTCCGTTTACACCGCTGTTTCTGGCGGCGATCTTTATTTTCCATCCGATGCTTGGGTGGGTAGCAACGGCGGGTGGTCTGATCCTGATCACCATTACTTTCCTGAACCAATTCACAACACGGCGCCGCACGAAAGAAGCGCAGATCGCTGCGGAACGCGCCAACCAGTTCCGCGAGCATGCGTTGCAGGCATCGGACGTCATTCGGTCCCAGGGCATGGTAGATCCCGTGACCACACGCTGGTTGAACCATCGGGTGACGGCGTTGAAGGATTCGATTTCGACAGCCGACGTGACGGGCACATTCTCGTCGGTGTCCAAATCGCTTCGGCTGTTTTTGCAATCTGCCATTCTTGCGGTGGGTGCCTATTACGTTTTGCGGGGAGAGATCACCGCAGGCGCCATGATCGCAGCGTCGATCTTGCTTGGTCGCGCGTTGGCCCCCGTGGAACAGCTTCTCGCGCGCTGGCCGCAGATCGAACGCGCCCGGATCGGGTGGGCATCGCTGATGGAGTTCCTGTCCAACGATGTTGAGGAAACTCCGCAAACACGTCTGCCACAGCCCACAGCGCACGTATCGGTCAACGGCGTCTCCGTCGTTTCCCCGCTGGACCGCGAACCCATTTTGAGATCGCTGAGTTTCGAAGTGAAGCCAGGGGAGGCGCTTGGCGTCATTGGCAAGAGCGGATCAGGCAAGACGACGCTGGCCAAGGTGATGCTGGGGCTGGCAAAACCGGCAGCGGGCGAGGTGCGCCTCGGTGGCGCGCTGCTTAGCCAATTTGCTCCGGATGATCTGGGACTTCACATCGGATACCTTCCGCAGGACCCGATGCTGGTGGATGGCTCGATCGCGGAAAACATCGCACGTATGGCGCTTCAACCCGACAGCGAAGCTGTGGTGGCCGCTGCACAAAAAGCCAAGGCGCATGAGCTGATCACCGGTCTTGCCAAAGGGTATGACACACCGGTCAACGGGAACCGCGTTCCTCTGTCTGGTGGGCAGAAACAGCGCGTCGCACTTGCCCGTGCGCTCTATGGTGACCCGGTACTTTTGGTACTGGACGAGCCGAACTCTGCCTTGGATATGGACGGCAGTGAGGCGCTTAACAGTGCCGTACGTACGCTCAAGGCGGAAGGAAAAGCAGTCGTGATCATGACGCACCGCCCGATGGCAATTTCCGAGTGCGATACACTGCTCGTGCTCGACAAGGGCCGCATTACGGCGCTGGGACCACGCGATGAAGTCCTGCGATCGATGGTGAAAAATGCAGGCGACGTTCAGCAAGTTGTCGCGAAAAAGGGCACATCATGACCGAGATCGACCCGAACCCACAGCCAAAATGGAGCGCGCGCGGCCCGATCCTGATCGGGCTTTTGGCGCTGGTCGCTCTGGTTGGCGGTATCGGTTATTGGTCCGTTTCGACCCGACTGGCGGGTGCAGTCATCGCAAGCGGTCAGATCGTCGTGGAAAGTAACCGGCAGGTTATCCAACACCCCGAGGGCGGCGTTGTGGGAGAAATTGCCGCCGGCAACGGCGACCGCGTGGAAGAAGGTGCGGTCCTTCTTCGCCTCGACGACACTTTGCTCAGTTCGGAGCGCGATATCATTCTGGCGCAGCTAAACGAGTTGCGCGCGCGCAAGGCGATGCTCGAGGCGGAGCGCGATGACCGAGCAGAAGTGACCTTTCCCGAAGCCCTTTTGGAGATTGCCGAGGAAAACACCGATGTCGCGGCGCAGGTGGCGGGGCAAGAGCGGCTTTTTGCGGCGCGACGACAAACCCTGGCGCAGGAACTCAGCCAAATTGATGAGCAGGTCGCGCAGACAGAAAACCAGATCATTGGGATCAACGCGCAGATCGGCGCGCTTGAAACACAAAGCGCGCTTGCCGAGAGTGAGCTCGTTGACGCTCAGTCGCTGTTTGACCGAGGTCTTTCGCCGGTGACCCGCGTGACCGAACTGCAGCGAGAGGCCGCAGGACTATCCGGAGACATCGGTCGACTGACGTCAGAAGTGGCACAGTTGCGCGGTCAGATCGCAGCGCTGGAAATCGAAAAGCTAAAGCTGGTGGCCAACCGTCGACGTGAGGCGATTGTCACCCTTCGCGACATTCAGTTCCGCGAGATCGAATTTGAAGAGCGGCGGCTGGGATTGGACGAGCGTTTGTCGCGGCTTGAAGTGCGGGCACCGGTCGCAGGTGTGATCTATGGCCAAGAGGTCTTTGCACGCAAAGCGGTCGTTCAGGCGGGCGCGCCCATTATGTACATCATCCCCCAGGATCAGCCCTTGGTCGTTCAAGCGCGGATCGACTCGGTCCATGTCGACCAAGTGTTTCAGGGACAGGACGCCTCACTGCGTTTCACCGCTTTCGATCAGACCAACACACCGGAAGTCGGTGGCGTCGTCACCGAAGTGTCGGCTGACGTGCTGCGCGATGAAGTGACGGGGGTCAACTTCTATGAAGTTGAGCTGATACCCCGCGACGGCGAGCTCGTGAAGCTTGAAGGTCAAACCTTGCTGCCTGGTATGCCGGTTGAAGCGTTCCTTAAAACAACGGAGCGCACGCCGCTTTCCTATCTGACCAAACCGCTGACAGATTACTTCAACCGGTCGTTGCGCGAAGGCTGATCCCTAGGCCTCGGGGTCTTTGGAAAACTCCTTGCCCCCCAAACTGGCGCGTCCAATCATATGCGCTGCCAAGGGTGCCGTGAGAAGCAGGAACAAGATCGCCAAAATACACTTGGTGACGACTGAAACGCTGCCGAAAAAAACCGCCGTCCCCACAAGTGCGAGCCCAGCCCCCAAGGTGCCCGCCTTGGTTGACGCGTGCATCCGCATCAGGACGTCCGGAAACCGAATGAGGCCGATTGCGGCAATTAAGGAAAAACCTGCGCCTGTCAGGATCAAGACGCCAACGATGATATCAATCATGACTGTACCTCGCTGTCGTCTTTTGGAGCTTCGGGCGGATCAATCAAAATGCGCTGCCGCTCTGCATAACGCGCCAAAGCCACTGTCGCCAGAAAGCCAACCAAGGCCACAACAATCCCGACATCCACGAAAGACGAAACACCGGCTCGCACCGAAACCAGTGCACAGAATGCAGCGATGGTCGTCGTCATCATATCGAGCGCCACAACCCGATCCGCCAGCGTCGGGCCGCGCACAATCCGAATAAACCCGATCGCAATGGCAAGGATGACGAGCCCGATCGAGAAGTCCATGGCGTTCATGAGGAACTCAGAGGGTGTCATTAGCGAAACGCCTCCTTCACGACTTTCTCCAATCCGGTCTTGATGGCTTCAACTTCGCCTTCGGGATCCTCTGCGAACATCGCATGGACGTAGAGCGTTTCACGATCTTCAGAGACATCCAGGCTCAGCGTTCCGGGCGTCAGCGAGATCAAATTCGTCAGGCACAGGATCTCAAAATCCGAGTGCACGTCGAGCGGCACCTCGATGATGCGCGGCTCATAACGTTGGCGCGGGCTGATCACCTGCCATGCAACCCGAATACTCGACACTACGAGTTCGTAGAGGAAGTAGATGATCAACCAGATCACCTTGAAGAACCGGATGAAATAGCGCGTGTCAGGATCGAGCAGCGGTTTTGCGAGCCATAAGGCTCCGTAGCCGAGGATAAAACCCGAGGTCAGCGTGAAGAGCTTGAAATCGCCATTCAGCGCCGCCCACACAAAGGCCAAAACAAAGTTCAATCCAAGGAGGTTCATTATTCGCTTACCTCCACATTAGCATCGCCACCGGCGAGCGTGATGTCGAGAACCGTTTCGATATAGTCCGTCGGAACAAGAAGCTGTTCTGCCGCTGTACTGGAAATCTCAATCAATGGTGCCGGTACAAGCCCGATCACGATCGTCAGCACCGTCAGGATCATCACCGGGACGATCAGTGTCGTTGGAAGGTGGTGCGCCGCCATCTCATCCTCGGCTTCGGGGCCATCTGGGTGCGGCGTCCAGAAGGCTGCCGCCCAGACACGGCCTACGGCATAGATGGTCAAAAGCCCGACAAAGAGCGCGATAAAGGCCATGAACCACGCTTCTGCATCAAGCGCGCCAGTGACGATCAGATACTTGGCCCAAAAGCCGGAGAGAGGTGGAAACCCGGCCAAGGAAAAGGCCGGAATGAAGAACAAGAAGGCGACCAGCGGGGCAAGGCGATAGATCCCGCCGACTTTCTCAAACGACGTTGTACCTGCGAGGCGCTGCACTTGCCCCGCGACCATAAACAGGTTGGCTTTCACGAGGATGTCGTGTGCGAGATAGAAGATAGCCCCCAGCAACGCCGCCTGCGTCCCGATAGCGAGCCCCATCAGCATGTATCCAATCGTCGCGATGACATTGTAGGACAGAACGCGACGGATGTCGTTCTCTGATATCGCGCCTAGCACGCCCGTCAACATCGTCGCGCCCGCCATCCACAAAAGGATCGTGCTGGTCAGGTCTTGATCATGCACGAAGACGAGCGTGAACAGTCGAATAAGGACGTAGACGCCGACCTTGGTCAGAAGCGCGGCAAAGATCGCGGCAACCGTGAATTTCGGCGTGTGATAAGCCGCTGGCAGCCAGAAATAGAGCGGGAACACCGCCGCCTTCATGCCAAAGGCCACGATGAACAGCACCGCCACAACGGACAGAACGCCCGGGTTTTCGACTTGCGCTGCCGCGAGGCTGAGATCCGCCATGTTGAGCGTGCCGGTCATGCCGTAGAGCATCCCGATAGCCGTCAGGATCAACGTCGTTGAAATCAGGTTCAGCGCCACATACTTCACGCCGCCATCGATCTGTTCTTTGCTGCGCCCCAATGTGAGCAAATAGAACGACGAGATCAGCATGACCTCGAACCAGACGTACAGGTTGAAGAGGTCGCCGGTCAGGAACGCGCCAGTAATCCCCCCGAGCAGGATCTGTAGCACGGCTGAAAAGCCGTTGACCTCATCCTCGTCATTGATCTCGCCCAACGCATAAATCGTGACGGTCAGGCCGGTAATCGCGGCGACAAGCACCAGTATGGCCGCGAGGTAGTCCGCAACCAATGTGATACCGAAAGGCGCGGCCCACTGCCCCATTTGCGCAGCGACCACACCGTCCTCGAGCACTTGCGAGAACAAAACAGCCGCTGCAGCGACATGAAGGCCCGACCCGATCACGCTTAGCCAGCGCCCGGTATGGCTGCGCCGATAGATAAAGGCAAAGACCGCAGTAACCCATGGCAGCGCCAGAACTGTGGCGAGATACCAGCTCATACGTAGGGGTCCTCGTCTTCTTCTGGCTCGGCGGTACGCATGTCGCCGGTCTGTAGTGTCCCAAGACTGGCATAGGCGCGAATGGCCAAGACCAGCGAAAAGGCAAAGAGGCCAAACCCGATCACAATAGCGGTCAGCACCAATGCCTGCGGCAAGGCGTTCGCGGCTTCACCGGCGGGTTTGTAAGCTCCGAGCGGGATAAGAGGCGGGCTGCCAGCCGTCAGACGACCTACCGTAAAGATCGACAGGTTCGCTGCGTTCGACAGCAGCGTCAGTCCAAAAAGAAACCGCAACAGGTTTCGCGATAGCATCAGATAGATACCAGCGGCGAACAGTATGCCCACGATGACGGCCAGAATGCCTTCCATCAGTCGTCCCCTTCCAGATTGAAGACGAGCGTCAGGATCGATCCCATGACCACGAGATAGACACCAATATCGAAAACCAGAACGGACGATAGCGGCAGTCCCTTGGAATCCTCGGTCGCGCCAATGAACAGCCACTGCCCCGTGAAAAAGGCGTCCCCGAACAGCGCCGCCATCAACCCGCCGACCAACGCAATTCCCAGACCCGCCATGGCGAGGTCTTCTGGTGCGACGCGCAACGCCGCACGCGCCTCGCGCACGTCGCAGGCGATTGCGTAGACGACAAAACCAACAGCTCCGATCAAACCGCCGATAAAACCGCCGCCGGGAAGATTATGCCCCCGCAACAGCATGAACACCGAAAAGAGCAACAGGAGGGCCACAAGCACACGCGCTGCGGCGTGGAGAATGATCGACTTCATGCGTCATCCTCCTTGCGACGCGTCGGACGCAAAAGAGCATACGCCCCAAGTGCAGCAACGACGACAACCGTGATCTCGCCGAACGTATCCAGAGCCCGGAAGTCCACGAGGATCACATTGACGATGTTCCGTCCGAAGGCCTCTGGGAAGCTTGTAACTTCAAAATACTCGGTCAGCCTCAGGTCGAGGGGAACCGCAACGATCTGAATGATCAGGGCGGCAATAACGCTACCGATCGCCACTGATACAAGCGCGTCACCCCAGCGAACCTTGCTGCTTCCGGTCAAGCGCGGAAGTTTTGGCAGGCGCAGCGCGGCGGCGGCAAAAAGTACCACAATCAGCGTCTCAACCAGTAACTGCGTGATGGCAACATCGGGTGCACTGAACACGATGAAGATCAGAGCAACGCCGATTCCGACCGCGCCAAGTCCTGCGATGGCCGTAATTCGGGACGATGTCAGTGTTGCCAAAAGTGCGCCTGAGAAGATCAACAAGCAAACCAGAAGTCCCGGGATCTCGAAGACCGGGAACTTCGGCCAGACATAAACCGGCTCTGTGTTGAAGATCAGCGCCCCGCCCAAAAGCGCCAAAAGCGTTAGGAACGTGTACCGCACGTAATCGCGCAGGACGCCGGTCTGGATTGTGCGGGTCAGACGCCGCGCGCCGAAAACCAACCCGCGCAACAGCGCATCCCAGCCAACGTCGAAACTCGGTGCCCGTTCGCCCATCGCCGCGAGTCGCTCGCGCAGTCGCACATGCAGACCATAGAGGATGAACCCCAAGGCAAAGGTCGCAAGCGAGAGGAACAGGGCGACGTTTACGCCCGCCCAGAGTTTTAGCTCCGCCGCTTTGACCTTTTCTCCCATCACTGCGTTCACAGCCGGATGGATAAGATCGTTTTGCAGCCCACCTGGGAACAAGCCGAAATAAAGGCTCAACGCCCCAAGAATGGCAGGCCCGACCAACATCATTGTGGCCGCTTCCACAGGGGTGCGCATCGCCTCACCACCGGCCGGGCGCCAGAACGGTTTGAACGCAACGATGCCTGCGACCGCCACCATAAGCGCATTGGCGGCGATACCGGCGCCAAGCGTCCAAATCTGAAACTCTGCCAACCGTTCCCCTCCGGCATAGAGGATCTCTTTGCCGATAAACCCAATGAACGGGGGAAACCCTGCCATGGAGGAGGCGGCGAGTGCTGCGGCCAATGCCGTAAGCGGCATGGTTCGACCGAGGCCGCCCAAAATCTCCAAGTCCCGCGTACCGGTGCGGTGATCGACGATTCCCGCGATGAGAAAGAGTGCGGCCTTATAGAGCGAGTGCACCAGAAGGAATGTCATCGCGCCGGTGATCGCGTAAGGGACGTCAGATGCCAGATAAAGCGTCAGCGTGCCCAGCGCCATCAACGTCGTATAGGCCAGCGTTTGCTTCATATCGGTCTGCTTGACCGCCATAATGGACGCAAACACCGCAGTAATCCCGCCAAGGATCGTCAGCGACCAAGCCCACAAATCCGTGCCGCTGAGATTTGGGTGCATGCGCGCAAGCAGGTAAACGCCAGCCTTAACCATCGTGGCCGAGTGCAAATAGGCTGACACTGGCGTCGGCGCCGCCATGGCATTCGGCAACCAGAAATGAAACGGCACTTGCGCCGACTTCGTAAAGGCCGCCAACAAGAACAGAATCGCGATAGGCGTGTAGAGCACGTGTTCGCCAAGATTGCCCATCGAGGCGCGAATCTCGCTCAACTCAAATGTGCCGGCAGCCGCTCCAAGAATGATTAGCCCCGCAAGAAGTGCCATGCCCCCTGCCCCGGTCACGAAAAGGGCTTGCGTCGCGTTGCGACGAGACGCCGGATCGTAATGGTTGAATCCGATCAGCAGGAACGACGTGATCGTCGTCAGTTCCCAGAACACGAAAAGCGTGATCAGGCTATCGGCCAGCACAAGCCCCAACATCGCAAGCTCGAACGCCGTCAAATACAGTGCAAATCGCCCGAATTGAGGATGGCCGCGCAGATAACGTGCTGAATACAAGTGAATAAGCGCCCCGATCCCCGTGATCAGAAGCGCGAACATCAGGCTCAGCCCGTCGATCCAAAACGACAGATCTATGCCGAGCGATGGCGCCCATTCCCACGAATATCGGAGGGTTTCACCGGCGCCAACCGGTCCCAACATCGGGACGAAAAGCGCAAACAGCGCTACCGACAGAACAACGGGCAGCCAACCAACAACGGCCATTGCCGGTGTCTGTTCGCCATAGTCGTCCGCCATGTCGGTTCGCCTTCTCTCCAGCAGGGCAAATTCTTGCCGCTAGTCTGGTGACGCCGGCACTCATGCGACAAATAGTCTGCCCCCGCTTTGACGCAAGCGAAAACCGACCGAAACTGTCAACCGTGTTGCATCAATTCGGCCAAAGTTCGGTTCCGGGGTAAAACTGCGACCACGCGAACCAAAATGCTTGGTGACTTCCCAGATCTGACCCGTTGGCATCGACAGCCTTCACGCCACCGCCATCCAACTCAAGACGCACATTTTCAAAGGCGATTTCCTCGCCGCGCTGAAGGGCGGCAACGGCATTGCTGCGCTGAAACGCAACTGGCTGACCTGATGCCGCAACCACGCCGATGACGTCTTCATGAACCGGCAGCCGGGGATCGACGTCGCCAACCGGAAAGATTGGGCCGTTGGCGTCACGACCATTGCGAAAGTCCGGATCGCGACCAAGCGCCAAAGCTTCTACCAGTACCGTTGTCTCCGGATGCGCCGCCTTCCACTCAGCCCATTCGGTCGTAATAACGGTCGCTTGTTCAAGCTGCACCCCGATGTCCGCCAAAGGACCGGTCACTGCGTGGCCCAAAAACGTATCAAAGACAGAGTACGTGTTCAGATCATACATCACCTTGTTCGACCGGATCAAAAGGCCGGATGTGCGCAGGATCGGGCGCACCACACCCTCTGGAACATCATCCGTGAAATAGGCTTGGGCCGCACCGCACAATGTACAGTAGGGAATTCCCAGGTCGCGCCCGCCGAGCGTGTCATTCACCATCTCGCGAACTTCCATGATCTGGCGCGGGTAAGCGCGGTATTCACCATTGACCTCAACGCCAAAGACGACATCGTCATCGTCGAGCCACGTCGCCTCGGATGCGAGAATAACCGCCGGGTTATCGGCTGCCGGAATGCAGTTGCATGGGTCGTCAGTCGTGTCGAATGGACGATCATCGATCAGAACGCCACCCCATGACACCATGCGCCAATCAATGTCACC
>JABSSC010000064.1 GCA_013214635.1 Paracoccaceae bacterium | reverse complement strand
GCCACAAGGTCCATCGCGCCACCCATACCCTTTACGAGCTTGCCCGGGATCATCCAGTTCGCAAGGTCGCCATTCTCGGCCACTTCCATGGCTCCAAGAATTGCCATGGCGATCTTACCGCCGCGGATCATGCCGAAGGATGTCGAGCTGTCGAAATAGGCGGTGTTGGGCAATTCGGTGATGGTCTGCTTACCAGCGTTGATCAGGTCCGCGTCCTCTTCGCCCTCATAGGGGAATGGTCCCATCCCGAGCATGCCGTTTTCCGACTGCAGCGTCACGCTGACGCCCTCGGGGATATAGTTCGAAACAAGCGTTGGAATGCCAATCCCAAGATTGACGTACCACCCGTCCTGAAGCTCTTGTGCGGCCCGTTCGGCCATTTGATTGCGATCCCAAGGCATCACGCGGTCTCCTTTTGGCGGACAGTACGCTGTTCGATACGCTTCTCATGCTCCCCTTGGATAAGGCGATGCACATAAATCCCCGGTAGGTGGATCAAATCGGGGTCGAGCGATCCTGTTGGCACAATCTCTTCGACTTCAAGAACACAGACCTTTCCGCACATTGCCGCCGGTGGGTTAAAGTTGCGCGCTGTTTTGCGGAATATGGCGTTGCCGGTTTCGTCGGCCTTCCAAGCCTTCACGATCGACACATCCGCGAAAATACCTCGCTCAAGAATATACGTCTCGCCGTCGAACTCTTTGTGCTCCTTGCCTTCCGCGATCACGGTCCCGACACCGGTTTTGGTATAAAAGCCGGGAATCCCTGCGCCGCCCGCACGCATCCGCTCGGCAAGCGTGCCTTGCGGGTTAAACTCAATCTCTAGCTCTCCCGACAGATATTGGCGCATGAACTCATCGTTCTCGCCGACATAAGAGGACATCATTTTCTTGATCTGATGTGTGTCGAGCAGCTTGCCCAGCCCGAACCCATCAACGCCGCAGTTGTTGGACGCGATCGTGAGGTCCTTAACACCGCTTTTAACGATAGCATCGATCAGAAGTTCGGGGATCCCGCAAAGTCCAAAGCCGCCGGCGGCAATCAGCATGTCGTCACGCAGGAGGCCGTCCAGCGCCTCATCTGCCGATCCATAGATCTTTCCCATTAAACCCTCCTGAGCAAAGCGACGTTGGAACTATGTGACGAAGCGTCAGGCGCAAGTCAATCGCCGCAACGCGGCATTTGGCGTGCTGTTTTTCTGCGAATGGGTCTGCCGCGTGTTTGCGGGAACGACGCGGCCCTTGTTAGGAGGCCTTCTTACGACGTCCGCCTTTTTTGCCGCCCTTGGCCGCCTTTTCTGCAATCAGGGCAACGGCGGCATCCATCGTCAACGTATCCGGGTCGGCGTCCTTGGGAAGGGTGGCGTTAACCTTACCCCACTTCACATAAGGTCCGTATTTTCCGTCCATGATCGCGACCGCGCCGCCTTCGCCCGGATGTTCGCCCAAGTCCTTCAGCGTTTTTGCCTGTCGCCCACGCCCACGTGAGGCTGCTTTTTCGTCAATCAACTGCACGGCCCGGTTCATGCCAACCGTCCAAACCTCATCGATGCTTTCGAGGTTTGCGTTTGTCCCGCCTTTGAACGAGGTCGATTCAGCGTGCTTCAGGTATGGCCCGTAACGCCCGAGGTTGGCCCAGATCGGCACACCATCTGCGGGGTGTTCCCCGACAAGCCGGGGAAGCTCAAGGAGTTTGAGCGCCTGTTCAAGTGTGACTTCGGCGGGGTCCCACCCGTCAGGCACGCCCTGACGCGGAGGCTTTTTGTTGTCGTCGCTGACAACCCCACGCTGCACATAGGGACCGAAACGACCCTTGTGGACCCAGATCTGATCGCCTGCGTCTTCTCCGAGAAGTTTCCCCTCTGGCGGCAGGCCGCTTTCGGGTTCCGTCCCCGGCGGGCCGAACGCGCGGGTATACCGGCACTCAGGGTAATTGGAGCAGCCGATAAACGCGCCACCCGATCGCGCGGTACGCATAGAAAGGCGTCCCGTCCCGCAATTAGGACATTGGCGCGGATCAGACCCGTCCTCGGTTGGCGGGAAAAGGTGCGGCTCAAGCACCTCGTTGATTTTCTCCAAAACCTCGGTGATCCGAAGCTCAGACGTCTCCGCGATCGCAGCAGAGAAGTCTCGCCAGAACCGGCCCAGAACATCCTTGTAGTCCGCGGAACCAGCAGAGACATCATCCAGCTGCTCCTCAAGGTCTGCAGTGAACTCATATCCCACGTATCGGCGGAAGTAGTTGGCCAGAAACGCGATGACGAGCCGCCCCTTGTCCTCGGGTATCAGCCGGTTCTTTTCCTTACGGACATAATCACGGTCCTGAATCGTGGTCACGATGGACGCATAGGTCGATGGCCGCCCGATCCCCAGCTCTTCCATCCGCTTGACGAGAGAGGCCTCAGTGTATCGTGGCGGGGGTTGCGTAAAGTGCTGGTCCGGCGTGACGCTTTCCTTTTCGGCAGCCTCGCCCTCCATGATCTGCGGCAGGCGCTTGTCGTCATCATCGACGACGCTGTCATCACGGCCTTCCTCATAGACACGGATAAACCCGTCAAACAGCACAACTTGACCGGTGGCGCGCAGGACGACCTGCCCATCCGCGCTTCCGACGTCGACTGTGGTCCGTTCAAGTCGGGCCGCTGCCATCTGGCTGGCGAGTGTCCGCTTCCAGATCAAGTCATAAAGCTTGCGTTGGTCTGCATCGGCGACTTTCACGTCGGATGCATCCCGAGCCATATCCGTGGGCCGAATGCACTCATGCGCTTCCTGGGCATTCTTGGCCTTGTTCTTGTACATACGCGGGCTGTCGGGGACATATTCTGCACCATAGCGATCTTTGATCGCTTCACGCGCGGCCATCACAGCCTCGGGCGCCATGTCGATTCCGTCAGTACGCATGTACGTAATCAACCCGGCTTCATACAGGCGCTGGGCCAACTGCATTGTCTGGCGCGCGCCATAGCCGAATTTGCGGCTGGCCTCTTGCTGGAGGGTCGAGGTCATGAACGGTGCCGAGGGATTGCGGTTTGCAGGTTTTGCCTCGACCGATGTGACGGTCAGATCGCGGGAGGTCACTGCTTGAACAGCCAGCGCTGCGGCGCTTTCGTTCGCGATGTCGAATTTGTCGAGCTTCTTACCCCCCAGAACCGTCAGGCGTGCTTCATACTCCTGACCGCGCGGCGTCTTCAAAAGCGCCTTGACCGTCCAGTATTCCTGCGCGCGAAACGCCTCGATCTCCATCTCGCGCTCTACGATAAGCCGCAAGCAGACCGACTGAACCCGGCCCGCAGACCGCGCGCCGGGCAATTTGCGCCACAACACGGGCGACAGGTTGAAGCCAACAAGGTAGTCCAACGCGCGCCGTGCCAGATATGCGTCGACCAATTCCATGTCGACGTCGCGCGGATGTTCCATTGCCTCGGTGACAGCAGATTTGGTGATCGCGTTGAACACGACTCGGCTGACCGGAGTATCCTTTTTGATCGCCTTGCGGTTGGTCAGCGCCTCTTTCAGGTGCCAACTAATCGCTTCGCCTTCGCGGTCGGGGTCCGTGGCAAGGATCAGTTCGTTGTCGTCCTTAAGCGCGTCCGCAATCGCTTTGACATGCTTTTTGCTGTCCGACGCGATTTCCCATTTCATGTCGAAATCATGTTCGGGGTCGACCGATCCGTCCTTTGGCGGCAGGTCGCGAACATGCCCGTATGACGCCAAAACGGTATAGTCGTCGCCAAGATACTTATTGATCGTCTTGGCTTTGGCCGGAGATTCGACAACGACGACGGGCATGTAAATCCTTACTGCTCAATTGGGGCGTTCTGGGCCGGCAACATGTGGCGGCGCAGCGACAAATGTCAACGCGCCGTCCCAAATTGATCTAGGTCGATCAGTCGGATTTCGAGAGCAGCCCTCCGGGCTGACGCGATATGCGCCCGTCAAGTTCCAGCGTCACAAGTTCCGGTGTCACAAGGGCCGGGGCGCGGTCGAGGTCGCGAATTAACTGATCTTCAGAGACCGGACTGGGGCCTAAACGCGCAAGAATCTCGGTGTGAAGCGCTGCCGTCTGGGCCAGGTTCAGTCTCTCTGGTTGTGGCGCTGGGACATCTACGTGCTCTGTTTCAGCAATTTGGTCGGCGGCCGTGGCCACCGGTGCGATTGCCTCCAGCACGTCGTCACTGCCGCGCACAAGCGTCGCGCCGTCACGAATCAGCATATTGCACCCGGATGCGCGCGCATCGAACGGATGGCCGGGAACGGCCAGAACCTCGCGCCCCTGATCCAGCGCGTTGCGTGCTGTGATCAGGCTGCCTGATTTTGCTGCAGCCTCCACCACAACGACGGCGCGTGACAGGCCCGAGATCAGGCGGTTGCGCCGCGGAAAATGCCGCGCGGCGGGCTGCAGGTGCATCGGTTGCTCGCTCAAGCGCACGCCTTTTTCGCCGATTTCCTGCGCCAGTGCCGCGTTCTCGGCCGGATAGATCACGTCGACCCCACCGGCCATCACGGCCACTGTGCCATTTTGGATCGCCGCCAGATGCGCTGCGGTATCCACACCGCGTGCCAGTCCCGACACGACGACATGCCCGGCATCGGAAAGGTCGGTCGCCAATTTCTTGGCCATTCGGGTTCCAAGGGATGAAGCGTTGCGCGCACCCACAAGCGCAATCATCGGTTGCGCCAAAAGTTCAAGTCGTCCCATCGCCCAAATCAAAGGGGGCGGATCGGTCAACTCCGTCAATTGCGCGGGATAGCCATCCTCGCCATACGCGATCAGTTTTGCGCCACATGCCTCGCCTGCGCGCAATTCGGCCAAGGCGTCTTCAACAGAGAACGGTGCATAGTTCTTGACACCGGCCTCGGCTGCGACGGCGGGCAGGGCGTCAAGCGCGACCTTCGCGGTCCCGTGTTCTTGGAGCAGTCGAAAGAAGGTCGAAATACCCACGCGCCGAGAACGCAAGAGACGGAGCCAGTCAAGCCGTTCTTCCTCAGTGAGGGGTGGGGTGAGTGAGGGGGTGGAAGAAGTGGAAAAATCCTTGGCCATCCTGGCTCCGTCAGCTTGCCCGACGACGTTTGAACCGAATCGGTTAATCGGCGGTTAAGCTCAGGACGGTCATTTGAAATTTCTCTTAGCCAGCCGCGCCACCCACGGTCAGACCTCCAATCAACATCGAAGGCTGGCCCACGCCCACCGGCACCCATTGGCCCGCCTTGCCGCAATTGCCGATGCCGGGATCAAGCGCCATGTCGTTGCCAATCGCACGGATTTGCTTGAGCGCCGTTGCTCCGTCGCCAATCAATGTCGCGCCTTTCACTGGCGCACCGACCTTGCCGTTTTGAACGCGGTACGCCTCGGTGCATGAGAACACAAACTTGCCGCTTGTGATATCGACCTGGCCGCCGCCAAAACCTACGGCATAGATGCCGTCCTTCAACCCGCCCAGAATTTCGTCGGGGCCCGCATCGCCGCTCAACATATACGTATTGGTCATGCGGGGCATCGGCGCATGGGCATAACTTTCGCGGCGCCCGTTGCCGGTCGGTGCAACGCCCATCAGCCGCGCATTTTGGCGGTCCTGCATGTAGCCCACCAAAATACCGTCTTCGATCAGCGTGTTCTTTGCAGAAGGTGTGCCTTCATCATCTACCGTGATCGATCCGCGGCGATCGGGGATTGTGCCGTCATCAAGAACCGTGACACCCGGCGCGGCGACCCGCTGCCCCATGAGCCCTGAGAAAGCCGAGGATTTCTTGCGATTAAAGTCACCTTCAAGCCCGTGACCGACGGCTTCGTGCAGCAAAATTCCGGGCCACCCGGGACCAAGCACGATGTCCATGACACCCGCCGGTGCCGGGACCGCGTCGAGATTGACGAGGGCGATCCTCAGTGATTCCTTCAGCACGCCCTGCCAGTGCGCAGGCTCCATAAGCGCATCAAGCGTCGTGCGCCCGCCGCCGCCGGTGCCACCACTTTCCCGGCGCCCATCCTGTTCAACAACCACCGACGCATTCAGCCGTGCCATTGGGCGGATATCGGTCACCAACTGCCCGTCAGGGCGTAGAATTGCGACTTCTTGCAACGACGCCGCAATCGTGGCCGATACCTGTACGACCCGTGAATCCAGCCCGCGCGCAAACGCGTCCATCTCTTGCAGCATCTCGACTTTGACCGAGAATTCCGTGCCGGCCACGGGATCGTCGTCCCCGTAGAGTTTGCGATTGGTGTGGGCTGGGCCAGCGGCCAACGTTCCACCGCCGTCTCCCACGGCGAGGCGCACAGTCGACACAGCGCGTTTAAGAGCCTCGTCCGTCATTTCAGTGGAATGCGCATATCCCGTGGTCTCGCCACGCACCGCGCGCAATCCAAACCCTTCTGCGGCATTATAACTCGCCGAGCGCACGCGCCCGTCGTCCCAGGCCACAACTTCGGACCGGCGTCGTTCAAGAAACAACTCGCCGTCATCGGCGCCGTGCGTGGCCTCTTGCAGGGTTTTCAGCGCGGTATCGCGATCAAACTGGGTCTCGAAGGGACGGAATGGCATGGTGTCGGTCATGTGCAGGTCCTTGGGGCAAAAGCCCCCAAAAGCGGCTCTTTGACGCAAAGCGAACCCTTGCGCCTGAAGGTCATATATGATGTGAACCATGGCGGAAACAACGGCAGTGGTAAGCTGCCCGTGAACAACAGGGGCGCGACAACGCGCCGACAAGGGAACGAACGCACATGCTGACGCGTCTTCACGCTCTTTTCACTGGTCTACTCGCGGCCGTGGCTGTGGTCGCTGGAACCACGATTGCCGGGGCTCAAAACACGGTCAACGGATTGCCCGTCATTGGGGCGCCAGTAGATCGCGCTACCGGATTTCAGCCTGCCGCCACCGAATTGGCGCGTGACCTGCAGTGGCTCGACGGGTTCTTGTTGATCATCATCACGGTGATCACTCTGTTCGTCCTTGCGCTGCTTCTGGTGGTGATCGCCCGCTACAACACAAAATCCAATCCCGAGCCGGCCAGCTTCACGCACAACACGCCTATCGAAATCGCATGGACCGTTATCCCGGTCGTAATCCTGCTGGTGATCGGCGCGTTCTCGCTTCCGGTGTTGTTCAAGCAACAGCGGATCCCCGTCGCCGACGTGACGATCAAGGCCACCGGCTATCAGTGGTACTGGGGTTATGAATATGTGGATCACGGGATTGAGTTTGACGGCTTCATGCTGGCCCGCGAGGAACTTGAAGAAGCCGGATACACCCAAGACGAATACCTGCTTGCAACCGACACCGCGGTGGTCGTTCCGACCGGTAAGGTCGTCGTGGTTCAGGTGACTGCCGCCGACGTCATCCATGCATGGACGATCCCTGCGTTTGGCGTAAAGCAGGACGCCGTGCCGGGCCGTTTGGCTGAACTCTGGTTTGAAGTCGATGAAGGCAACGAAGGTGTCTATTTTGGGCAGTGTTCCGAGCTTTGCGGTAAAGACCACGCCTACATGCCGATCACCGTGCACGCTGTGACTCAGGACGAATATGACGCATGGCTGGAGCAAGCCGCCGAGCAATACGCCGGCACGCCGCCAAAAATCGAACTGGCCTCGAACGAGTAAGCTTGCGCGATGAGCGACACGTCCCTTCAGTCCTTTGAGCACGAGGCTCAGTTTGGCGATTACCTCGCCCTTCTGAAGCCGCGTGTTATGTCGCTGGTGATTTTCACCGCGTTTGTCGGGCTTGTCGTTGCACCAGTTCCCGTTCAGCCTTTCGTGGCATTTACCGCGATCCTGTTCATCGCGGTTGGTGCGGGCGCGTCGGGCGCGCTCAACATGTGGTGGGATGCGGACATCGACGCCGTCATGCGGCGCACCGCCAAACGCCCGATCCCATCGGGTCGCGTCACCGGGGGTGAGGCGCTGGCGATCGGTGTCGGCCTGTCCGGGATCTCCGTGGTCATGCTGGCGCTTGCCACGAACATCGCGGCTGCTGCGTTGCTGGCCTTCACGATCTTCTTCTATGCGGCCGTCTATTCCATGTGGCTCAAGCGCGCGACGCCGCAGAACATCGTGATTGGTGGGGCGGCCGGGGCTTTCCCTCCGATGGTGGGCTGGGTTGCCGCGACGGGTTCGGTGTCGATCGAAGCGGTGCTTATGTTCGCGCTGATCTTTATGTGGACGCCGCCGCACTTCTGGGCGCTCGCTCTGTTCATGAAGTCCGACTACGACGATGCGGGCGTGCCCATGCTCACGGTCACGCATGGCCGCAAATCCACCCGCCGTCACATCTTTGCCTACACGATCCTCCTTGCGCCTGTTCCGGTGGTTTTGGCGCTCTCGTCGATTGGCGGGCCGGTCACGCTCGTGGTCGCAGTCGCGCTTAATGCGTGGTTCCTCAAAGGCGCGTGGGACATCGTCCGCCGTGATGAAGACGTTGCTATTGCCGACGACTACAGAACCGAAAAATCGTTCTTCCGCTTCTCGCTCTACTACCTGTTTTTGCACTTTGGCGCGCTGCTCGTTGACGCGGCACTGCGCGCGGGCGGAGTAATCTGATGGCGATTAAGGCGACCCACGAAATCCATCAGCGTCGCTGGTCCCGCAATGCGGGCGTTGCGCTGGTCCTGGCAGCTTTCATTGCTGTTATCTTCGGTCTCACCATCGCCAAAGTCTCAGGCGGGGGAAGCCTCGAAGCGTTTGACCATGCACCGCGCAACTCAATCACGGTGAACGAATGAGCGTGATGCCCCAAGATCCCAATGCCCGCACGGTTGTCCGGCTTTTGGGCGTGGTGTTTACCATGGGCGCATTGGCTTGGGCTTCTGTGCCGCTTTACGATCTGTTCTGCCGTGTCACAGGATTTGGCGGTACACCGCTTGTCGCCGAGACGGGGTCGGATGAAATCCTTGATCAAACGATCACGGTGAAATTCGACGCGTCGCTCGACCGAGATATGCCGTGGGAGTTCTATCCGGTCGCGCGAGAGATGGAGATCCGGATCGGTGAAACGGGCCTTGCGTTTTACGAGGCGCACAATCCAACCGACAAACCCATCGCGGGCACGTCGACGTTCAACGTCGCGCCTTATGCCGTGGGCGGCTACTTCGTAAAGATCGACTGCTTCTGCTTTGAAATGCAGGTCCTGCAGCCCGGAGAGACCGTTTCGATGCCGGTGTCATTCTATGTCGACCCGGACATTCTTGACTCACCAGATGCAAGTGGAGCCAGCCACATCACGCTGAGCTACACGTTCTATGAAACAGAATTGCCCGAAGACTATGCGTCTTTGAGCCTAGAATAACCAAGAAAGCCAAGGGAGCCCGACGAACCAATGGCCCACGCTAAAAACCACGACTATCACATTCTCCCACCGTCGATCTGGCCTTTGATCGGTGCAATCGCGGGTTTTGTGATGCTCTTTGGCGCCGTGCTCTGGATGCAGGGTATCACGCCGTTCATGTTCCTCGCAGGTTTCGCCGGCGTCCTGTACGTCATGTTCTGCTGGTGGGCCGAAACTATTCGCGAATCTGACACCGATCAGACACCGGTTGTCGCCATCGGCCTGCGCTACGGCTTCATTCTGTTTATCATGTCCGAGGTCATGTTCTTTGCGGCATGGTTCTGGGCGTTCTTCAAATGGGCGCTCTTCCCAATGGATGGGTTCGCAGGCACGGAATACGCTGCCCCGCATATTCACGCGGTTGACCCGTTCCACCTGCCGCTGATCAACACGCTGATCCTGCTCTTGTCCGGCTGTGCTGTGACGTGGGCGCACCATGAGCTTGTCCACAATGGTGAACGCAAGAACATCGTCGCGGGGCTTATCATTGCCGTCGGGCTTGGCGTCGCGTTTACGGCGTTTCAAGCCTATGAGTACTGGGAACTTCTCGCCCATGAGGGCTGGGAATTCGGTGGCGACCTCTACTTCTCAAGCTTCTTCATGGCGACCGGATTTCACGGCGCGCACGTGATCATTGGGACGATCTTCTTGTTCATCTGCTACATGCGCGCCCGCGGTGGTGCATTCACGGCAGAGAAGCATGTTGGTTTTGAGGCAGCCGCTTGGTACTGGCACTTCGTTGACGTTGTCTGGCTGTTCCTCTTCTTCGCCGTCTACATCTGGGGCAATGGCGCCCTCCACTAAGATCGGCAAATCACAAAAACGGGGCGCGGTGTCGGGACCGCGCCCTTTGCGTTTTAAGGACACTTCCTGATGTCGCGCATTCTGGTTCCTTTGATTTTCGGTGTCGTCGGAACGGCGATCCTCGTTTCGCTGGGATCCTGGCAATTGCGACGTTTGGACTGGAAAGAAACCGACCTTGCAGAGATCGATGCGCGAATATCTGCAGCGCCAGTTGAGATTCCGGTCGCGCCAACTGAGGCGGACGACGAGTATCTTCCCGTGATGGTAAGCGGTACCACAGGCGATGAACTTCATGTTCTGGTGTCGCAAAAACAAGTGGGGGCCGGATACCGGATCATCACGGCCTTTGACACTGGTACGCGCCGCGTCATGCTCGACCGCGGTTTTGTGGTGGACGAGGATAAGGGCGCAGACCGCCCTCAACGCAACCTTGATGTCGTGGGTAACCTGCACTGGCCTGATGAACGCGATAGCTTTACGCCCGAGAATGACCTGGCGAACAACATTTGGTTCGCACGTGACGTCGATCTTATGGCCGACGCGTTGGGGACTGAGCCGGTACTGGTCGTGGCCAAAGCCCCGACAGGTGACGGAATCCAACCAATCGGTGTCGATTCTTCGGGCGTTCCCAACAACCATTTCGGATACGCCGTGCAATGGTACGGTCTCGCGCTTGTCTGGGCCTTCATGACAGCGTACTGGCTGTGGCGAAACCGGCGGCGTGCCGGCGAAGAGGCGAAGTAATGCAATACATCTCAACCCGCGGTCAGGCCCCGGTTCTGAGCTTTGAAGAGGCGATGTTGTCAGGCCTCGCGCGCGACGGTGGGCTTTACGTCCCGCAAAGCGTTCCCCAGTTTTCCAAAGCGGACATTGCCGCGATGGCGGGCCTTTCGTACGAAGAGATTGCTTTTCGCGTGATGCGGCCCTTTATCGGCGATACGTTCACCGACGGTCAGTTTGCCGAAATCATTGCCAAGTCCTATGCCACCTTCGGACATGACGCGCGTGCGCCCCTGGTGCAGCTTGGCCCGAACCATTTCCTTCTTGAACTCTTCCACGGCCCCACGCTCGCCTTCAAAGACTTCGCGATGCAGATCATCGGCCAGATGTTTCAAGCCGTCCTCGCGCGGCGGGGCGAGAAGCTGACCATTGTCGGCGCAACGTCTGGCGATACCGGATCGGCGGCAATTGAGGCCTTCAGAGGGTTGGAGGCCGTCGACGTCTTTATCCTTTTCCCCAACGGTCGCGTCTCCGAAGTGCAGCGCCGTCAGATGACCACGCCGTCTGAGGCAAATGTGCACGCGCTCGCTTTGGGTGGAGACTTTGACGATTGCCAGGCGCGGCTGAAGGACATGTTCAACGACTTCACCTTCCGCGATGAGGTGCGGCTCGCGGGCGTGAACTCCATCAACTGGGCGCGGGTTCTGGCGCAGGTCGTCTACTATTTCTCTTCTGCCACTGCCCTTGGTGCGCCGCACCGGTCCGTCAGCTTCACTGTGCCTACGGGCAACTTTGGTGACGTGTTTGCGGGCTACATTGCCAAGCGGATGGGACTGCCCATCGACAAGCTGGTCATTGCGACAAACCAGAACGACATTCTGCACCGAACCTTCGTCACCGGGGCGCACAGGAAAGAAGGTGTGACGCCCTCGATCAGCCCCTCCATGGATATTCAAGTCTCGTCCAACTTCGAACGCGCCTTGTTCGACGCGTATGGCCGCGATGGCAATGCCGTCGCTCAGGTGATGGATGAGCTGAAAGAGCAGGGCGGCTTTAACGTCAGCCAAGGGGCAATGGAGGCCTTGCGTGAGACCTTCGCCTCCGGGCGCGCCTCAGAGGAAGAAACCTCCCGCACGATTACCGAGGCGTTGGCCCATACCGGCGAGCTTCTTTGCCCACATTCCGCCGTCGGCGTGAAAGTCGCAGATGAACACCTAGACCCCGCTACACCAATGATAACGCTGGCCACCGCGCACCCGGCAAAGTTCCCTGACGCGGTTGAAGCCGCCACTGGAATTCGCCCGCCCCTTCCATCCCGGATGGCCGATCTATATGAGCGTCCGGAACGCATGGTCGAGGTCGACAATGATCTCGGCGTTTTGGAAGAGTTCATCAGGGGGCATCGCGCCGCGTGACTGTAGAAATTGCACGACTACCCAACGGCGTTCGCGTCGTAACCGAACATATGCCGGGGCTCATGTCAGCCTCGGTTGGCCTTTGGATCGCTGCCGGCGGCCGCCATGAGCGACCAGAGCAAAACGGGATCGCGCATTTCCTTGAGCACATGGCGTTCAAAGGCACGACCCGTCGCAACGCGCTCCAGATCGCGGAAGAGATCGAGGATGTGGGCGGCTACATCAACGCCTATACCAGCCGCGAGATGACCGCCTATTACGCGCGCGTCATGTCGGGCGATGTGCCTCTGGCGCTCGACGTTGTGGCCGACATCGTTCTCAACCCGCTGTTTGAGGACAAAGAGATCGAGGTCGAGCGTCACGTCATCCTGCAAGAGATCGGGCAGGCGCTCGATACGCCGGACGATATCATATTTGACTGGCTGCAAGAGGCAGCGTTTCCCGATCAGGCGATAGGGCGGACGATCCTCGGGCCATCGGCGCTTGTCTCGGGCTTCGGTCGTGATGACCTGACCCGGTTCGTTGCAGAACGCTACGCGCCCGACCGCATGATCGTCTCGGCTGCGGGCGGCGTGGATCATGACGCGATCGTTGCACAGGTGACCGAACTCTTCGGGCATCTGGAAGCGCACGGTCAGGACACACCTGAACCCGCGCGTTTCGCACCGCATGAACGTCGTGAGCACAAAGGGCTAGAACAGGCGCATATGGCGCTGGGTCTTCGCTCGCCCGGCTACCGCGACCCCGACATCTATACGTCTCAGATCTTCGCGACCACGCTCGGTGGCGGAATGTCGTCCCGTCTTTTTCAGGAGATCCGTGAGAAACGCGGTCTCTGCTATACGATCTTCGCCCAAGCAGGTGCCTATGCCGATGCCGGGCTGATGACGGTCTATGCCGGAACCGGTGCAGAAGAGCTGGGCCAGCTTTCGACGCTTGTGGTGGATGAGATCAAGCGCGCCGCCGAGGATATGTCCGAAGCCGAAGTGCAGCGCGCCCGCGCTCAGATCAAGGGTGGCATTCTGATGGGCCTCGAAAGTGCCTCGTCCCGCGCCGAGCGTCTGGCGCGCATGCTCGCCATCTGGGACCGTGTGCCACCGCTGGAAGAGACCATCGCGGCCATTGATGCTGTCAGCGTCGAAGATGTCCGTGCAATGGCGCAAGGCATGGCCGGGAGTGGTGAGCTTGCCCTTGCACTCTACGGTCCACTCGAC
This sequence comes from Paracoccaceae bacterium, assembly GCA_013214635.1. Lineage (GTDB taxonomy): Bacteria > Pseudomonadota > Alphaproteobacteria > Rhodobacterales > Rhodobacteraceae > JABSSC01. The sequence goes on along the minus strand of JABSSC010000064.1, from coordinate 7,535 downwards.
ACCGCCCCTAAAGAGCGCGAACTGTCGGAACGATTGGCGGCCTGATGCTCAACCGGCGGCGGCGGACTCGGATTGAAACCGAACGGCTGACACTCCGCCCGCCGCAGCATTCCGATTATCGCGATTGGTCGGCGGTACGCGAACAAAACGCCGATTTCCTGGTGCCTTGGGAGCCTGCATGGACCCCCGACCACCTGTCGCGCCGATCCTTTACCAACCGTGTCTACTGGGCCAATCGGTCAATCTCGGGCGGGACTGCGGTGCCGCTTTTCCTGATCCGGCGTCAGGATCAGGCGCTCCTCGGTGCGATCACGCTCGACAACGTGCGTCGCGGCCCCGCACAGGACGCTACACTCGGTTACTGGATCGGCGAGCCCTACACGCGCCAGGGCTATATGCGCGAGGCGATCCTCGGAATTGTGCATTACGCCTTTGATAGTCTCGATCTCTCCCGCATTTCGGCGGCCTGCCTTCCTGAGAATGCTGCGTCCCGCGGGGTTCTTGAGAAAACAGGCTTTAAATATGAAGGGGTGGCGCAGAGCTATCTTCAGATCAACGGACGCTGGCGCAATCACGTCCTCTATTCCAATCTGCGCAACGATCGGCGCGGCAAGACCGACGCACGATAGTCGCTACCGTTGCCATTTGCGCAACGCCGTTGTTTCACAAATATCGAAAGATCGTCGTTAGTCGAGAAGGATCGATGGCGGCGTTGTTAGCCCTGTCGCCGTCGCAACATCCTGTTCAAGGTTGTTCCCATAGATGACCACCCCCTCGGTGATCGTCATCAGTGCCAACAGAGCCATGCTGATAATAAGCCCTGAAATCACTATAAAGTCGGCGGACACCGCCCCGTTCTCATCCCTAAGGAAAACCCACACCCGAACCATGGCGATGTCCTAACCAACATACTCGAAACATTTCACAATTTCGCGAACGTCGCGAATTGAGGCAGGAATACGACATCCGTCCGGCTGGAAAAAGGCCCGTGTCGGAAACAGTCTGTCCGGACATCGCCTTCAGGTTGTGTGAAAATCGGCCGTTTGGGCGTGTTTTTGGAAACAGAAGGATCGAGGGCGACGAACTATTGAAAGACGAGCGTTTTTGGGTCAGGCTTTGACATTCATTCAGCCGACTCGCTCAAATGTGACGATCTGTAAACGCCGCGCAAACTACGCCAGCCTCAAGACCACTCGATACCGCTTGGGTTGTGGCGTTACTTGTCCAGGCGATCGGCTTTCTTGCGCACCAGAACGCTCCGAAGATCGTGCATCGCCATCAGCAAACGGTCCGTTATGTCCTCAAGCTCAGCGTCGGTGGCGCGCGATTGTGCCCATTGCGTCGTTAGGTTCAGGTGATCGATGGTCCGGTGAATGTCGTCGATATCCCGCCGCGCCAGCAAGGACTTTCGCGCGTTCATCCACTCTGCAATCGCCGCACTGTCGTCATTGGAGAGCGCACGCTTTCCCTGCGGTTTCACTTCGCCGTTGCGGATGTTGATAACCGCGATCTGTTCCATCTCGATCCGCCGATGCCGATTTTCGGTATCCACACGAAACACAGCCGCGCCGTTCTCGCGCACGCGAAAGTAATATTCTGGCAGATCGACACTCATCTTCAGCGGAGCCCGGCACAGAATGACTGAATACGGCTGCACGCCTCGGTCAGCGCTTCGTCCGACGTGGCATAGCTGACGCGAAAGTTCGGGCTCATCCCAAAGGCAGCGCCAAACACCACGGCAACCCCGGTTTCTTCCAACAGCGCGGTCGCGAATGCTTCGTCGTTGTCGATCATTGTCCCGCCCGCAGATGTCTTGCCGATGCAGCCTGCGACGGAGGGGTAGACATAAAATGCACCTTCTGGCGTCGGACAGTCGATGCCCTCTGCATCGTTTAGCATGCCCACGACCAGATCCCGGCGGCGTTGAAACAACGCCACAAAGTCCGCCATGTAATCCTGCGGCCCGTCCAAGGCGGCAACTGCAGCCCATTGGCTGATCGAACAAGGGTTCGAGGTTGATTGCGATTGCACCTTGCGCATGGCCGCGATCAAATGCTCGGGCCCACCCGCATAGCCAATCCGCCAACCCGTCATGGCATAGGCTTTGGACACCCCGTTGACGGTTAGGGTCCGGTCATAAAGCGCCGGTTCAATCTCTGCTGGCGTGCAAAAGGTAAATCCCTCAAACGCGATATGCTCATACATATCATCCGTCATGATCCAGACATGCGGATGCCGCATCAGCACGTCCGTCAGGCCCTTAAGCTCATCCGGATTATATCCCGCACCGGTCGGGTTCGAGGGCGAGTTGAAGATCAGCCACTTTGTCTTGGGTGTGATTGCGGCTTCAAGCATCTCGGGCGTCATCTTAAAGCCTGTCTCAATCCCGGCTTCGACAATAACCGGCGTGCCTCCCGCCAGCAGCACCATATCGGGATAGCTCACCCAATAGGGCGCGGGCACGATTACCTCGTCGCCCGGGTTCAACGTGGCCACCAGCGCGTTATAGAGAACCTGCTTGCCGCCCGTCGACACGCTGATCTGGCTGGGAGTGTAGTCCAAACCGTTGTCGCGCCTGAACTTGGCGCAGATCGCTTCTTTCAGCTCGGGAATACCATCGACCGCTGTGTACTTGGTTTCGCCCCGGTCCATTGCAGCTTTCGCAGCCGCTTTGATGTGGTCCGGCGTGTCAAAATCCGGCTCTCCGGCTCCAAGACCGATGATGTCGCGCCCCGCAGCCTTAAGCTCGCGCGCCTTGTTCGTGACGGCGATGGTAGGCGACGGTTTAACGCGGGCGAGTGTCGCAGACAGAAAGCTCATGGTCGTCTCCGGTTGGACAGGGGGCGATGCTTGTCTTAGGTAGCTCACAAGCACACCGCAAGCACGAAGGACGGACCAGACCCATGGATGATGTGACTTCTGCCGATTGGTACTCTGAGGAAACGTCGACATTTGGCGACCGGATCGCGGGCGCGCGTGAGGCGATGGGCCTGACGCCGGACGATCTGGCGCGCCGCATGGGGATCAAGCTCAAGACGCTTCAAGCCTGGGAAGATGACCTGTCTGAACCGCGCGCCAATCGTTTTCAGATGCTTTCGGGCATCCTGAATGTCTCAATGCGCTGGCTGCTCACGGGCGAGGGTGAGGGGATCGAACCGCAAAGCGGCACGGCCCTTGGTGAAGAGTTGAACGATGTGCTCACCGAAATTCGCGATTTGCGCGCGGATATGGCCCGCAATGCAGAACGACTCGCGCGGCTTGAAAAGCGTCTGCGCGGATCACTGGCCGAGGTCTGAGGGATGGAAGACGCGCGTCTCAAACGGCTCCGGATCCGGTCCTGGCGTCGAGGCACCAAGGAAATGGACCTGATCCTGGGGCCGTTTTCCGATGCCCATCTGGCGGATCTGTCAGAAGAAGACCTCGACCTCTACGAACGTCTCCTCGAAGAGAACGATCAGGACCTGTATCAATGGGCGTCGGGCCAAGCTGCAGCCCCCGAAGCCTTGGCCGGAATGCTCGACAGGATCATGCGCGCGGTCGCGCCCTAGGGCATTTACCGAAAATTTGGAACTTTGCGTCACAAAGAGGTCGGAACAGAAACCGGTCGCTTTGTGGAGAGTTTGATGAGCTTGCAGGAACCGCTTACTGCCGCACAACCTGCGGACTTTCATTCGGACTACCTGAATGCTCTGTCGCTGGTGGAGCGCCTGCACAGGTTGCTCCTCGATGTCATCAAGGATGAGTTTGAACGCCTTGGCCTGCTCGACATCAATTCGGTTCAGGCCCTTCTGCTGTTCAATATTGGCGATCAGGAGGTCACCGCGGGCGAACTCAAAAGCCGCGGATATTATCAAGGGTCAAACGTATCCTACAATCTCAAGAAACTGGTCGAGATGGGGTATATGCACCATCAGCGCTGTGAGATTGATCGCCGCTCGGTCCGCGTAAGCCTGACTGATCGCGGGCGCGAAGTGCGTGACACCGTGGATCGTCTGTTTGCCCGTCACGCAGAAGGATTGGCGCGCAAGGGATCGCTTGGGGCCGAAGGGCTTGGCCCGTTGAACGCCTCACTCGCCCATGTTGAACGCTATTGGGGCGACCAGATTCGGTACATCTATTAGGCGCTCGTCGAATGGCTTGGCCTGCCCGAGGGTCAGCACCGTCAGCTCCTTGAGCAACTTCCGCTCCATCGCGTCAGCATAATCTTCGTACCCGATGGCGGCCTCTACGAATGCGCCTGGCCCCTGAATGATCTGCGTCCGAAAATAAGACGTCAGTTCCCCAATCCCTGTGCCCCGATCATCGCCGGGATCCAGCCGCTCAGGTCCGATGGCCAAGGCATTGATCGTGACACCTCGAAGAATTCCGTTCTTGCGCAGCTCGCGGGGCAGGGGCCAATCGTTGTTGCGCCCATCGCCCGAGATATCGAGCGTGTATTGCCAGCAAACCGGCCCGTCGCGAAAACGCGCCTCCGCATGTTCCATCGCGGCACCGATCCCTGTCGCCTCAGGTGCCACCTGACGCCGCCAAGCGCGAAGCTGTACCACAACCGCGTCAATTGCCGCATCATCCCCCAGCGGTGTCCAATCCAGAACCTCCCGCTGATACGAAGATGACGACCATTCAAAAATGCTCAGGTGAACGGGGGTTTCAGGCAGCGCCAGAAGCGCGTTGCGAACGTCCGCGCTCTCCAACGCAGAGGCGATGCCGCGCATCTGCAATGTGTACTCCGTTGCATCGACAGACCCGGACACATCCAGCGCCAGCAAAAGCGCCTGACGACACGCGGCCTGTGCCGCGCCTGCCCAAACCGCAAAAGCCGCCGCAAGTGCTTTCACCATATTAGCGTTGGATCTCGGCGGAGACGGGCACAAAGAGTTCGCGCAAAAGCTTGCGCTGCATCGCCCGGGCAAAGTCGTCAAAGCTTGTCGCGGTTTCGACAAAGGCATCCCGGCCGACTACCACTTCGGCCAGATAATACTGCCGCAGGCGCTCAAGCTCGGTGCGGGCCGGGCGGCTGACCAATGGCGCATCTGCGGCGATCACCAGACCGTTGATGGTGACATCTTGCGCCAGCGCAAGATCGCGCTGCGGACCAAGCGCGCGGCCCAGATTCGACCGCCCATCGCCGGAGATATCGAGCGTCCGCCGCTCACACTCAGGCTCATCGGCCAAAAGGGCCAAACCAAAACCAATAGCGTCCCCGATGGCTGTCCCTGACTGCGCGCGCCGTCTTGGGGCGTCTCGCAGCGTTGCTGCAATGTCCCCCAGAATTTCAGCCGATGTGACCCGCGTCCAAGGGACCAGCAGCTTTTGATCGGTGGACCCGCTCCATTCGTATATTGCCAGCGAAACCGGCGCATTGCTGATTGCCAGAAACGCCCCCGCGATCTCGGGCGTCTCCAGTGCTTCTGCCAGACCACCCATTTGCAGCGCATGGTCGGCCACGCTGACCGACCCCGACACGTCGAGCCCCAGTGCCAGCGCTTGCCGGCACTGCGCCCCCGCTTGCACAGCAAGTGCCAGCGCGAACGCAACCGCTATGGCGCGCGAAATCACCAGTGTCCGGTGTTCTCCATGCTCGCCCACGGCTCTTGCGGGGGCAGATCAGGGCCCTTTTGGAGCAGCTCGATTGAGATGTTGTCTGGTGAGCGGACGAAGGCCATGTGCCCATCACGGGGCGGGCGGTTGATGGTCACGCCACTGTCCATCAGGTGTTGGCACAGGCCATAGATATCATCGACCTCATAGGCCAGATGACCAAAGTGACGGCTGTCTGAGGGAAGTTCATCATCGCCGTCCCAGTTATAGGTCAACTCGACCGGGCAGTTCTCTTGGCCCGGAGGTGCCATGAAAATCAGCGAAAACCGCCCGCCTTCACTGTCGTATCGCTTGGTCTCTTTCAGACCCAGCAATTCATAAAAGGCTATCGATTTCTCAAGGTCCTTCACGCGAACCATTGTGTGCAGATAACGGGGTGGCATTTGTGGGTCTCCTCGCGCCGTCTCAGTCTCCCCAAGACCTAGCGCAGTCGTTTGGGAAGGGCGAGGGGGTCCGCGTTCACATTCGGTTAGAAGATTGAGCGCACGCCCACGCGAAAGCCGACCTCTTCGATGTTGTAGAGCGACACGTTACTGTCCACGCGACGTGCCTCCACCGTCAGGGTCGGGAAGTACCCGTAAAGCTCGGCGTCGGGGAATCCGACGGTGGCACCGACGCGCCAACGCAGGTCTTCGCGGCCTGATGGATCGAACGGGTTTTCTGGATAATCCCGCACCTCGACATCCGCTTCGAGGTCCCAGCGCGTCGGTCCGATCTGCCGCCCGATCAAGTAACTGACCGCAACCCGCGCGGCAGTATGGTCAATTTCGGGGCTATCCGAGGCCACGCGCCGAAGCCCGCCCAAGACGGTCCACGTGTCGCCATTTCCACGCCGCTGGGTCCAATCCAAGCCACCGCGCGCCGTGGTGGCGGAGCGCACCGGTGCATCCAGCCGCCACTGCTCTTCCAACGAGAAGGACGCGCCCAGCAATTGCCTGTCGCTGACCGGCAACGCGCGGCGATAGGAGGCGCGCACAAAATCCGACAGCGGCCGTCCGCCATACCAGTTCTTTCCGCCCGCGAGATCGACCTGATGCGTCCCTCCGGACCCGGCGGCCCGAATATGCCCCCAACCGATCTCTATCGCGTCAAAGGCAAAATCGTTGCCCTCGGCATCGGGGGCCTCTTCCTTTGCTTCATCCGTCAGCCGCACGCGCTCCAAGAAGAACCCAAAGCGCAGATAACTCTCGCTGATTTGTGTTTGGGCATAACGATAGCGGGTATTGAACCCAATGCGTGCCCGCACCCCGGCCAGCGCGCGCGCGTCGGCGCTTAGCGTAAAGGGAAGACCGCCAATCTCAAGAATGCGGTCGCGACTGCCGTTGTTCACGTTCGACGACGGGCTGATCGAAAACGTGAACCGGTTGCGCCAGGGATTCACGCGCGCGGCCTGCGCATAGTTGCTGCGCACCAGGTCCAGCGTCTCTTCGTTGGGCGCGTTTTCCGAGGCGAGGCGCAGCCAGACCTGGCTCCACCCATAACGCCCCAGCGCAAAATACGCCTGCGCCGATAACATCGCAGCCTCGAACCGCTGAATGTCGGTCTCTGCCTCCTGAAAGGCGCGGCCTGCAAAATCTGCCTGCCGCACGTACTGCTGACCGGCCTGCGCCGAGACCGCTATAATGATCAGCGCGTCCGCGTCGTTAGGATTGGCTTGAAGCAGGCCGTTGGCCAACTCTTCGGCAATCGCAAACTCACCCGCTTGGACGGCCCGCCGTGCAGCCTCTCGCGCCTGATCCAGCGTTATGACGATTTGCTGCCCCGATGCCTCCTGCGCCTGCGCCACAGCAAAAGGGCCGGCGCTGAATGCCGACCCGATTGTCATCACGCATGCAAGCAGGCCCCCAGCCCAGCTTGGTCGTATCAAGGTTCGCGATCCCCTATGAAGATCCCTGTTTCCTGCACGCCGATTTCAGTCAGGTCGACAGGCAGTT
>JABSSC010000063.1 GCA_013214635.1 Paracoccaceae bacterium | reverse complement strand
CCGTCATCTCTGAGACGCCGGAGGCCTCGGAAACATCGCGAAGTGTGAGCGGGCGTGCGGGGCGGGTCTGTTCAGGGTCGGACATGCGCAGGGTCTTATTTTGTTTTTTGCGGTCGAGCCAAGGGGCCTTGCTGCCATCGTTAACGCTAACGGCAAAAAAGACAAGCCGCCACACAACGTTACGATGGTTTCTACCATGGTTTCGGGGCGCTCATTTTATCTTGATGAAAGACGCCGCCTTCCCGCATACACGTGACGGACGGCCCCGTGGCTCAACTGGATAGAGCAGCCCCCTCCTAAGGGGCAGGTTGCAGGTTCGAATCCTGCCGGGGTCGCCAACGCCCGCTTTAAAGGGCCGTCACGCGGCGACCGGGGTCTCCTTCGGCGCTTTCGCGCGCCGCTCTCCCAACATCAACATCGCCGGTGTCACGACGAGGGTCAGCACCGTTGCCACAATCAATCCGCCTGCGATTGCGCTGGAGAGTTCGGTCCACCACTGGGTGGACGGAGCGCCATAGACAATCTCGCGCGTGAAGAAGTTGATGTTCAGACCGATGACCATCGGCATCAGGCCCAATGCGGTCGTAACCGATGTCAGCACGACCGGGCGGAAACGCTGGGCTCCGGTCCTGAGCGCGGCCTCTTGCGGGCTTTGTCCTTCCGAGCGCAGGAGGTTGTAGGTATCGATCAGGACGATGTTGTTGTTCACGACGATCCCGGCCAACGCGATCACTCCGATCCCACCCATGACGACGCCAAAGGGTCGCCCGGTGATCATCAGGCCAATCAGGACGCCCGCCACCGAAAAGATGATCGCGCTCATCACCACAAGGGCCTGGGAGAAGCTGTTAAACTGCAGCAGCAGGATGACGAACATCAGGAAAATGGCCGAGATGAACGCCCCGATGAGAAAGACCATCGCTTCGGTCTGATCCTCGGCCTCGCCCGCAAAGGAATAGCTCACCCGCGGCGGGAGGTCCAAGCCATCAAGTGCGGCAGTAAGGCTGGCCACCTGATCGTTGACGAGCACACCGGGTTCGACATTCGCTTCGACCGTAACGACGCGCTTTTCGTCGATGCGTCGGATGGTGCCCACACGTTTCGACGGGGAGAAACTGACGAAGTTTGACACCGGCACAAGCCCCGAAGATGTCGGGACGCGCAGATTACCAAGCTCGGCCAGCGACCGATCCTGATACGGGAACCGGACGCGAATATCGAATTCGCCGTCACTATCGTCGGGGCGGTAGTCGGCCACTGTGATGCCTTGGGTCAAAAGCTGAACGGCCTGCCCCAAAAGGCTAACGTTGGCGCCGAACCGTGCGGCCTGCGCCCGATCAACGTTGATTGACACCTCAACGCCCGGAAGCGGCAGCGTGTCCGTCACATCTGTGAACCCGCCAATACTGTCCATTTGGTCGCGGATGAGCCCCACGACCTCGCCCTGATCGGTGGCATTATCCGCCGAGACACGGAGGCTAATCGGTTTGCCTGATGTTGGACCACCGCTTTCGGTTCCGACCAGGACTTCGATCCCAGCTATATCTGCGACGTCATCGCGAAACACTTCGCCCAATTCCGCAGCGGTGCGTCGCTGGTCCCAGTCGACGAGTTCCAATTGAATGGTGCCCACGGTTTCTTCATCACCGCCACCGGCGCTGAGCGTTGAACGGGCATATGCGCTGGCGACTTCGTCGTATTGTAAAAGCCGATCCTCAACCAACCGCACAAGGCGGTCGCGTTCATAGATTGATAAGTCGTCGCGTGAACGCACCTGAACTTGCATGAACTCCGGTTCAACTTCGGGAAAGAAGGTTACGCCTTTGCCGACCTGACCATAAAGACCGAACGCCCCTATAAGCAGCGCGCACGCCAGCAAAACTGTCGCGCCCGGTCTGAGGATTGCCCATTCCAGCACCCGGACATAGGCTCTCGTGAACCCGCCCATGGTGCGGGGATCGCCGTGCTCTGCCGCCTCAAGTGCCGCTTTGGCCCTGGCCGATTGCGGCTGACGTTTCCCGATCTGGCCGCCGACAACCGGAATAAAGATCAGGGCCATGAAGAGCGACGCGAACAGCGTCAGAATAACGGTGATCGGCAGGAATTTCATAAATTCCCCAACATCCCCCGACCAGAACAACAGCGGGAAGAATACACTTAGCGTCGTCGCGGTCGAGGCGATGATAGGCCACGCCATACGCTTGGCGGCAAAGGAATACGCCTGTCCCGGAGCCGCGCCCTCCTGGAGCTTTCGGTCCGCAAGTTCGGTTGTCACGATCGCGCCGTCGACGAGCATGCCGACAACAAGGATCAGCGAGAACAGAACGACGATGTTCATCGTGTATCCAAGGATCCAAAGCGCCAGAACACCTGAGAGAAACGCGCCCGGAATGGCCAAACCGACCAAAAGCGCGGATCGCAAACCCATCGAGAAAACGATGACGATCATGACGAGGATAACGGCGGTAATCACGTTCGCTTCGAGATCGGAGAGCAATGTTTCGACCTGCTCGGACTGATCTTGGAGTACCGTGACCTCAACCGAATCCGGCCAGTCAACGCGGATGGTTTCCACCAGCGTCTTCACTTCGGCCACCGTCTCAATGATATTGGCGCCCGAGCGTTTTTTGACCTCTAGGGCCAATGCGGGTTGTCCGTTGATCCGGGCAAATCCCGTCGGATCCTCGAACGCGCGCCGTACGACCGCCACGTCGCCAAAGGTCACAACCGTCCCATCCCGGACTTTTACCGGCATCGCCATAACATCATCAAGGCTTTCGATGAGCCCCGGCACTTTGAGCACGATGCGGCCCGATCCGCTTTCAATGGCGCCGGCGGCAATCAGGCGATTGTTGTTCTGGATCTGGCTGATGACCTCATCAAAAGACAAGTTATAGGTCTGAAACACCGTGGGATCGATCAGAACCTCAAGGAATTCCTCGCGTTTGCCACCAACATCGACCTCAAGTACGCCGGGAAGGCCTTCGAGCTCTTCTTGCAGAGTATCGGCCAGTTGGTTGAGCGTGCGTTCGGGAACCGGACCGGACAAAATTGCGGTAATAATAGGGAATAGTGCCGTGTTGATTTCGGTAATCGTCACGGCATAGGCGTCATCAGGCAGTTCGCCTTCTGCGCGATCCACGGCCTCACGCACCTTATCAAGCGCTTCGTCGATGTCACCACCGGGTAAAAATTCAAGCTTGACGCTGGCGAACCCTTCTGAGGCATGGCTTTCCATCTGGTCGAGACCGGCGATAGAGGCAAACTCGGCCTCGAGCGGTTCGATCAACAATCTCTCGGCATCCGTCGGGCTGATCCCATCAAGCCCCGTCGAGACATAAACGCGTGGCAGCGGAATCTCGGGACTGGCCTCTTTCGGGATCGAGACATAGGCATAGCTGCCGACCAGAAGCAGCATGACCAGCATCAGAATAACCACACGGGCCCGGGCGAAAGCTGCATCAATAATTGCGTTCATCAGTTCGGCCCGCTCGCGACATCAATTTCCGATTGAGGGCTAACGATTTCGCCATCGTTGACATAGCCCTGACCGACGGTAATCACCCGCGCCGTATCCGGTAGCCCGGTTACCCAGATCCCGTCGATCTGCGCGCGCGCAAGTTTGATGGCGAAAAATCGCACGGTATCATCGTCGTCCACGGTTTTGACACCCAACGCCCCGTCTGGATTAAGCGACACGATAGAGGGTGACAGGAAATGCGCATCAACCGTGCCCAGAGGGATCTGGATTTCCGCTGAGATCCCGGCGGGAATTGCCCCGTCCGTGTTGGGGACATCGATTTCGGTCAGGAATGTGCGCGTCTCACTCGCCGCAGACGTGCCTACGAATGACACTGCGCCCTGCCGTTCTTCACCGGTTATGAACCGGACACGCGCCGGCTGCCCATTCTGGAGTTGGCGCAGAGATTGCTGCGGCACCTGAATGGCGATTGTCAGCGGCGTGTTGTCGACGATGCGCCCAACCTCACCGCCGGCCTGAATGAACTCGCCCGAATCCAGGTCAAGCGTTTCGATCCGGCCCTTGAAAGGCGCAGTGATAGTGGTGTTGGACAGCGCCTCTAGCGCCGCGGTGTACTGGGATCGCGCGGCCGCAAACGCAGCCTCTGCCACCGAAAGCTGCGTTGTTGTTGCAATACCGCGGTCGCGCAAGGAGGACGTGTTCTCAAAATCAAGCTGCGCACGATCAAGCTCGGCCTTTGCGCGCTCAAGATCGGCTTCGCGTTCCCGCGTTTCAAAACGTGCGATGGCGGCGCCTGCATCTACGTTCTGACCCTTAGTGACAAACACTTCGGCAATCTGGCCTGACGTCTCGGCCCGGATCGCGGTGTCACGATCCGGCAAGGCTTGGCCTTCAGCCTGAAAAACCTGTGTAACCGGTTCGGCCACCGAAGTTGCAACGGTGACAGAGATGGGTTGAGGCGCACCACGTTCGACGGTTTCTGTCGTATCATATGACGGGAAAAACAGCCCGCTTCCCATCCAACCGACCAGGGCCAGTGTCAGCACAAGCGCGATCCAGAAGGATCTGGACGCCCCGCGATCAGAGCTGAATTCAAGCGGCTCGGCCATAATACGTTCCTTGAGCTTTGCGGTTTATTACATCCAGCATACTCGCTCCAAAACGTTCTGGCCACAAGCACCTCGCGTGGGTGCTCGCCAATTCTCAGCCCGTTTGATCGAACGCGCTAAGCGCCCGCGTCGCGAGCGAACGTCTTGACCGGGGCCTTGTCCTCGAAGAGTGCTCGCATCGCGCTTTTCGTATCAGGGTCGTTTTTGGCAACTCCGGTCAGCGGGATATTCGGCGTTGAGACCGCGCGTTGCAGTGCTGAATTGAGATTTCCAAGGCGGCGGTCACGCGGGCTCACCCGCATCGTTGCCGCGATCAGTGCCCGGTCATTGAAGGGGTTCACATAAAACGGCCCTCCAAACCCCATGAGGCGGGCGCCAAGTGTGTTTGGCAAAAGCTGTTCGACGAAGGCGAAATCGGGAGCGCGATCGCGCGCGGCGTCTGGCAGCGTCTCATACCATGCAAGGTATGCCTCCCTGCGGCCGGCCTGTCGGCTGCCGTCAGCATCCGCCGCCATGGCCAACCGCGTAAGACCGTGATCGGGATCAAACCCTTTCTGCCCCGCTCGCCACTGGTTGGCGCGAGTCATATCAAGGATATTCCCCCGCAACAGAAGGTCGGCAGGTGGAATGCGATCGGCCGAGACAAGCGCCGCAGGGGACGGCGGTGCCTGATACCCCGTGCGCAGCATGAAACGCCTTTTGAGCTGTCGACGCTCAAACCGCGAGACGTCGCCGGCATCGATCGCCGCACGCGAATCGTAAATCGTGAACGCCTGCCCAAGGTCGCGCGCAACCTGCAGTCCGACATAACAATCGATCTGAGAAATCCAGTTGTCGGCGTGTGCATAGTGATAAGCGGCCTTCCCCATCGCCCCGCGCGCCGAATACGCCATGATCCGGCTGTCACCTCCCCCGCTGATCGGGAAGGCGCAGCGATAGGACGAAAGCAGCACAGTGGTGATCTGCCCCAGCCGGTTGGTCAATTGATCCGCCAGCGCGTCGATATTCCCCTCAAACGCCCCCAAATCCGTCTCGGCCCGGGGCCAGTGTCGGTGCAGGTCGAAGGTCGCGAGATCAAGATAGTGATTAGAGAGCATCCGCAGCACATCAGGGTCGCAGGTCTGTTGGAGGCCGTAGTTCCCACCATTGGCCAAGATCTCGCGCGCGTCGAAGTCTGGGTTGGTGCGACGCGCGCGCGGAAGAGCCAAAAGTGGTGAGGCGGCAATCAATCGCGCGTCGCGATTAAAGACCAGTGGCAGATCACAAACCGGGTCGGCGTATATACGCCCCCCTTCTGACACCGGCAGGATGACGATGTATTTCCCGGCCAGTGACGTCAGGTGGTCTTCGACATGCGTCCAGAACCCCTTTGCCCCCGGATTTAGCCCAAGCTCGATGGGTGTTTGCGACTTCAGCGTGCCCGACTGATCCACCGCAACCCCAAATAGCCAACCGACCTGTTCGCCCTCAGCGCTGAGGATCGGTTGGCACGGGAGTTTTGGACAGTGGGTCAGGAACCAGCCATTCAACGCCTCTGCCGGTGTCCAGCCCTCTGGCGTCTCTGGCTGAGTCTGAGACAGGAGGTATTGATGCTGAAACGTCTCGGCAAAGCTTTGCCGCAGTGCCTCGCAATCCTCAATCGCGCCCTGCATTCGGTTTTGGCCTCGGGGGTTGTGGCGTTGCCATACTGAATCCCATCGCCGCGAGCCTGTCCAGACGGGTCAGTCGACAACCACTGCGTCCGGCGCAACGGACAGACTATACCCCTTGCGCGCGACCGTCTTGATCAGAAGCTCGGCCATGACCTGGTTGCCCAAAGCGTCGCGCAGCCGTTTGATGCGTGTCGCACCGGCCGCCTCATCGCAGTCTTCGACCTTGCGGCCTGAAATGACGGCCTCAATCTCGGCACCGCTCAGGATGTCCCCGTCAAGTCGCGCCTCAGCCAAAACGGCGAGGGTTTCGATCGCGGCGGCGGTCAGTCGGAACTCCATATCATTGAGCAAAACCGAGTTATCTTCGCGCCGAACAACAAGGGCGGCCACTTGAATGCCTTGGCGCTCGATCTCGCCCAACCGGCGATTCAGCGTGACAATGGCTACGACCAGCACAAGCGACGCGATCAAAAGCCCCGTCGCAAGCACCAGCAGAACAAAGATCACCGTACGATACCCGGCAAGCACCTCGGAAAACGCTGTGCCGGACTGGGCGAGGATTTCGAGGAGTTTGATTTCGGCCTCAGACGTCAGCCCGTCATTTTCGACAAAGATGCGCTCGACCCGCGCGTTGAACGCGTTTCCGTCAGGGAGCGTCGTAAAGAGAAACGCGGCAGCAAGCGCCAGAATCGCGACGATGGCCACAACGCCAATCGTCACGACACGGCTGCCCGCGGCGCGCGCCTCAGAAACGGAGGTAGAATTCTGCGGCACTGTCTTTCCTTTGGGCGAGCCCGCTGTCGTCGAAGGTTGAGACCAGCGTCAGGAACTGCCACCCCGCCGCCTGCACCCGCGCGCGCGCCTCGGCCTCGGCCCGGGATGCGTCGCGACATGCGCCATCCGACAATTGCAACACGCCATAATGAAGCTGCAACGGGTCGTCGCGCTTGGCTTTGTAGTCGCCATAGCAGGCCGCCTGCGCCATGCCAGCGGCGATCAACAAAAGCCCGGTGAGAAGGGTCGTCTTCATGACAGTAAACCTGCCGGGTTGTGCCGGGTTATTCAATATCCACCGGCACATCGCGCGCTGCTATCGCATAACAGAGCGCTGATATTGCCTGTCTGAGGCGGTTGGTTCGACGGTGCCTGCAACATACGGCGGGAAACGAAAGGAACCGATATGCGACTGATACTGACAACGTGTGTGGTGGTGATGGGGTTGGCGCTTAAGCCTGTACCGGCGCATGCCGGGCGCGATGACGTGGCGCGCACTGTGTTCGGTCTTGTGACACTTGGACTTTTGGCGGCGGCAATCAATGACGCGGCCAAGGCCGCCCCGGCCCCGGCGACACCCGTGACGCGCGTCGCCCCCAAGGACCCAACCGCCGGGCTTCAGCCCTTGGGTCAGGGGTATCGCTATGGCGGCGCAAAATCAGCACGGTCGTTGCCGGAGCGTTGCTTGCGCACGTATCAGTCGAACGGCCAATTCTATGAAGCGTTAGGGCGGCGTTGCCTTCAGAGGAACTACGACCGCGTCGCGGAGCTTCCGCAAAGCTGCGAGCGCGCGGCGCGAACAGCCCAAGGACCGCGTGTCGTCTATTCCCCCCGTTGCCTGCGGCGGGCGGGGTACCGGGTGAAGGCACGCCGCGACTAACCGGCCAAGATATATCGAGCAGCCGGCGTGGGGCACGTCCCACATCTCCAGTCCGCGCCGGATGGCCGGGGGTCCTCCACCCCCGGCCCTTTTTTTGCGCGTTGCCAAACGAGGCCGGTGCGGGTTCATTGGCGCCCATGACGATGGGGCCAGATTTTGAACTTGAAACCGCGCTTCGGGCGCGTGGGTGCCGTGCTATAGCCGGGGTCGATGAGGTCGGGCGTGGCCCATTGGCAGGGCCGGTTTTGGCTGCGGCGGTCGTGCTTGATCCGGACAACATTCCTGCGGGTCTGAACGATTCAAAGAAACTCACCGCCAAGCGTCGGCTGAACCTGGCCGACGCCATCCATCGCAACGCGACTGTGTCTATTGCCGAGGCAAGCGTGGCCGAGATTGACGAAATCAACATCCTGCGCGCGGCACATCTGGCCATGTGCCGTGCGTTGGAAGGACTGCTCGTTACGCCAGATCACGCGTTGATCGACGGCAACATGATCCCCCGGGACATCGCTTTGCCTGCCACCCCGGTCGTCAAAGGCGACGCGCGCAGTTTGTCGATCGCCGCAGCATCGATTGTGGCCAAGGTAGCCCGCGATCAGATCATGGTGGATTTGGCGCAACACTACCCCGGCTATGGCTGGGACACGAATGCGGGCTATCCCAGCGCGGCACATCGTGCGGCACTAAAGCAACACGGTGTAACCCCACATCATAGGCGTTCGTTCAAGCCCGTCCACAACATCTTGTGGCAAGATAAAACTATAAGTTCCTGATTCAAAAAAGAATTTGACCGCGAATCACCAATGACTCATCTTGGGCTCAACAGACGCGACACCGAAAAACGGTGCGGGGACAGAGGCAGAGATGACGACAAAGACCAAGCGCGGGACAGCGAGCCTGCCGCTCAACCAAATTCTTGGCGGGGACTGCATCGAAGAGATGCGCAGACTGCCCGAAGCGTCGGTCGACCTGATTTTCGCCGACCCGCCATACAACCTTCAGCTCAAAGGTGAGCTGCACCGCCCGGACAACAGCCGGGTGGATGCGGTTGATGATGCGTGGGACCAGTTCGGGTCGTTTCGTGCTTATGACGAGTTCACACGTGACTGGCTGGCCGCCGCGCGCCGCTTGCTGAAGCCAAACGGCGCGATCTGGGTGATCGGCAGCTACCACAACGTATTCCGTTTGGGCGCAGAGCTTCAGAACCAGGGCTTTTGGATCCTCAATGACGTGGTCTGGCGCAAGTCCAACCCAATGCCGAACTTCCGGGGCAAGCGTCTGACCAATGCGCATGAGACATTGATCTGGGCCTCGAAAGAAGAGGCGAGCAAGTACACGTTTAACTATGAAGCTCTGAAGGCGCTGAACGAGGGCATTCAAATGCGCTCGGACTGGGTACTGCCGATCTGCACGGGTCATGAGCGGCTTAAGGACGACAAGGGCGACAAGGCGCACCCTACGCAGAAGCCTGAATCGCTGTTGCATCGCGTGATCCTTGCGACGACCAATGCCGGTGATGTGGTTCTGGATCCCTTCTTTGGCACCGGGACGACGGGTGCCGTGGCCAAAATGCTGGGCCGAGAGTTTATCGGGATCGAACGCGAGCCTGCCTATCGTGACGTCGCCACGCGCCGGATCGACAAGGTCCGCAAGTTCGACAAGACCGCGCTTGAGGTTACGACGTCCAAGCGCGCAGAACCTCGCGTTCCGTTCGGACAATTGGTGGAACGCGGCATGTTGCGGCCGGGTGAGGTTCTGACGTCGCCCCGTGGGGCCACCGCCAAAGTCCGAGCCGACGGCACGCTTGTGAGCGAGGCCGCAAAAGGATCGATCCATCAGGTTGGTGCAGCGCTTGAAGGTGCTCCATCCTGCAACGGCTGGACCTACTGGCACTTCAAACGCGACGGCAAACCCGTGTCGATCGACGTGCTGCGCCAGCAAATTCGGGCCGAGATGTCCTGATCCAAGAATTTTCAGTTACCGCCGGTGCCTGTGGCCAGACCACGGCACAACCTTACCCCGCCCTCGTGGCGGGGTTTTTTTGCCTAGCGTGCGGCGCGAAGAGCCATTGCGACCAAAAGCACCGCGACGGTGGACACGAAGAAAACGACCTTGGTGACGGCAAGCGCGGAAAAGGCGACCGCCTCAATCTGGTCGATCTGAGCGGGGCTGTGAAGGATGACAAGAAGCCCGAGCGTTTCAAGGAAATCAGTAACGGTATACGCGACGGCGAGCCAAGCCGCTGCAAAGCCAAGTATCCGACTCAAACTGCCCTGCGGCGCAGCGCGACCCGTTTGCACGGCAATCAGAAACAGCGCCGCGCCTGTGGTAGCCAAGCGCGCGATATCCAGAGCCTGCGCCACGTGAAAGATCGCGCGCGTTCCGTTCGCGTTCAGCGCGGCAAGGTGTTCGGCAAGCACGACACCATCAAACGTGAACCACCAGCCGGGAAGCAGATAGACCGGCGGCACCGCCGGCAAATTGGACGCACCAATGGTCAAAGCGGTGGCGATGCTGAACAGGACTGCTGCCACCGTCAGAGGTCTAAGCGCCCGCGCGATCAATTCCTGACGCGGCCAAGTCGCAAACATTCCCGCTCTCCCCAAGTTGGAACGGACTATGGAAGAGGTGGGGAATGGTCGCAATAAATCTGTTATGCTCGCCTCAATCGAAATGGAGGATCGGCATGGAACGTGTTCTGGGCATTGGCGGTGTATTTTTCCGCGCGAAGGATCCAAAAGGTCTGTCGCAATGGTACCATGACACGCTTGGGATCAACCTTGCTCCAACCGACATGGAGATGGAGCCCTGGACGGCGGAAGGTGGTGTGACGGTGTTCGCGCCCTTTGCCGAAGACACCGACTATTTCCCAAAAGATCGTCAGGTCATGATCAATTTTCGGGTCGCGGATATAACCGCCATGACCGCGCAACTGAAAACTGCCGGAGTCGAGGTATTCAACGAACAAAGCATGGACGGCCTTGGCCGGTTCGCGCATTTTCTTGACCCCGAAGGCAACGCAGTCGAGCTTTGGGAGCCCGTCAGGGGTTAAACCGTGAGTACGATCTTGCCCGTATGCGCCTTTTCCTGAAACGCCGCCTGCGCTTTGGCAATGTCAGCCAGGGGATAGGTCGCCGCGACAAGCGGACGGATCGCTCCGTTGGCAATTAGCCCCACGAGGTTGGGAAAAACCTCTGGCTCAAGCACAGTGCATCCGAAAAAGCTCAGATCTTTGAGATAGAGCGTGCGTACGTCCAGTTCGACAATCGGGCCACCAATCGCACCCGAGACCGCATAGCGCCCGCCCGGTCGCATGACGTCGAGAAGCTGTGGCCAAGGCGGACCAGCGACGAGGTCGATGACAACATCGATGCTGTTTGGCCCCAACGCCTCAATCAGATCGGCGTCGCGGGGAACAGTCGTTTCGGCCCCCAGCGCGATCAATCCCTCAGCCTTGGACGGGCTGGTCACGGCAATCACCCGTGCCCCGCGCGCGCGGGCAAGCTGCACCGCCGCCGATCCCACACCACCGGATGCCCCGGTCACAAGCACGGTGTCTTTTGCTGAGACACGCGACCGGGTCAGCATGTTTTCAGCGGTCGAATAAGAGCACGGGAACGAGGCAAGCTCCGCATCCGTGAGATCCGTGTCGATGGCATGAGCATGGAGGGATGCAACGCGCGTATATTGCGCAAAGCCGCCGTCGCATTCCGAGCCAAAGTACCACAGCTTCGGTAGCGGAGCGCCGTTCGCCTCGCGCAGTGACGGCTCGATCAAGACACGTTCACCAATGCGGCTTTCAGGAACACCATCGCCCACCGCAACGATCCGACCCGCCACGTCTGCGCCTTGGATAAGGGGCAGTTTAAGCGCCTCGCCCGTCCATGCGGCATCCTCGGCATCGTTGTCACCTTTGGAATACCAGCCGATGCGCGTGTTGATGTCCGTGTTGTTCACACCCGCTGCGCCAACGGCGATGATCACGTCACCGGGACCCGGGCGAGGCGTTGTGATAGCATCATTAGCCACCAGCATCTGAGGGCCGCCATGGCCCACCAGTTGAATTCCGTACATCGTTTCAGGAAGCGTCATCGAATACCCCTTGTTTGGAGAGACCCTGTCGCAAATCGCTGTTCCGCGCAATCATCGCATGACGCCCACCGACGCACATGCTAGGCGAAGGACATGGCACGGCTTCCCTCCAAACAAGAGATCCTCGACTGGATCGCCCAGAACCCCGCCTTGGGGTCGAAACGCGATATCGCCAAAGCCTTTGGGATCAAGGGCGCGGACCGGATCGACCTTAAGCGTATTCTGAAAGAGCTTGAGGCGGAGGGGCATCTTGAAAAGCGCCGCAAAACGTATCGCGACCCAGACAAGCTGCCACCGGTATCAGTGTTGCAAGTGCAGGCCCCGGATGCGGATGGAGATATCTTTGCCCGACCGCTTGAGTGGCAAGGCGATGCGCCTGAACCGACCGTGCTGATGATCTTGCGCGACGCCGACCCGGCGCTGGGAGAAGGCGATCGTATTCTTGCAAGATTGGCCGAGGTAAAAGCCGAAGATCATGCCTATGAAGGGCGCCTGATCCGGAGGATCGGAACGAACCCGCGCAAAATCCTCGGAGTTTTCCGCAAGACAGCTGAAGGAGGGCGGATCGTGCCCATCGACAAAGGCACGGATCGCGAATGGCTCGTCCCGGCGGGCGCGGTTGGCGGGGCCAAGGACGGTGAACTTGTCGAGGCCGAGCAATCTGGACCGAAAGGCCGATTGGGCCTGCCCAAGGCGCGCGTCATCAACAGGTTGGGCGACCCATCCGCACCCAAAGCGGTATCGCTGATCGCCATTCATCAAAACGGCATCCCGGATGATTTTCCCGATGATGTGATCGCAGAAGCCGATCGCGCCAAACCGGCTGGGCTGACGGGCCGCGAAGACCTGCGCGAGCTTCCCCTGGTCACGATCGACCCGGCCGATGCGCGCGACCATGACGACGCCTGTTATGCGCACCATGATGACGACCCCAAGAACCCCGGCGGCCATGTCATCTGGGTCGCGATTGCGGATGTTGCGCATTACGTGACGCCCGGATCGGCCTTGGACCGCGAGGCACGGCGGCGCGGAAACTCAACCTATTTTCCCGACCGTGTGGTGCCCATGCTTCCCGATCGTCTTTCCGGCGATCTGTGTAGCCTCCATGAAGGTGTGCCGCGGGCCTGTATTGCGGTGCGGATGGTGATCGATGCTGATGGCAACAAGATCAGCCATCGTTTTGTACGTGGGCTGATGCGGTCGGCGGCATCGCTGAACTATCAAGACGTGCAGGCCGGACAGGACGGTGCGCCGAACGACAAGGTTGCCCCCTTGATGGAGAGCGTGGTGGCCCCGCTCTATGCCGCGTATTATGCGCTCGCCGATGCCCGGAAACGCCGCCAACCGCTGGATCTGGACCTGCCCGAGCGCCGCATCGAATTGACCGATGACGGACGGGTCAAGTCCGTGGCGTTCCGCGACCGGCTTGATGCGCACCGGATGATCGAAGAATTCATGGTGTTGGCCAACGTTGCGGCGGCAGAAGCGCTTGAGAAAAAGAAAACGCCCCTACTTTACCGCGTTCATGAGGAACCGAGCGTCGACAAGCTTGAAGCCCTCCGGGAGACGGCACAATCGGCGGGTATGGTCTTGGCCAAAGGTCAGGTTCTGAAACCAGCGCACCTTAACCGCTTGCTGGAACAGGCCGCGGACACCGACCATGATGAGCTGATCAATATGGCGACGCTGCGTTCGATGACGCAGGCCTATTATTTTCCCGAAAACTTCGGTCATTTCGGCTTGGCCCTGCGGTCCTATGCGCACTTCACCTCACCCATCCGGCGCTATTCCGACCTGATCGTGCATCGCGCACTAATCAGCGCCTATGGCTGGGGCAAGGACGGGCTTTCGCCCGAAGAGATCGAAAACCTCGAAGTCACGGCCAAACATATCTCGGACACCGAGCGTCGTTCGATGGCAGCCGAGCGCGACACCACCGACCGGTATCTGGCAGCCTATCTGTCAGACCGTGTTGGCACCGAACTCACCGGGCGCATCTCAGGCATGCAGCGGTTTGGCGCGTTCGTGCGGTTGGATGAAACGGGCGCGGACGGGCTCATTCCCGTGCGATCAATGGGGCGAGAGTTCTTTCATTTTGACCGCGACGCGCAAACTCTGATGGGCGCAGATTCGGGGCGGATCATCGCGGTTGGGCAACGCGTAACGGTGCGTCTGGCTGAAGCTGTGCCGGTCACGGGCGGGCTGATCCTTGACCTGTTAGAGGTCGACGGCACCGGCGTCAGCCAAGGCCCTCAGGCGCGCAAACGCGGACCCGTCCGGCGCAAACCGGCCAAGTCCGCGAAGGCGAAGTCGAAACGCAAGGTCGTGCGTAAACGGCGGTAAGACAGGGCCCCGGCAATCTCTTGCCCACGCGATTTTCGTGGCTTTGGCAGGCGGGGCTTGTGCGCTACCATCTGCATCAACGAGCAACAGACACCATAACAACAGGTGATCCCGATGCGTTGGACGGCGGTTTTTGCGGCTTTGACCGTGATGGCCTCAGACATGGCGGGGGCCGTCGCGCCCCTGACATCCCCGCGCCCGCCTGCACGGGACGAGGGGGCGACGCTGACATCTGCACAGGCCACCGCAAATTTGGGATTTCAACGCTGGACGGAGGGGTTTCGCGCCCGCGCGCTGGAGGCGGGCATTGCACCTGTCGTCTTTGACGGCGCATTTGCGGGCATCCGCTACAATACCGACGTCGTGCAACGCGACCGAAACCAATCAGAATTCACCAAGCAAATCTGGGATTACCTCGACAGCGCGGCCTCAGATACGCGGGTCCGGAACGGTAGGGCCGCGCTGGCGGACAACGCGCCGCTTCTTGACGCGATCGAGGCGCGCTATGGCGTTGAAAAGGAAGTCGTGGTTGCTGTTTGGGGGCTCGAAAGCGCGTATGGCAGTTTTCGGGGAACGACCCCGATTATCGAAGCTTTGGCGACGCTTGCTTATGACGGGCGGCGGGGCGCGTTTTTCGAACAACAACTTCTTGCGGCGCTAAACATCCTGCAAGCGGGCGATGTCGCACCCGCCAAGATGACCGGCAGTTGGGCCGGGGCGATGGGCCATACACAGTTCATCCCAACCTCGTATCTCGATTACGCACAGGATTTCGACGGCGATGGGCGCCGCGATATCTGGTCCGACAACCCCGCTGATGCGCTGGCCTCTACAGCGGCCTATCTGAAGCAATTCGGGTGGACCAAAGGTCAGCCCTGGGGCGTGGAAGTCCGCCTGCCCGCAGGGTTCGACTACAGCCGTGCCAGCCGACGAGTAACGATGATGCCGTCAGAGTGGGCCGAAGCGGGCGTTCGCGACACCAGTGGCGCGCCTGTGCCGGATCATGGCCCGGCCTCAATCCTACTGCCTGCCGGAGCGCGGGGTGCCGTATTCATGATCTTTGATAATTTCGCGGTGATCGAGCGCTATAACACCGCCGATGCCTATGTGATTGGGGTGGGCCATTTGAGTGACCGCATCGGCGGCGGCGATCCCATTGCAGCGGACTGGCCGCGCGACGACCGCAACCTGCGATTTGTCGAAAAGCAGGAAATGCAAGAACGTCTGACAGCGCGCGGCTATGACACGCAAGGCGTGGACGGGATCATCGGACCCAATACGATCGATGCCATCCGGCAGTTTCAAAGATCACAAGGCTTGGTGCCCGACGGCTATGCCTCGTTTGAAGTGCTGCGACGCCTACGCTGACGTAGGCGGCCACTTGGGTTGCGGCCCGTGGTCGTTCTCACCTTCGTCACTTGGCCGAGTGTAGAAGTAGAGTAGCACCAACACTCCGATCAATGGGATCAGCCCAATTAGGATCCACCAACCCGAGCGGTTTGTGTCGTGGAGCCGTCGAATACCAAGCGCGAGATTGGGCAAGAACAGACCAAGGCTCACCAGAAGCGAAAGCGGGCGGCCACTATCTTCGCCGGGGCCAAAACCAAGCATCGGGGCCACGACGAAAGCGTCGATCAAGCCGAGCACGATGAAGAGCAAGAAAATCAACAGGATCCACCACCAGTATTCTGGACGCGAGGCGCGACCTTGAAAATTGGCGTAGTTTCCCAATCCATTTCGAAACGCCGTTAGGATATTTTCCATCTTTGGTTCCCTCGATTGAGCGCTGTTATTCAGCGCCAACTAGTTTTCCATCCCACTCCAGCGGTGGAATCTTTGGCTCGGGCGGGTCGGCCTCGTAAGACGGTGTCATGATCTGCGTTCCGTTTTCAGTGAACACGGTCATGATGTTCTCGTGGAGATCGGACAAGATTTTGGGCAGCGCCTCGCCCCGGCCCGTAAACGCATTGATCTGATAGTTGATCGCATAGTCAGCCAGCGCCGTCCAAAGCACAAACGGTTCTGGATTCTTACGAATACCGCGCGTACGGCGTGCCGCTTCGATCAGCATCGCCTTCACTTTCTCTGGCGGCTCCTCATACCCAATGCCGACGGTCGTGTGCACCAACAGCCCACGCCCATCGATCTGGCGGGAATAATTGATCACCTCAGAATTCAAAAGCTGCGCATTCGGGATCGAGATCATCTCGTTTTTTAAGGATTTGATCAGTGTCTCCATCAATTTGATCTCAACAACATCGCCCGTTTTATCGCCCACGCGGATCCGATCTCCGACATTCGTACTGCGCCGATAGATCACGAAGAGACCTGCCATCATGTTGGAGACAACCGTGTTCGATCCAAGTGAGATCATGAGACCTGCAAGGATCGTCAGGCCTTGAAACGCCGCCGGTTCCGAACCCGGTATGAACGGATAGGCAAAGACCAGCGCGATGAGGATCAAAGGCCGCGAGACGTATTCCAAAAGCAGTTCAGCAAAGGACCGCGTTTCGGCAAAGGCCAACAGCACGAACGATAAATAATAGTACAGCGCGACAAAGTAGAAGATCCACTGGAGCAAATTGGCCAGTAACCGGACCAGCGCGCCCACGGCTTTACCCTGAACAATGGAATGCGTTGCTTCTTCGACCTGAGTAAAGCGGCGTTCGGTGAGGTCGGCCAGCTTGTTTGACAACATCAGCCGGTATCGAAAAAAGAGAAAAGACAGCACAAGAAACGCGGCGGTCCAAGCCAGAGCAGAGATAGCGCTATCAACCAGAGCAGAGGTAGATCGTTCCTCGCGGTAGGAAATGATCGCCGCTACAATCGCATCGGATTGCAATCCCGCCAGAATATCAACTTCCATCTGTTCGAATTCGGCATCCGCATCCGTCGCAATTGAGACCAATGTGCCATCGATGGTGATATTCTGACCAAACTCGCCGAGCGAAACCTCACCTGTCACGTCTAGCGATTCCGATGACGCAGCGACCTGATTGAGCCGCTCGACGATTGTGTCGGCACGCTCGTCCGCTGGAAGCGCGCTGGAGCCACGCACCAGAAACAGAGTTTCACCTTCAAAGATTACGGGGGCGACAAACGTGTCGTCTGGCAGCGCATCGACGGCCTCAGCATCAGAGGCAGAAAGATCTTCTTGCTGAGCAAGGGCTGGAAAAATCGGCGCAGATAAGAGCAACAGCAAAGCCATCACGCGCAAGGCGGTGAGACGAAAATCCACGAGTTTCCCTTCCCTTTTTGGGAAAGCCTAACGGGAAATCCGTAAACTTCTAAGTATTTTTACGGTGCTACCGGGCCCGAAGCTCATCCGTTATGCGGATCGGACCGACCTCACCGGTCAGGCGCGCACGGTAGACAGGCAAGCTTTCCATCACGCGCATCACATAGTTCCGCGTCTCACGAAACGGGATATGTTCGACCCAATCCACTGGATCGACACGGGATGATCGGGGGTCGCCATACAGCTCGATCCAGCGGCGCGGGCGCGATGGCCCGGCGTTGTAGCCCGCCGAAGTAAGCGCGGCATTGTCCGAGAATTCGTCCATCAGCTCGGCCAGATAGGCCACCCCGAGTTGCGCGTTATAGACCGGGTCCGATGTCAGGCGACCTTGCGAATAATTCAGGCCCAATTCGCCCGAGACCTGCTGCGCCGTGCGGGGCATCAGTTGCATAAGTCCCCGCGCCCCTGCGCCTGACACCACGACCGGATCAAATTCGCTCTCACGGCGGGCGATAGACAGGGCAAGCTCCTGCGGGACGGCAGGGTTCGCTGCGCCAAGGTCAACGATGGGGTAATAGGGCCTAGGGATGGTCAGCCCCATCGACGCGGCCCGCTTGGCGATCATCAGCGCGATATGCGGTTCTTCAAGTTCAAAGGCCAAATCAGAAAGCGAGCCGATCTCGTCCTCGGTGAGGCTCTCGGCCAAATGCGTCATGAACCGTTCGGCCAAGTTGCGCTCGCCAGCGCGCTGCAAAAGCAGAGCGGCAGTCAAAACCGAACTGTTTGCAAAAGCTTGGGTTTCCCAATCGGGGTAAACCTGCTGCCCGGTCAGTGCGGGATCCAGCGACAGACCCAGCCGTTCTGCGGCCAGAAGTCCGTAAAAGCTCGTCTGATACTCGGCGGCAAACCCGAACGCGGTATTTGCGGCCTCGGCATTGCCCAAAGCCTCTTCCGCGCGGCCTTCCCAATATCCGGCGCGTCCCAGTGAGATCGGTGTGACAACAGCAGCACGGAAGCTCCGGAAATGGCGCAGCGCCGTGGCAGGGTCGTTGAGATACCGCAGCGCGAGATAACCGGATAACCATTCTAGGTCTGCAAAAGCTGACCCTTCGGTCATGCCGTGGCGCGACGCCAGCCGATAAGCCGTGCGATGTTTTCCGTCGCGCATGGCATCACGGGCCAGCACGCGACGCATATTGGCCCAGCGCTGTGGCTGGCCAAGTGCCTCAACCGTGCCCTCACGTGCGAGCAGCAGTTCAGACGCGCCTTCATATCTGCCTTTGCCAAACCGCCATTGCGCACGCTCATAGGCCAGCCCCGGATCAGCACTCAACGCCGCAGGGACCGCAGCAATCCGGGCATCAACACCGGGCTGTTTCCCGCGAAGATCAAGCCGCGCCGCGGCCAGCCGCTGCCATCCTTCCGAGACGCGGGGATACATGCGTTCCGCTTCGCTCCGGCGTCCCAGCCAAAGCAACATGTCCAGACGATCTTCGTGAAGTTCGCGCAGGACGTCGCCATAGTTGCCCAACAGAAGGTCTTCATCCGCGGCCGACATCCGGTGCGTCACCCACGCATGTCGTGCGGCGGCCTCGGCAAGGCTGTCGCGACCTGTGACGCGCAACGCCTCGCTCAACGCGACCGACCCTGCCCCGCTCTGCGGCAGATCGGCGCCAAAGAATGCGATCACCTCATCCGATCGTTGGCCCAGTGGGAGCGCCCCTTCTGATCGGCGTCGCAACAAGGGAAGACCCGGCCAATCACCGTTGCGCGCCAAAAATTCCCGAACCTCGTCGAAGCTACCTTGCCCGTCGCGCAGGCGATGCCATTCGATAATATCTTGTCCAGCTTGCCCCGACGCACGCGCGGCCGCACGGGCCGCGTCCCAGTCCCCTGAGCGCATCTCCTCAAGCGCCTGCCCCAACGCGGCGGCCTCGCGCGCGGTTTGTGCAGGTGAAATCTGTGACCAGAACAGGGTCAGAACGAGTACAAAAAAGAAAACCGGCCGCATCGAAAGCTGACTTGCCATGGGTAGCAACCTATTGCCCCGGACGCATTCTACAACACACAATTCCGGCAATGATGTGACACAGCCTGCACGACGGGCGGCGGCGTGTGACTGGGCGCTGTAGACTTGACGTCATTTCTCAAATTCCTCAGTCTCCATGCCCAACAACGCTTCGTTTCATTTTTTCATTCAGCGGTTTTGGTTGCCGGTTTGTTGTTTTCGGATCGTTTGCTCTTTTGGGCCTTGGATCTCTACCTCGCGCTGCGCTACCCGCGCGAGGTGCGTAGGCTGCGCGCGCCTGCAAAGCGCTGCAACGACACGCGGTCGACAATCGCCGCGCCGCTATCCGCAAATTTCAAATTTGCGTGGCGAAAGCTCATCGATCATGACCCAAGGTTCAAGGTCGTCACGGACAAGCTTGCCGCCAAAGCATTCGTCGAAGAGCTCAAGATCCCTGCCAAGACCCCCAAAACCTTGTGGGTTGGCGCACCCGACGCGATTCCGGACATCTATTTGACGTCGGATGTTGTCATCAAAACGAACCATGGCTGGGGCAGCAGCATTTTTCCGGTTCGAGATGGACTAAGCCCGACCGAGGTTAGAAAGGGCATTGATGCCGCCATGGCCCAGCGACATGGACGCGCCTCGCACCAATGGAGCTATTTCAACATCAAACCGAAACTGTTCGTCGAAGAGCGGATTGGCACCGAGCAACCCTTGGTGGAACTAAAGCTATACACTTACGGCGCACAGGTCCGACGCATCATTCCAATCCGAACGTTGGAAAATCGAAAACGAATTGCCGCCGTTTGGCTGCCGGATGAGGCAGGCAAGCTCTATCGCACCGATCAAAAAACAGCGGTCAGTCCTGATGCTGTGGATCAATCCCCACTACCTGAGTGCGTTGGCAAAGCCATAGATATTGCCGGCGCTGTGGGCAGCTATTTCGATCATATGCGCGTCGATTTCCTGACGGCTGGTTCAGATGTCTTCCTGGGAGAAATTACGGTCTATAGCCAAGGGGGGTATCTGGTCGGCGGATCAAGCCTCGGATCAGTACCAAGCCGCAGCTGGGATTTGCGTCGAAGCTGGTTCCTGAACGCATCGCATCGCGGGTGGCGAAAGCACTATGCCCGCGCCTTGAGACGGTTCTATCAATCCCACACTCAGGACAGTCCAAGCTTGAACGCTCCTGACCCTTTATGTGCGGGTAAATTCGCTAACAGCATGGCCGTTGCTGACCGCCTTCTGGCCGCAGAACGCTAAACCCATCTAAAGGAATGGCCGTGGTGCTTGGCAAGGCCATGCACTGCGTTTAGGGTCGCGCCGATTCAGGCGGGGGGTGGTCCCCCGTGACAACAGCGAGGTGCGTGAGATGTTCAAGGGATCAATGCCAGCCCTGGTCACGCCGTTCAAGGACGGCGCGGTGGATGTCGATACGCTCAAATCGCTGGTTGAGTGGCATATCGAGGAGGGGTCGTCCGCAATCGTTCCGGTCGGTACGACAGGTGAAAGTCCAACCCTCACCCATGCCGAACATGAGCTTGTTGTCGAAGAGGTCGTCAAGGCCGCGGCGGGCCGGATCCCTGTCATCGCCGGCGCGGGGTCAAACAACACCGCCGAAGCGATGCGCCTGATGCAGCACGCGCATAAAGTAGGGGCCGATGCCGCACTTGTGGTAACGCCCTATTACAACAAGCCCACACAAGCCGGGCTGATCGCGCATTTCACGGCGCTGCACGATTGCTGCGACCTGCCGATCATCATCTATAACATCCCGCCGCGGTCTGTGATCGACATGACGCCCGCGACGATGGGCGAACTGGCCAAGTTGCCGCGCATCATCGGGGTCAAGGACGCCACCGCCGATATCACGCGGGTCAGCCATCAGCGCGCGACCTGCGGGGCCGACTTTGTTCAGTTGTCAGGCGAGGATGCCTCGGCTCTTGGCTTTAACGCGCATGGCGGCGTGGGCTGTATTTCGGTTACGGCCAATGTCGCGCCGCGTCTGTGCGCCGAGTTTCAGGCGGCCACACTCGAAGGCGACTTCGCGAAGGCGCTGGAATATCAGGATCGTCTGATGCCCTTGCACACAGCGATCTTCCTTGAACCGGG
>JABSSC010000062.1:14075-21695 GCA_013214635.1 Paracoccaceae bacterium | reverse complement strand
GGCTTGTCTGTCATTGAGTTTGGGTTTCTTGAAACGCGCGGGCAGGTTCCAGTTGCGGTCATAGATCCTGCGTTGCCATGGCAGCAGGTTGAACCGCTTCACAGCCCAGCCAAAGCAGATCGAAAAGTACCGCGTCAGGGTCGTCTGAAACGCCGACATGCTTTCATTGGCCGGTTGGCGGGGGGCGAAGTCATTTGGGTTGACCCCAATGATCGATGCAAAATCTGCCACCAGATCACCGTCGACCAGCACCTTGCGGTCAAGCCGTCGAACGATGACCGAATCCGCACCTGTTTCCTCGCGCCAATTGTTGACCAGATAGAAGAAGTTGTTGGCGCCCTTGGCTTCGATAAAGTCTTCGATCGACAGAGTTGCGCCGGACCGGATCGCCTGAACATAGGCGCTTGGAATCCAGTCCACCTGATCCCGGATGTAGACGACGTATTTGACCTCGGTAAAGCGCTCTGCGAACCAGCTGTGCAGCAACCGGATGCTTTGCGGCGGGCGCACGCCGGTGCCGATATGTTCGGCAGAGGTTACGTATGTCTCACCCTCGGGGGGCAGGGTGGCTTCGACACGGTCAAGAAATGTCGCGACCCGTTCAGCCGTCTTTTCCTTGGTATCCATGTCATAGACTTGACGCTCCCACTGGTCGACCTTGTATTTGGGGAGCGCAGTGCAGGCGAAAGTCTTCCACCCGACAGCGGTCGAAAGCTCTGGCCCACCATGCGGACGCAAGTCGTCAAACCAGACGCCGTGCTCGCGCAGTTTGTCGGCATTGTTGGCCAACCAGAACTGCAGCGTCGTCGAGCCGGTCTTGTTAAGACCGATATGGACGATTGCACGACGGTTTGGTGGGGCGTTCTTCACGGTTAACTACCCGGATCGGGGGGCGGCCGACGCCGCTTATCCCTTCACCGCTTTCACGATCTTTTCGGCGCCGTCCTTGAGATCATCCGCCGCGATCACGTTGAGCCCGGAGGTCGCGATGATCTCCTTGCCCTTCTCCACATTCGTCCCTTCCAGACGCACAACAAGGGGCACTTCCAGCCCCACTTCTTTCACCGCAGCAATCACGCCTTCTGCGATGATATCGCAGCGCATGATGCCACCGAAGATGTTCACAAGGATGCCTTTGACATTGGGATCGCTCGTGATGATTTTGAAAGCCTCGGTCACCTTTTCCTTGGTAGCGCCACCGCCCACGTCAAGAAAGTTCGCAGGCTCTGCACCGTAGAGCTTGATGATGTCCATCGTCGCCATGGCAAGGCCCGCGCCGTTGACCATGCAGCCGATCTCTCCGTCGAGCGCGATGTAGTTCAGGTCGAACTTCGACGCGGCAAGCTCTTTGGGGTCTTCTTCGGTCTCGTCGCGCAGCGCAGCGATATCGGCGTGGCGGTAGACCGCGTTGCCGTCAAAACCCATCTTTGCGTCGAGACATTTAAGGTCGCCGCCATCGGTGACAATCAGCGGGTTGATCTCAAGCATCTCCATGTCTTTGTCGACGAAGAGCTGGAACAGCGTTCCCATCAGTTTGACGCACTGTTTTACCTGGCCGCCGGTCAGGCCAAGCATGAACGCAATGCGGCGCCCGTGATAGGGTTGATAGCCCGTTGCGGGATCGACGCTGAAGGACAGGATTTTCTCCGGCGTGCTTTCGGCCACCTCTTCGATGTCCATGCCGCCTTCGGTCGAGGCCACAAATGAGATGCGGCTGGTTTGGCGATCCACCAAAAGCGCCAGATACATCTCGGTCTCAATGCCCGATCCGTCTTCGATATAGATGCGGTTCACCTGCTTGCCCGTGTCGCCGGTCTGTTTTGTGACCAGCGTACGACCCAGCATCTTGCGCGCTTCATCGGCCGCTTCTTCCACCGATTTAGCCAAACGAACGCCGCCCTGTTCACCTGCATCAGGTTCCTTGAAGGTCCCTTTGCCGCGTCCACCGGCGTGGATTTGCGCCTTGACGACCCATAGCGGACCATCAAGTTCGCCAGCCGCCGTCTTGGCGTCTTCAGCTTTCAAAACGACCCGTCCGTCAGAGACCGGAGCACCGTAGTCGCGAAGGAGGGCCTTCGCCTGATATTCGTGGATGTTCACAATAGTATCCCGCTTGGCTGCATTAGAACGGTATTTGCACAGGGCAAGGGCGCTCCAAAACGTCTTTATGTCGCAGATCGCTGGAATTAACGCATTTTCCCACTTTTGTGATCACAGTCAAAAATAGTGTGATCACAAAATCAGGAAGCACGAACAAACTATAGGAATCATTGGGCCTGGCGCATGGCCACCCAGTTGATCGACTTTATGTCTTGGGCAGGAAGTGCCGCAACGCCCGTGCCGGGGGTACGAGAGGAATATTCCGGTAATAGCCTGCCAGACCATCGGCAAAGTCCGAGAATGCCAAATCGTCGTAGCGTTCTCGCGCTAAGGCAAGATCGTCGTCAACAGTGTTGCGGGTTGGATCCAGCCCCCCAATCAGTGCAAGGCCCGTTGGAGCTGCGCGGGTGACTTGGATATCAAGATCAGGCCGACACTCGGCAAGAAACAGAAGCGTTTTCCAGACGTCTCCAGTCCACAAGCCCTTGGGCCTGTCGCGAGCCGCCATTTCAACGGTGGTGGGACAACAATCGTGAATGGCAATGATCCCGCCCGGCGCCATCACGCGTTCGGCGTTCAGAAAGTCGGCCAGTGTTGCCTCATAGAGATGTAGCCCGTCCAGAAACGCAAAACCAAAGCGAATGCCGCGCTGCTGGACAAAGCCGGAGGCAAAGAATGCGTCACTCGTCATCTCTTGCATGTGCAATTCTTTGTCGCCCAGATCTGGTGGCGTATCGAGGCGGAACTCAGGGTCTACGGCAACGGTATTGGATTGGCTCAGGGCCAGGCTGAGGCCGCGAAACGTCCCGATCTCAAGATACCAATCAGGATTGAGCCCCGCGTGCAGCCGCTTCAGGACCCGCCGATATCCGATGCCATCCATGTCCGGAACCTGAATATCCCGGGCGATGTCGCGGATTTCCCGGTGACGCCCGGTGAAGCGGGCTTGGTGTTCGTGAAACGACAAAAGAGACGCGTCGGCCGTGTCAAAGCGGGCAAGATCGTCCGAGACTTGCGCGTTGGTTGGAATGGTCCACTCCGCCGAAGCGTCCAGAAACTTGTTTTGAACAAGCGATCGGTGCACCGCGCGGAAATCCAGCGTGGCGTACCCTTTGTGCGAGGCGCGAAAATCGCGGTGGCGTTCGTCGGTCAAGGCATCAACCCACACCACGCGATCCGGGGCAAAGCCGGTGAGTTGGGCATCAAGGAGGGGTGTCGCCTCCATCCGGCGATGAATTGCGGCCAGCCGCGCGGTCTCGGGCATGGTCATGGCCGCAAGATGAAGCGCGGACCCGTCACATCCGACAATCAGCGGCGCCGAAGCATAGGCTGCGATCTGATCCGCAACCGAATGCTGTTCAGGCGCAAAGATACGATACCCAGCCTGCGCAAAATTCTGTTCAAGAACATCTTCGCACAGGACCCGCCCGTCGTCGGGCGGCAGCTTGCGCCGGGTGATGTAGATTGGTTGATTTTCAGGCTGCGGCGCGAACTTGCTTTTGAACCACGCGGCATAGGCTGGCTCTGCCTTGGATGACATCGTTTCGCTGTAAAGATCGGGGGCGAGGATCAGCGTTTCGACGATGGTTGGGTCGGTGCAGATGTGATGCGCAATATCATGCCCAAGGGCTGCGAGCATTCCCGCGACCGTTGGGTCCTGTGACGCATCGGTTGCGTGTCCGACGAACACGACACCGTCAATGTTTTCGATGTCATCAAGTGCCCAGAGCCGCCCCAGAGAATTGGTCAGAACGTGCCCAAAATGGCCGCGGCACAACCCGCCAAGAAGCCACCGCCCCTTAAGCCGCTCTGCAGTTGGAGCAGCGTCTCTTCCGGTATCAGTTTCTGGTTTGGCCGCCCATTGGCGACACGCCAAATGGGCCATGGGGTGCGGCGTGAAGTCAGACGTAAGGACGCCACAATCCCGTGTCCCCGGGGATCGCCTCGCCTTTGGACGGATGGGAATGAGAAGGGCGCTGGACAGATCGGTGATCTGGTCTGACGGCAAAGCTTGCGTCACACCAGTGTCACCGCCCCCTCCCGGCGCCCTTTCGGTCATGCGAGGCTGTCGTCGATGCCTTTGCAGGCCTCCACGAGGCCTTTCACTGCGTTGACGGATTTGTCGAACATCACCTGTTCGTCCTTGTCGAGTTTGATGTCGACAATACGCTCGATGCCGTCGGCACCGATCACGGTCGGTACGCCAACATACATGCCCTTCAGCCCAAACTCTCCGTCACAATAGGCGGCACAAGGCAACAGACGCTTTTGATCCTTGAGATAAGCTTCTGCCATCTCGATCGCGCTGGTGGCCGGGGCGTAGTAGGCCGAGCCGTTGCCAAGAAGACCGACAATCTCTGCGCCGCCGTCACGGGTGCGCTGTACGATCGCATCAAGCTTTTCTTGTGTGGTCCAGCCCATCGACACCAGATCTGGCAACGGGATACCTGCAACGGTCGAATACCGCGTCAGCGGGACCATCGTGTCGCCGTGGCCACCCAGAACAAAGGCAGTGACGTCTTTCATCGAAACGTCGAATTCAAGGCTCAGGAAGTGGCGGAACCGCGCGCTGTCCAGAACGCCAGCCATGCCGCAGACCTTGTTATGAGGCAGGCCCGAGAATTCGCGCAGCGCCCAGACCATCGCGTCCAGCGGGTTGGTGATGCAGATGACAAAAGCGTTTGGCGCGTTGGCGGCAATGCCTTCGCCCACTGATTTCATGACCTTGAGGTTGATGCCCAAAAGATCATCGCGGCTCATCCCCGGTTTGCGGGGAACACCGGCGGTGACGATGCACACATCTGCGCCCGCGATATCTGCGTAATCCGTGGTGCCTTTGAGCGCGGCGTCGAAACCTTCGGACGGCCCGGCTTCTGCAATGTCGAGTGCCTTACCCTGTGGCGTGCCGTCCGCAATGTCGAACAGGACGACATCGCCCAGTTCTTTGAGGGCTGCGAGGTGGGCGAGGGTTCCGCCAATTTGTCCCGCGCCGATCAGCGCGATCTTGGGTCTGGCCATGGTCTGAGATCTCCGGTCCCTGATTTTTTCGCGCATTGCGTAGCGAAGCGCGCGCAGAGTCGCAAGTGTGTCTGACTTTCGCATGTCCACGGAAGCGGATAGTGGCAGGGCATGGAACTGAATACGTTGTTTTTCGCTCTGGCCATTCCGGCGGTCATTTTCGCCGGAATTTCAAAGGGCGGGTTTGGCTCCGGGGCCTCGTTTGTGTCGGCGCCGATCATGGCGATGATCGTTGATCCCGGCATTGCCGTGGGGCTTATGCTTCCGCTTTTGATGTTGATGGATGTGTCAGCAATCCGGCCCTATTGGAAGCAGTGGAGCGATATTGAGGTCAAGCGGCTTATCATTGGGTCATTGCCGGGCGTGGCGATTGGCGCGTTCGTATTCCGCTGGGCCAATGACGATATCCTGCGCCTTTTGATTGGCGTCATCGCTCTGGCGTTCATCGTTTGGCAAATAGCCGCGAAGGCTGGGGTCTTTTCTCGGCGAACTGAGCCATTCGCCCCGTGGGTCGGGGTTCTGACCGGCGGCATCGGCGGGTTCACAAGCTTTGTCAGCCATGCCGGCGGGCCGCCAGTGGCGATATACTTGCTGGCGCAGGGGTTGGGAAAAACAACCTATCAGGCGACCACGGTCCTGACGTTCTGGGCGATCAACATTTTCAAGGCGGTGCCCTATGCCTTTCTGGGGCTATTTACGGTCGAAACGTTGACCGCAAATCTGATCTTGGCGCCTTTCGCGATTCTGGGGACATGGCTTGGGGTGCGGGCGCACAGGTTGGTTCCAGAGCCGCTGTTTTTCGCGATTACATACGTTTTGCTCGCGATCACCGGAACCAAGCTGATTTGGGATGCGCTTAATTAGGCGTCAGTGCCAGATGCGGGCAACGCCTCGGTGACGTTTTCAAACGCCTGACCGGAGGCAACCATACATGTCATACCGTTCGATCCCGTAACGAGGATCGTCCATGTCCCGGTCTCGGTCGATGCATAGACCTCGACAACTTGGTTCTGTGCGCCAAGCCCGATGGATTGCCGTGCTTCGCCGTAGCGTTCCGCGAGGCGATCAATTATGCCGTCGCGAGGTCCGCAATTCCTGTTGGTGTTTTGTGAGAATACTGGCGACGCCGTCAAAATCAGCGCAGCCATTCCGAATGTGGCCGTCATGAACTGCTGTTTCGTCATTCCAAGTCCCTTTCCGGGTCTCGTCCGATCAGAAAAGACCCTGCCTCAAGCCCAAGGGCGGGGTGCCGCTTGGATTTGCAAAGACTGAGGCCCAGCGGCGAAAAAATGGTTAACGGCCCGTTCGCAGGTATTTGCTGCGTCGCAGCAAAAATGGACTTGTCAATTGCTGCGTTTCTGCGATGTATTGCGCAACAAAATTGCGGAGCCAAGAAAATGACAACCAGCAACCGTCCACTGCGTTCGGTCCTGTACATTCCAGCGTCAAAGGAGCGCGCGTTGGAAAAGGCGCGGGGGTTGCCAACCGATGCGATCATTTTCGATCTCGAAGATGCAGTGGCGCCCGCCGAAAAGGTTACCGCCCGGGAAACATTGCGCGCGGCGCTCGACGCAGGCGGCTATGGCGACCGGATCAAGGTTGTGCGGGTCAACGGGCGTGATACCGAATGGGGCGCGGATGACCTTTCTGCGGCTGCCGATATGGCCTGTGATGCGATTCTCATCCCCAAAGTCGACGGGCCCGATGCGCTGGACGCGGTGTCTCTGACAACCGAAACACGACCGCTTTGGGCCATGATCGAGACGCCGCGCGGGGTTCTGAACGCGCTTGCCATCGCAGACCATCCCTTGCTTGAGGCGTTTGTGATGGGCACCAACGATCTGGCCAAAGATCTGGGATGTGATACCGGCGGCGGACGTAGTCAGATGATGACCGCCCTTCAGATGAGCTTGCTGGCAGCACGGTCTGCCGGAGTTGCTTGCATCGACGGTGTCTTTAACGCGTTCAAAGATGCGGAAGGCCTGCGCGCTGAATGTGAGCAGGGTGCGGCGCTGGGCATGGATGGAAAAACCTTGATCCATCCCGCCCAGTTGGATGTCGCCAACACCGTTTTTGCCCCCAGCGCAGACGCGGTTGATCTGTCCAAGCGCCAGATCGAAGCGTTTGACGCAGCGCTTGCACGGGGCGAAGCTGTGGCCGTGGTCGACGGCAAGATTGTCGAAAACCTTCACGTAGCCACGGCGCGGTCGATCCTGGCAAAGGCCGACGCCATAGCCAAACTGGAGAGCGCATGATCTGGCTAATTCTTGGAATGATCATTTGGTGGGGGGCGCACCTGTTCAAACGTGTTGCACCCGCCGCACGAGATAACATGCAAGACAGCATGGGTGACGCGTCAAAAGGGATAGTCGCAGTCGCGCTGGTTGCGGTGACGGTGGTGCCGGTGACCGTGGCGGTCGCGCTGGTCGCGGCCAGCCTAGTCTCGGTGGTGACCATCGACCTCGGGCCGTCACTCCGCTCGCAGGCGGAGCAGGCACTCGC
>JABSSC010000062.1:0-14065 GCA_013214635.1 Paracoccaceae bacterium | reverse complement strand
GGTTGCCAGCATCGTTTTGATGGTCATCGGGTATCGGAGTTGGGTGACCGGCCTTGCCTATGTGCCGCCCAGTTGGGGCGTACACTTGAACAATCTTCTTATGCTTTTTGCGGTTGGACTTTTCGGATTGGGCAGTTCCAAGAGCCGTTTTCGCGGTGCCTTGCGCCACCCAATGCTCAGCGGCGTTATCGTTTGGGCGGTCGCGCATTTGCTGGTCAATGGCGACTGGACCTCGGTCGTTCTGTTTGGCGGGCTTGCGGTTTGGGCCGTGGTCGAGATGGTCGTGATCAATCGTGCCGTACCGGTCTGGGATCGACCTGAACCCGGCACCAAGGGCGGAGACATCAGGCTGATTATTATATCGCTTGTCATCTTTTCCGTAATTTCCGGCATTCACACATGGCTCGGCTACTGGCCGTTTCCGGGGTAATCAAACAATGACGACACTTTACAGAGTGCTAACGGGCGACGATACGTCGGCCTTTTGCCACAAAGTCACGCAGGCTTTGCAGAAGGGCTGGGTGCTGCACGGTTCCCCGGCATATGCGTTCGACGCAGCGAACGGCGTCATGCGCTGTGCGCAGGCCGTCACCAAGGAAACTGACGCGGCTTACGATCCGGATAAACGGTTGGGCGAGCATTAATGACCAAAACGAACGCAGGTCGTTTCTTTGAGGATTACACTCCCGGAGATGTGATCACACACGGTGTTCCGCGCACAATTGGTGCGGGTGAGCGCGCTTTGTATTACGCCCTTTATCCGGCGCGGCACGCGATATACTCGGCTGATACGTTTGCGCAGGCCTGCGGGCTGAGCGCGGCCCCGATGGATGATCTTGCCGTCTTTCATACGGTTTTTGGCAAGACGGTCCCGGATGTGTCTCTGAACGCGGTCGCCAATCTGGGCTATGCCGAAGGGCGCTGGTTGCTCCCTGTTTGGCCGGGTGACACCCTGTCTTCGACCAGCGAAGTCATCGGTGTGAAAGAGAACTCCAACGGCAAGACCGGGATCGTCTGGGTGCGCACCACGGGGCGCAATCAGCACGGTGAGCCAGTATTGGAATATGTCCGCTGGGTTATGGTTCGAAAACGGGATGCTGGGTCGCCAGCCCCCCGGCCTGCCTTGCCAGAGTTGCAAAAGGTCGTGCCGTCCGATGCGCTCGTCGTTCCGCAAGGGCTTGATTTCTCAGACTATGACTTCGCGCTTGCCGGTGAGCCGCACAAATGGGGCGACTATGAAATCGGGGAACGGATCGACCATGTCGATCAAGTGACCATCGAAGAAGCCGAACATATGATGGCGACCCGGCTTTGGCAGAACACGGCCAAGGTTCATTTTGACGTCACGGTTCGACCAGATGGCAATCGGTTAATCTATGGCGGACACGTGATCTCACTTGCGCGCGCCTTGAGCTTTAACGGATTGGCGAACGCCCAGATGATGGTCGCACTCAACGGCGGACAACACGCCAACCCGTGTTTTGCAGGAACGACGGTTAAGGCCTGGAGCGAAGTCTTGGACAAGGCCGAGGTTGATGCGCCGGGTGTTGGTGCGCTCCGCCTAAGGCTTGTGGCGGCCAAGGCGGAAGCCCCTGAGTTCGCGTTGAAAACAGATGAAGGTAAGTACGACTCGAACGTGCTTCTGGACCTGGATTTCTGGGCGCTCATCCCTACTTAGGCATGTTGTGATCACAACAAAAAGCCGCGTGATCACAAAATAAAGAAAATCAGCCGTTGTGCCAAAAAACCGCAGGCAAACGAGATGACTGCGCGCGAAAAACTGCTAATCCTAGCCGGGTCCTATAAAGGAGTACGTCATGGCAGATGTGAACCGGGGGAATAGGCCCCTGTCGCCCCACCTGACGATCTATCGGCCACAGATGACGTCGATGTCGTCGATCTTTGTGCGCATCACAGGCAATGCGATGTTGGTTGCAGCCCTGATGATCGTTTGGTGGCTCCTCGCCGCTTCCTCTTCGCCGGAGTATTTCGCAATCGCAGACGGGTTCTTGCGCTCGTGGTTTGGCGATCTGGTTCTGTTCCTGTCGCTCTGGGCGCTTTGGTATCACACGCTGGGTGGCCTGCGGCATCTCTATTGGGACAACGGCGGCAGCTATGATGTGGCCTTCGCTGAGAAACTCGGGATGGGCATGATCGTTGGATCGGTTGTGCTGACGATCCTGACGGTTCTGGTTATCTGAGGGGCGGAGCAATGGCATTTGTAACTGACAGGAAACGCGCCGTTGGCCTTGGGTCTGCCAAGGATGGAACCCACCACTACTGGTCGATGCAAGTGTCCAGCTGGGCGCTTTTGATCTTGTGCCCGCTCTTTGTGCTGACGTTCGGCAGCACGTTGGGTGGGACATATGAAGAGGTCACCGCGACCTTCGCTCGACCCTTCCCCGCACTTATCGCGGCTCTGACGATCTGGGTTGGCTTCATGCATTTCAAAGGCGGGGCGCAAGTCCTGATTGAGGACTACACCCACGGTGCTACACGCGCTGCGCTGATCATCGGAAACATCTTCCTAAGTTACGCGGCCGCCGCGACGGGCGTCTTCGCCATCGCGCGCATGGCCTTTTAAGGAGCGACACTCACATGGCTTCGTACGATTACGAGACGCATAACTATGACGTTGTCGTCGTGGGCGCTGGCGGCGCAGGGTTGCGCGCGACGCTTGGTATGGCAGAGCAAGGTCTAAAGACCGCCTGCATAACCAAAGTGTTTCCAACCCGTTCGCACACGGTTGCCGCACAGGGCGGCATTGCGGCGAGCCTCAGCAACATGGGCCCCGACCATTGGCAGTGGCACATGTATGACACGGTCAAGGGATCGGATTGGCTGGGTGACACGGACGCTATGGAATACCTCGCCCGCGAGGCGCCGAAGGCG
Source organism: Paracoccaceae bacterium (assembly GCA_013214635.1). GTDB lineage: Bacteria > Pseudomonadota > Alphaproteobacteria > Rhodobacterales > Rhodobacteraceae > JABSSC01. The sequence continues at coordinate 11,173 of JABSSC010000062.1, read as the reverse complement.
GTTTATGAGCTTGAGCACTATGGCGTTCCGTTTTCGCGAACCGAAGAGGGCAAGATTTATCAACGTCCGTTTGGTGGTCACACGACAGAGTTTGGTGAAGGCCCCCCGGTTCAGCGGACCTGCGCCGCAGCAGACCGGACGGGACACGCGATCCTGCATACGCTTTACGGTCAATCGCTGAAGAACAACGCAGAGTTCTTTATCGAATACTTCGCAATTGACCTGATCATGTCTGAAGACGGTCAGTGTCAGGGCGTTGTTGCGTGGCGGCTGGAAGATGGGACGATCCACGTCTTCAACGCCAAGATGACGGTTCTGGCGACGGGTGGCTATGGGCGTGCCTATTTCTCGGCCACGTCGGCGCACACGTGTACTGGTGACGGCGGTGGTATGGTCGCCCGCGCTGGCCTGCCGCTTCAGGATATGGAATTTGTCCAGTTCCACCCAACCGGCATTTATGGCTCAGGCTGCCTGATTACTGAGGGCGCTCGTGGAGAGGGTGGCTACCTTACCAATTCCGAAGGCGAGCGGTTCATGGAACGCTATGCGCCGACCTACAAGGACTTGGCCAGCCGTGACGTTGTCAGCCGCTGCATGACGATGGAAATCCGCGAAGGGCGTGGTGTGGGTGCCGAGGGCGATCACATCCACCTGCACCTCAACCACTTGCCGCCAGAAACGCTCGCGGAGCGTCTGCCCGGTATCTCGGAAAGCGCACGGATCTTTGCCGGTGTCGATCTGACCAAAGAGCCGATCCCGGTTCTGCCGACTGTGCATTACAACATGGGCGGCATCCCGACGAATTACTGGGGTGAGGTTCTGAACCCGACCAAGGATAATCCTGACGCAATCTCACCAGGCCTGATGGCCGTGGGTGAGGCAGGCTGTGCGAGTGTTCATGGTGCGAACCGTTTGGGCTCGAACAGTCTGATCGACCTTGTGGTCTTTGGACGCGCCGCTGCCATCAAAGCAGGCGAAGTCGTTGATCCGAATGAGCCGAACTCAACGCTCAACCAAGCGTCCGTCGACAAGGCTTTGGGACGGTTTGATGGCCTGCGCTATTCAAAGGGAACAGTGACCACGGCCGAGCTACGGTTGGAGATGCAGAAGACGATGCAGGCTGATGCCGCCGTTTTCCGGACTGATAAGACGCTCGCTGAAGGCGTGGACAAAATGTACGGCGTTGCGGGCAAGATGGACGACATCGCCGTCACGGATCGATCTCTCGTCTGGAACAGCGATTTGATGGAAACGCTGGAACTGACGAACCTGATGCCCAATGCGCTTGCGACCATTGTCAGTGCAGAGGCCCGTAAGGAAAGCCGTGGCGCGCATGCGCATGAGGATTATCCGGATCGGGACGACGAGAACTGGCGCGAACATACGCTGGCCACGGTCAACGGTAAGGTTGAACTGGATTATCGTCCCGTCCACCTGAACCCGTTGATCGGTCACAATGAGGGCGGGATCGACCTCAAGCGGATCGCGCCAAAGGCGCGGGTTTATTGATCCGGCTGGCTGCACTTGTGTTGGGCGCGACAGCGGTAACGGGCTGCGCACCCAAGCAAGCGCCTCCTGGCGCTGTGACAGGCTGTGATACTGGCAGTGTTACAGTAACTGGGCAGGTGGGCGTAGGCGCAACCAGTGCGGGTCCAGTAAGCGGTGGCAACACCGTTATCTCGGGCGCAACCCCAATAGGAAATTGTGCAAGTGGCGTACAGGTTGGGTTCAACCTCGGCACAGGTATTTAGAGACGGAAGAGACCATGGTTCAACTGACGCTCCCCAAGAATTCGCGCATCCGGACGGGCAAAACGTGGCCCAAGCCCGAAGGTGCAACCAACGTCCGCAAGTTCCAGATCTATCGCTGGAACCCTGATGATGGGGAAAACCCCCGCGTCGACACCTATTGGGTCGATATGGATACCTGCGGTCCCATGGTTCTGGACGCGCTGATCAAGATCAAGAACGAGATTGATCCAACGCTAACCTTCCGCCGGTCGTGCCGCGAAGGGATTTGCGGCTCATGCGCGATGAACATCGACGGGATTAACACGCTTGCGTGCATCTATGGCATGGATGAGATCAAGGGTGACGTGAAGATCTACCCCTTGCCGCATATGCCGGTCATCAAAGACCTGATCCCCGACCTGACCCACTTCTATGCCCAGCACGCGTCAATCATGCCTTGGCTTGAAACCAAGACGCAGCGGCCTGAAAAAGAGTGGAAGCAATCGATCGAGGATCGCAAAAAGCTGGATGGGCTTTATGAGTGTGTGATGTGCGCGTCCTGCTCGACATCCTGCCCAAGCTACTGGTGGAATGGCGACAGATACCTTGGACCTGCAGCTTTGCTGCACGCCTATCGCTGGATCATCGACAGCCGCGACGAGGCAACGGGGGAGCGTCTGGACGAACTGGAAGATCCGTTCAAGCTTTACCGCTGCCACACGATCATGAACTGTGCCAAGACGTGCCCCAAGGGACTAAACCCTGCCGAGGCGATTGGTCAGATCAAGAAAATGATGGTTGACCGAACGGTTTAATCCGTACGCGCGGCGTGTAAAACGCCGCGCATTGGATCAATCAAACGCCGCTTCCAGGGCAATCTCGACCATATCGCCGAAGCTTTTCTCGCGATCTTCCGAAGGAAGTGCGTCACCGGTAATCAGGTGATCACTGATCGTCAGAACGGCCAGAGCTTTACAGCCATATCGCGCGGCAACGGTATAAAGCTCCGCCGCTTCCATCTCGACGGCCAGAATTCCGTGCCGGGTCATCTGCTCATTCAGATCGGGCCGTTCATCATAAAATACGTCGGAGGAATAAATCCCGCCCACATGAGTTCTTATGTCCCGCGATTCTGCGCTGGCGACGGCAGCGCGCAAAAGCCCGAAGTCTGCACAGGGCGCAAAGCTCAATTCCTTGAAGAACCCACGCGATGGTGTTGAAAGTGTCGATGAAGTCATTGCGATTACGATATCGCGAATTCTCACATGTTCTTGCATTGCGCCGGCCGAACCGATGCGAATTAGGTTTTTGGCGCCATAATCCCGAATAAGTTCATTTGCGTATATCGACAGACTGGGCATTCCCATGCCGCTTCCGTGAATTGTAACGCGGTTGCCTTTGTATTCACCCGTAAAGCCCAACATACCGCGGACTTCGTTGACACATTTAGCATTAGTTAAAAACGTTTCTGCGGCCCATTTCGCGCGAAGCGGGTCACCGGGCATAAGAATCGTTTCTGCAATCTCGCCCGGTTTGGCACCAATATGAACAGTCATGATCCTAGACCGAAAGTTCTTCGGGTGACTTGCCCGACTCTATTGCAGCTTTAAACCAAGCCGGCTGGCGCCCACGACCACTCCAAGTTTGCGTTTTGTCGTCAGGATTCTTGTACTTCGCTTTTGCTTTCGCGGTTTTGCGTCCTTTGGGCGCGCCCATCAGATCGTTGAGCGAATATCCAAACTTTGCAGCCGCCTTTTCCGCGGCAGCCAACGCATCCGCGCGAAGGTCTTTTTCTTGCTTTTCGATTGCCTTTGAAACATCAGCAGCAAGCTTTTCGAGGTCTTTTTTCGAAAGACCTTTTAAATCTACTTTCATTGCAACTCTCCCAAAATCACTAAACCTAGTGACTCAAGGAATTACGCTCGTTTTGCAAGTAAATCCGTTATTCGGCAGCAATAAGCGGTTTTTCTGCAATCGCAACGATATCAAACATGATGCGATTCAGCTCAAAGTCCTTTGGTGTATAAACACGCGCAACGCCAGCGTTTGTCAAAGCGGCGGCATCTTCGTCGGGGATAATTCCACCAACAATTACCGGTGTGTCAGCCATTCCGGCCAATCGAAGTTTCTCCAAGACATCATGCACCAATGGAAGGTGGCTACCAGACAAGATGGACAAGCCGATAACGTCAGCTTGTGCTTCTTTCGCAGCATCGACGATCTCAGCCGCTGTCAGACGAATGCCCTCATAGGTGATGGCCATACCGCAATCCCGCGCACGCGCCGCGATCTGTTCCGCGCCGTTCGAATGCCCGTCGAGCCCGGGTTTGCCAACGAGAAGGCGCAGTCGATGCCCGAGACGATCAGAAACGGCATTCACAGCATCGCGGATATCGTCCAGCCCTTCGGTTTTGTTGGATGGCTCAGCGGCCACACCTGTGGGCGCGCGATATGTTCCAAAAGTGCGCCGAATGACGTGCCCCCATTCACCGGTGGTGGCGCCCGCCTTGGCCGCGGCAATGGATGCGGGCATGATATTGGCCCCCGAACGTGCCGCCGCACTGAGGTCCTCAAGCGCGGTTTTGACGGCGGCTTCATCGCGCGCTGCTCGCCACGCATCGAGCCGGGAAATCTGATCTTCTTCGGCGGCTGCGTCCGCGACCATGATTGCGCCGTTGCCTGCTGTGAGTGGGCTATCTTCTGTCGTCTCAAACTTGTTCACACCGACCACGACGGTTTCCCCTGTCTCGATCCGTCCGATCCGGTCGCCATTCGCTTCGACAAGGCGGCGCTTCATATAGTCGATTGCGTTCACAGCACCGCCCATTGAATCGATGGTTTCAAGCTCTGCACGCGCACCATCTTTGAGTGCCGATACCTTTGTATCGATGACCGGGTTGCCGTCGAACAGATCCCCATACTCAAGCAGGTCAGTCTCATACGCCAGAACTTGCTGCATTCGCAGCGACCATTGCTGATCCCACGGGCGCGGAAGGCCCAACGCCTCGTTCCATGCGGGCAGTTGGACGGCGCGGGCGCGGGCGTTCTTTGAAAGCGTGACGGCCAGCATCTCGATCAAGATACGGTACACGTTGTTCTCGGGTTGTTGTTCGGTCAGGCCGAGAGAATTCACCTGTACACCATAGCGGAAGCGGCGGAACTTTGGATCTTCAACGCCGTAGCGGGTGCGACAGATCTCATCCCAGAGCTCGGTAAACGCCCTCATTTTGCAAAGCTCGGTCACAAATCGAATACCCGCATTCACAAAGAATGAGATCCGGCCGACCATTGCTGGAAAGTCTTCTGGAGCAACCTTGGGACGAAGATCGTCCAACACAGCGGTTGCCGTGGCCAACGCAAAGGCCAGTTCCTGCTCAGGCGTCGCACCTGCCTCCTGCAGGTGATAGGAACACACGTTCATCGGGTTCCACTTGGGCAGGTTTTCGCGGGTGTACGCGGCCACGTCGGTGATCATGCGCAGGCTTGGCTCGGGCGGGCAGATGTAAGTCCCGCGGCTGAGGTATTCCTTGATAATGTCGTTCTGTACGGTCCCTTGAAGTGCCGCGACATCAGCGCCCTGTTCCTCTGCGACAGCGATATAGAGCGCGAGAAGCCACGGCGCGGTCGCATTGATCGTCATTGACGTGTTCATCTGCTCAAGCGGGATGTCGTCAAAGAGCGTCCGCATATCGCCTAGATGCGCGACAGGAACCCCCACTTTGCCAACCTCGCCCCGTGCAAGTTCATGATCGCTGTCGTAGCCGGTTTGTGTTGGCAGATCGAACGCGATGCTCAAGCCGGTCTGCCCCTTGGAGAGGTTCGTCCGATAAAGCGCGTTCGACGCTTTCGCGGTTGAGTGGCCAGCGTAGGTTCTGAACAGCCAGGGGCGATCCTTCGGAGCCGTCATTTCGTGTTCCTGATAACTTTATGTCGCAGGGAAGATACATGGCGAAATTTTATGGCTCTGTCAATTCGCTGCGACGCGGCAGATTGGGGTTAAGCTTCATGATCCAGTTCTGACCGCGTGGTTTGGTGCCATCGCTGCAAATCAAGATCGAGATAATATATTGAAAAAGATAGAGAAAATCTCAACCAGTTCATGTTCTCACTGTTGCAAATGTTCTTGGAGATCGCTTTTGGCTTACCTGTGACAAACATCAGCGCGACATAAAATTACAAAAAAATACCAAAGACTATTGCAAAGTTGCTAGCGTATTCTTAGAAAACTCGAAAATCACCCGCCGATTCTGCATTGCGGCAACCGAAAGGATGGACACGTGATGGCCCTGGATACCAAGACCCCCGATGTCATGACCTATGACGCGCCTCAGAAAGACCTGTACGAGGTTGGGGAGATGCCCCCGCTGGGATACGTCCCGAAGAAAATGCACGCATGGGCAATCCGGCGCGAGCGGCATGGTGAACCAGAACAGGCCATGCAGCTTGAAGTCGTTGATGTCCCCAAGCTGGATAGTCACGAAGTGTTGGTCCTCGTGATGGCGGCGGGTGTGAACTATAACGGTGTTTGGGCCGGGCTTGGCGTGCCAATTAGTCCCTTCGATGTGCACGGCGCGCCGTTCCATATCGCTGGATCGGACGCATCCGGGATCGTTTGGGCCGTCGGCGAAAAAGTCACGCGTTGGAAGGTAGGGGATGAGGTTGTCATCCACTGCAATCAGGATGATGGCGATGACGAGCACTGTAATGGTGGCGATCCCATGTTCTCGCCCAGCCAGCGGATCTGGGGCTACGAGACCCCCGACGGGTCGTTCGCACAGTTCACCAATGTTCAGGCACAGCAGCTTATGCCCCGACCAAAGCATCTGACTTGGGAAGAAGCCGCATGTTACACGCTCACGCTTGCGACCGCCTATCGCATGTTGTTTGGCCACCACCCGCATGAGCTAAAGCCCGGCCAGAATGTTCTGGTGTGGGGTGCCTCAGGTGGGCTGGGATCTTACGCCATCCAGTTGATCAACACTGCAGGTGCTAATGCGATTGCCGTGATCTCGGATGAGGAGAAGCGTGACTTTGTCATGGGGCTGGGCGCTAAGGGCGTGATCAACCGCCGCGACTTTAACTGCTGGGGTCAGTTGCCGGAGGTAAACACCCCCGAGTACAAGGAGTGGTTTGCCGAAGTCCGCAAGTTTGGCAAGGCGATTTGGGAAATTACTGGCAAGGGCGTGAACGTTGATATGGTGTTCGAGCACCCGGGCGAAAGCACGTTCCCGGTCTCGACCTTCGTCGTCAAGAAAGGTGGCATGGTCGTCATTTGTGCCGGAACAACCGGATACAATCTGACGCTGGATGCGCGTTACCTGTGGATGCACCAGAAACGCGTTCAGGGGAGCCACTTTGCAAACCTGATGCAGGCGAGTGCGGCCAACCAGTTGATGATCGAACGTCGTCTGGATCCCTGTATGTCCGAAGTATTCGCCTGGGCCGACATTCCAGGCGCACACACAAAGATGCGTAAGAACGAACATAAGCCGGGAAATATGGCTGTGTTGGTGCAGGCGCCACGCACGGGCCTGCGCACTTTTGAGGATTCTATCGAAGCCAGTCGTACGCTTTAATCAAAACGCCAGAAAGTGGCAGACTTTACGCGGCCCCTGCGGGCCGCGTTATTCTTTTCAATGGGTTACACCGAAGCACCTCCCCTAATCTGGGGACTACGCATTAGCGAATTTCGGGATAAATCGCTTCGTGTTAGGGTTGTATTAACTTCGCGTTAACTATTATGAATGGAAAACAGCCATGTCGAATGATTGGATTCTAGATGTTCTGACTGACCTGCAAACCTTTGCGCAGAACAACGGCATGCCCCGGCTTTCCGCTGAATTGCGCAATGTTGCCCGCGTAGCTGAAATTGAACTCATCGCGCCGGGTCAGACAGCACCGCATCTGTTGGAACAGGATCGCGAAAGTGCTGGAAGAGTTTATAAATCGGATGGAGCGCGCGGAAACGCGGGACGATCTCACTGAGCTGACGTTTTTTCTACGAGATCACTATGGCATCGCCCATGTGATCTACCATTGGGTCAATAGCGATGGAGAGCAGTACGGCGCCGGAACCTACCCGGTTGAATGGGCGAAGCACTATATCGATAGCGGATACCTGAGGACCGACCCCGTTGTGCAGGGCTGTTTTCAACGGTTTCACCCCGTCGAATGGAAGCGACTTGATTGGAGCAGCAAGGCCGCCCGCAAAATGATGGAGGAGGCCGTTCAATTTGGTATCGGCCACCAAGGGTACTCGATTCCCCTGAGAGGCCCTGCTGGTCAATTCGCCTTGTTCACGATGAACGACACGTGCGACGACGCGGCTTGGGCTGCGTTCACGACTGAAAATGTGCGCGATCTCATGCTGATTGCCCATTACTTCAACCAGAAGGCGCTCACTTTCGAGCCTGATCGAGGTGAGAGTGTTCCTCCGCCGCTGTCCCCGCGCGAGTCAGAAGCGTTAACCTATTTGGCGCTGGGATATTCCCGGGCGCAGGTGGCCGAGCTGATCAGCATCTCAGAGCACACTTTGCGTGTGTATGTTGAATCTGCGCGGTTCAAACTGGGGGCGATGAATACCACGCATGCCGTTGCCCGTGCTCTGTCGATGGGCGTCATCGTCGTCTGATTTCCTAACGAAACGCGCGGCCCGGATGCCTCGCGTTAACCATGTCACGTCAGTCTGTGCCTCGGTCAAGCGACGGAGGGCACCAAATGATCCGCTACATTTACGGCGACGAGCTTTTGAAACACGAACGATTGGCGCAGGGTATGTTTCGCGATCGTGCGGAGCAGTTCAAACGGCGGCAAGGCTGGGACGTGACGGTCGATACCAATGGCGAAGAGCGGGATGACTATGATGCGCTCAACCCGCTCTACGTCATTTGGGAACGTCCGGACGGGACGCACGGGGGCTCTATGCGTTTTCTCCCGACCGTGGGGCAAACCATGGTGAATGATCACTTTCTTCATCTCACCGAAGGTGTAAGAATTGCGAGCCCGGTGATTTGGGAGTGCACCCGCTTTTGTTTGGCGCCGGGTGGCGGCGCCCGCGTTTCGGCAGCGCTAATGCTGGCCGGTGGTGAGATTATGCGGAACTTTGGGATTGAGCATTTCGTAGGTGTTTTCGATCGCCGCATGGTGCATATCTATCGCGCGATTGGCGCGTCGCCTGAGGTTCTGGGGACATCAGGCACGGGCCCTGATCAGATCAGTGTCGGGCTTTGGGCGTTTTCGGAAAGTGCGCGTCGCAAGGTTGCCCGCCAGGCGGGTGTGTCCGAACTGATTTCGGATCATTGGTTTCGGCGCTCCTTTGGCGGCAACAGCATCGAATTGGCGCTTTCGGCGTAACCTGGGGTGGCGGCTGCATCATGCGGCGATTAGGGTCGCGGCATGAACGTGCCCGTCCATCAGTTCTCTGCTGATCAAGCCGATGCCTTCGACCATCTGAGCGAGGTTTTTCGTCGTGCTGGCGTCGATGTTGAAGAAAACCTCCTCCGTGCCGATGGTGATCCCGCACAGGGCGTCGTGGCGGTTGTTGGTAAAGCTGGATCGGGCAAAACCATGCTGCTGGCCAAACTGGCCGAGGCTTTGGCTGAGAGCGGCGTGGACACGATATCTGGCGACTATGAGGGGCGGCGCACCAAAGATCGCCGCACCCTGGCGATCCTGGCGCCCACGAACAAAGCCGCGAGCGTATTGCGCGCCCGTGGCGTGGCGGCAACGACGATCCACCGCATTCTCTATACCCCGGTCTATGACCCCGAATATGAGAGGATTGCGGAATGGCTGATGGGAAATGCCGACCGGCCCGAGGTCGAGGGATTGACCGACGCCGCGCTCGATCGGGCTGAGACGTTTTTCAAGTCGAACCGTTCCATTCCGGGAGCGTTGGCCGCAGCGGGTCTGCGCGGGTCAGATTTTATCACAGGCTGGAAACGACGCGAGAATCCATTGGATATCGGATTTGTCGATGAATCCTCGATGTTGGACGACCGCCAAATGGACGATCTCAAAGAGATCTTTCCGACGCTGGTTCTGTTTGGTGATCCAGCGCAGTTGGCGCCGGTCAATCAAAGCGGGTCTATGGTGTTCGACACGTTGCCCGCGCCGCGCAAGCTGGAGCTGCATCGCATTCACCGTCAGACGGAAGACAACCCGATCCTCGACCTGGCTCACGCCTTGGCGGATGAGAGCGTTGACTTCTATGCGTTCGAGCGTCGTGTGGAAGAGGCCGCCCGCAACGACGATCGTGTTGTGATGGCGGAACGGGTCGAGGCATCGCTTATGGCACGAAGCCCGGTTCTGGTTTGGCGCAATGCGACACGCGTGCGGCTGATACAGGCGTTTCGGGCGGCCTATGCCGCGCCGGCAGATGAACTCCTTCCCGGTGAGCCATTGATCTGCGATGGGATAGAACTGCCCCTGAAACACCGGAAGAAGCGGCTCGATCTTGAGGCGCGAGGCCTCATCAAAGGGGCGCAGGTGATATATCTCGGGCCGGGGCGCAAGCCGGGGTTTTCCCGTCTGCACGTGCTTGGGGCGGAAGACCCTCAAGTCTCGGCTGCGTCCATCGTCAAGATTGAGATTCCTGACGAAGAAGAACCCTTCATCCCATTCGCCGCCAATATGGGGGCTGCGTTTCTGCATGGGGCGGCTGTCACCATCCACAAGGCACAAGGCTCTCAATGGACGGATGTTCAGGTTTTCGCGCCTGATCTTTACGCGGCAAGCCGGGCAGGGCGGGTTGAGGCAGGTATCCCCTTGTGGAAGCGTTTGGCCTATGTCGCGATCACGCGGGCTCAGACGCGGTTGCACTGGGTTGTACGCAATCGTCTTGCGCGCCCAATCGAACCGCTGACCACGGCAGACCTGACCGCTGGGCGTGCCAAGTTCGAATTGACGGCGCAGGAGGGGGAGCAATGACCAAAACGCTTTTGATCACGGGAGCCAGTTCCGGCATCGGCCGGGCAACGGCCGAACGGGCCTTGGCGGAAGGATGGCGGGTCGGATTGTTCGCGCGCCGCAAGGCTGAATTGGACGAGGTTGCGCGCCAAGGGGAGGCGTTGGTCCTGCCCGGTGACGTGACAGACGCAGAGCAGGTGGAGGGCGCAGTCGCCGCCATCGCAGAACAATGGGGGCGCCTGGACGTTTTGTTCAATAACGCCGGTATCTTCACCCCTGCCGCCCCGATTGACGAGATCCCGTTGGAAGACTGGCACCGGGCCGTGTCGGTTAACCTCAACGGGATGTACTATGCCGCGCGGGCCGCATTCGGGCAAATGCGCCGTCAGTCCCCTCAAGGTGGCCGTATCATCAACAACGGGTCGCTGTCGGCGCATAACCCGCGTCCCGGCTCAATCACTTATACGACGACGAAACACGCGATTACCGGGCTGACGCGCACACTCAGTCTTGATGGCCGTGCATTCGATATTGCG
>JABSSC010000061.1:8067-22204 GCA_013214635.1 Paracoccaceae bacterium | reverse complement strand
ACCGATGCTTCATCAAAGTCGAATGAGAACCCAAATTCGGGTGACCCGAGTGTGCTATAGCGAACAGCGGCTTGTCCGTTCGTCAATTCGCCTTCAAGAACATTTGCCTCCAACCAGGTTCTCAGACCGCGAACTTGATCAACAGGCCAAAAGGCCAGAACGTCAGTTGGGCTTGTCTTGGGTACCTGAGCATCGAGATCAATCGACCATCCGTCATTGCCTGCAGACACTTGGCCTGTGACCGCGACCGAGGTCTCTTCCAGTGTTGCAGTTAACTGTCCGATATCCAGCGAAAATGGGTCGAGTCTAAGCCGTACATCCGCGCGCGCATCGTCGATTGAAACTGGATTGGCCAAGACGCCAGTATCGCCCAATTCACCTTCAATCAGCTGCAATTGGCCGACCCATTCGACGGGCCAGCCCGCAGCATAACCGCTGATGAACGTGCTGCCCGTTCCGACAAGCTTAAATTCCGGTGTTTGAACGGCGATCTGATCGATCGTCAATAGATCCGACTGAGGAACATACCTCAAGTAGAGCTCCGCATCATCAAAGGGCAATGGATCAACCTCGGCGCGGGGCCTGAACTCCCCTGCTGCGATCGTTAGAACGGCGGCAACCTGATCAATCTCTCCTTGATCTGATACAAGCGCGCGAAACGACCCCGACACCGGTGCGTCAACCAAATCCAAAAATGACAAGCTGGGCGCCTGCAATGCGATGTCCTGCGCCGGAAAATCACGAATGATCGCACCAAAGCTCGCCTCGGGCCCGGTATCCAATGTGACTTCCAACCAGGCCAGAGCATCGGTTCCATTAAAGATATCGGTTCTGAGCGCGGCCTCCAACCCGGCTTCTGTTCGCAAGATATCAGCGGACGCGTTCGTTGCCTGCCACAGACGACCGGATCGCGCATCTTCAATCGCCAAGGTCAATTCCGAAAGCCGCAGCGCCGACAATTCTGATAGAATGGGAAGCGCGAAAAGCGCCTCGAATGCGGTGTTAAACTCACCTACCGAAGATATGGTCGTAACTTCGCCACCTGCCGGTCGTGTCAGCGTCAGTGCCCCTTCCACATCCCGGCGCAACGTCATTTGCGCGCCACTGATCTCACCCGAAACCAGACGGATCTGACCGCTTGCCAACGCCAAAGGTGAGAAACGAAGCGCGACTTCATTCAGATTTGCAATCTGTCCCGCATTGTTGTCCTGCAATCCTACGTCCCGCAGCACAAGCCGGGGTACACCGTCCCGCCCCACGATCAAACGCGCCTGACCTAACGCCACACGACGGTCTGATCCGAGCGCCTCGTCCAAACGATTTTGGATCTCGAACGTTAGCCTGTCTGGTAAGACTACAGCACGCCCGGTCACGGCCAACGCGCCAAGGAAGAAGGCGAAATAGACCACAAGCGCCAGAAGCACCGTCCAGATGCTCAACCGACCACGCCAAGACGCGGGTTTCGACGGCTCAGGTGGATTTTCTTCTGCTTCAGCCAAGGGCGCTCCTCACACGTCCTTTATTGTTGCGCGTGACGCGCTAAAACGAAACCTCGAAACAGCCAAGATAATTCGGGATACAAGACATGATTGACGCAGGCGATACCGCACCAGCCTTTACGCTGCCACGTGACGGAGACGGGACAGTGTCGCTGTCAGATTTCGCGGGCAAACCGGTTGTTCTCTATTTCTATCCGCGTGCTGACACGTCGGGCTGTACGAAGCAGGCTCTGGGCTTTACGGATCTTGCCGATGACTTTGCCGCGCTGGGCGTCACTGTATTGGGCGTGTCAAAGGACCCAATCGCAAAACTCGACAAGTTTCGCGACAAGTATGGGCTCGGCGTTATCCTGTTGTCCGATGCGGACGACGACGTTTGCGATGCCTACGGTGTCTGGAAAGAGAAAAGCATGTACGGCAAAACGTATATGGGGATCGAACGCTCGACCTTTCTGATCAATGGTGACGGAGAGATCGCGCAGGTGTGGCGCAAGGTCAAAGTGCCGGGACACGTGGACGCGGTACTCGACGCCGCAAAAGCCCTGTGACACTTCCACCGCTGGCGGAGGCGGCGACGCAAGTCCTTACAACGCGAGACGGTCGGGAAAAAACAGCCCTATCCCGCGAGTATGCCAGGCAATGGTTTGCTGAACGCGACGCAGGCCGGTTTCCGACCGTTGGAACCGCGTCTCCTCCCCTGCATCCATCACGACCAGAAGAACCAGAGCTTGTTGACCCGCGGGATGTGCCAAAGCGCAAGCCCGGCACAATCGCGGGTCGCTTGGCCATCTTGCACGCCGTTGCACATATTGAACTTAACGCGGTTGATCTTCACTGGGACATCATCGCCCGGTTTTCGCATATCGACATGCCCCATAGTTTTTATGACGACTGGGTGCGCGCGGCGGATGAAGAATCGAAACATTTCAACCTGATATGCGACTGCCTTGAAGCGCAAGGTTCATTTTATGGCGCATTCCCCGCGCATGCCGGTATGTGGCGAGCCGCGGAAGATACGCGTGACGATCTGATCGGCCGGCTTGCCGTGGTTCCGATGGTCTTGGAGGCCCGAGGTTTGGATGTCACGCCCGGGATGATCACGCTTTTTGAGAAGGCGGGTGATGATAAAGCGGTGAATGCACTGGAGATCATCTATAGCGAAGAGGTGTCTCATGTCGCCTATGGGTCAAAGTGGTTCCACTTCTTGTGCGGGCGCGAAAACACAGATCCACGCGACGTTTTTCACGAACTCGTCCGGCGATATTTCCACGGTCCGCTAAAGCCGCCGTTCAACGAAGAAAAACGCGCGGACGCCGGCATTCCACCAGACTTCTACTGGCCGTTGGCGGACGTGCCCGAAAAAACAGCAGAACAAACAGCGCCAGATAGGCGGTAGTCTGCCGATTTTGCTGGATTTTTGGTATCCACGCCGCGTTTCCAACCATTAGCATTGCAACAAAATTATGCGTTCGGTACCTCAATGCCACTGTGGCAGGTCACTCCCTGTCGCCAAAAAAAGTCTAACAGCACGGGACGACAGCGTGAGGCAGACAATCGGACGACGGGTGCATTTGCTGTTTGAGCGGATTTTTCCTGAGAAACGGCTATTTCTGCGCAGCGACACCGAAACTCGGTTCATTCGACTAAGATCTTCGACACAGCTCTTCGGCGCGATTGGCGTCGCGGCGGTGTTGAGTTGGACAATAATCGCCTCGGCAATCCTTCTGATGGATTCGCTCAGCGCTGGGAGCCTTCGCGAGCAGACCGCGCGTGAACAAACGCTCTACGAAGAACGCCTGAATGCAATTTCAGAAGAGCGTGACCTGCGCGCGGCCGAGGCCGTCGCAGCGCAGCAACGGTTTAACACAGCGCTAGAACAAGTTTCTGAGATGCAAACGCGGCTTCTCGCGTCGGAGGAGCGCCGTAAGGAACACGAAACCGGGATCAACGTGATCCAAGAGACGCTGCGCGCGTCACTCGTTGAACGGGACGCAGCCCGCGATGAAGCGGAACGGCTTCGCGCGCTTCTAGAACAGGATGAAGCCGCCGAACAGGCTGAACGGCTTTTGGTTGCGGACCTCACGGGGACGCTGGAAGTGATGTCCGATGCTCTGGCCGCAACTGCGGGTCAGCGCGACGCGGCCGCGCAACTCGCCCTTGCTGCGGCGCAAGACATTGAGAACATGGAGCTGGACCAACGGCTCGCCAACGAGCGGACGGATCGGATCTTTGATCAGATCGAAGACGCCGTCGCGGTTTCATTGACGCCGCTTGATGAAATGTTCCGCTCCGCCGGACTTCCGAGCGACGCCATCATCGAACAATTGCGCCGCACCTATTCAGGTCAAGGTGGCCCACTAACCCCGCTCACGCTTTCAACCAAGGGCGATGACCCTGCTGCTCCACAAAGCAGGCGTGCCAATGAAGTGCTCAAGCGTCTGGATGAACTGAACCTCTACCGGATCGCCGCAGAAAAGACGCCGTTCGCTGTTCCGGTTCAGTCTGCATTCCGTTTTACCAGCGGCTTTGGTCCGCGCTGGGGCCGGATGCACAATGGAACCGATTTTGCCTCTTCCTATGGCACACCAATCTATTCCACGGCGGACGGGGTCGTGACCCATGCCGGGTGGCTTTCCGGATACGGGCGACTGATCAAGATCCAGCATGAGTTTGGAATCGAGACGCGCTATGCCCATCTGGCAAAAATCCGGGTGAAAAAGGGGCAAAGGGTCTCGCGTGGAGAGCGGATCGGTGATATGGGAAATTCCGGACGCTCGACCGGCACTCACCTCCACTATGAAGTGCGGGAGAACGGAAAGCCCGTAAACCCGATGACCTATATCAAGGCAGCGAGAGATGTTTTCTAAAAGCAAGATCAACGACCCCGGAACGAAACCGGCGGAAACCGAAAAACCAAAGGCAGCAGAGATGAACCAACCCAAGACCACGACTGACTTCGCCCCGACCACGCCGAAGGCCAAGCCGCCAGCATCCGTGCTGTCACCGGACCTGACGGTGACCGGAAACCTGAAGACTTCGGGCGATATTCAGATCGAAGGTACTGTTGAGGGCGATATCCGCGCGCACCTGCTGACGGTGGGTGAAGGCGCGACCGTCAAGGGCGAATGTGTGGCCGATGACGTGGTCGTAAACGGTCGTATCGTTGGTCGTTTGCGCGGTCTGAAAGTCCGCCTGACGTCGACGGCACGTGTCGAAGGCGATATTATCCACAAGACAATCGCAATTGAATCCGGTGCGCATTTTGAAGGCTCGGTTCAGCGTCAGGAAGATCCGCTGAATTCTGGCTCCGGCGCAGCGCCAAAGGCTGCCGCAGCCTCCAAGCCGGCAGCAGCTGCAACCGGCAAATAAGCGACCTGATCAGATGATACGGAACGGGGCGTCGCAGAGGGTTGCGGCGCCCCGTTTTCGTTCCGCCTTTTGTGAGGAGGCTGCGCGACCCTACTTGCTTGCGGCAGCCATTCTCGCATCGGCGCTGGGTTTTATTGACGGGACGATCGTCTCCATCGCCCTGCCCGCCATTCGCGATAATCTGGGGGCCACACTGTCCCAAGCACAGTGGATCTCGAACGCCTACATGCTGTCCCTCTCTGCCCTCGTGCTTGTCGGTGGCGCTGCGGGCGATCGCTTTGGCGTCGGACGCGTTTTTGCGGCGGGTATCGTGGTCTTCATGGTAGGATCGCTTGCTTGCGCACTGGCACCCACGGTGGAAAGCTTGATTGCCGCCCGCGCCGCAAAGGGTGTCGGGGCGGCCATCATGATCCCCGGATCGCTAGCACTGATTGCACGGACCTATCCAAAAGAAGAACGTGGGCGCGCCATTGGTATCTGGTCGGCAGCGTCAGCGCTGACGACTGCTATTGGACCGCTGATCGGTGGGGTGGCATTGACCTATGGCAGCGACGACATCTGGCGCTGGCTGTTCGCTGTGAACATCCCCTTAGGATTGATTGCGCTTGGGTTGCTTTTGTCACACGTTCGCCAGGATGACGCCGACCCGGCACGCGGATTAGACTATCCCGGTGCCGTACTCGCGAGCATTGCGCTCGGATGCGCAGCATACGCGCTGACCGAACCCTCTTCCGCGAGTTGGACGGCTCAGGCAGCTGTCGTGGCTTTCTGTGCCTTTTTGTGGTGGGAGGCGCGCTCCACGCATCCGATGGTCCCCCTGGTCCTTTTTCAAAACCGGGGGTTCGTTGCCGCAAATGCGATGACCTTCACCCTTTACTTCGCGTTGTCGGCGGTCTTGTTCTTTCTCCCCATGACGGTGATCGGTGGCTGGGGCCTGACCGAGATCACAGTCACACTCGGTTTTTTGCCGATGACAGTGTTGTTGGCGGGTCTTTCCACGCGGGCGGGCGCCTTGGCAGATCGTTTGAGGGCAGGCTTTATGATCGCAATGGGCGCATCAATCGTGGGCGTCGCACTCGCCCTTATGGCGATAACCATGTCTCTACGCACATTCTGGATGGCCACAGCGCCTGCCATGGGTCTTATGGGACTGGGTATGTCGCTGGTCGTGGCGCCGCTTTCGACGGCTGTCATGGGGTCCGTAGACGATCACGACACCGGAACAGCCTCCTGTATCAACAACGCTGTCAGCCGAATTGCAGGTCTCGTTGCGGTCGCCCTAATGGGAACGATCGCCGGAGCGGTCTATTCCCGATCAGGGGGAATGGCGAGCTTCGGCGTCACTTCCGATCTTCCCGGCCACGCACATGCAACGGATCGCGCGTTTCAGATCGTCGCAGGATCAACATCGGTGCTGGCGTTTGTGTCAGCGGTCATCGCTTGGATCGGCTTGCCCCGTTACGCAGGATCAACGGCCCGCCGATAGAGATGCCACGTCGCATGTCCAAGAACCGGCAATACCAGAAACAGCCCTAGAAAATAGGGAAGCATCCCAACGAAAAGCGCCGCCGCGATAAGAGCTGCCCAGGTCAGCATTACGAACAAATTTGACCGCACGACTTCGATGGATTTCAGCATAGCAGTGACGAAATCTATATCGCGGTCCAACAAAAGCGGCATACCAATCACGGTGATGGCGAAAATCAAAAACGCGGCCAGCGCACCGATTACGAATTCGACCGCCAGCATAGACAGCCCATTCGGCGTCAACAGGATTTCATACGAGGTCGACACATTGGTCATGGCAGACAACCCCATGAACAGGGCGAAAATCATGTGCGCGAGAAAGCTCCAGAACAAAAACACCATCAGGATGATCACCCCCATCCATGGCAGCTGACCGCTCCGGGCCTTGAGGACGACCGACAGGACCCCAGACCAGTCCAGGGGTTCGTTGGTTTCGATCCGGCGACTGACTTCGTAAAGACCGACGGCGGCAAAGGGTGCGATCAGCGGAAAACCAAGCGACAAAAAAAGTGTCAGGACGAATGTTCCAGCATTGAAATAGTCCAACAAAAGCCCGGCAAGCACATAGACAGCGCTAAAGAACAGCCCGAACTGCGGAGCCCGCCGAAAATCGGACCATCCGCGACGCAAAGCTTCGCCCAGATCGGACAGGGACAGGTCCGACTTAAGCGCCAGTGGCACAGCAGCTTCTGACATTTGGTCGCCTCCTCCTCTGGCCATGTTCCGGCAGGATTTCAGCGATGCCTATGATCTGTGTCAATCGTCCGATTGCGCTTCGGCGCGGGATTTGCCTGCGACATCCATCGCCAGCGTTGCCGCCATAAACCCGTCGAGATCACCGTCAAGCACTCCAGAAGTGTCTGAGGTTTCATGCCCGGTGCGCAGATCTTTGACCATTTGATAGGGCTGCAAAACATATGACCGGATTTGGTTGCCCCAGCCCGCATCGCCCTTCGCCTCATGCGCCTCATTGATGGCAGCGTTACGGCGATCCAATTCCATTTGGTACAGCCGGGACTTCAGCGCTTTCATGGCGATATCACGGTTTTGGTGTTGGGACTTCTCCGAACTTGTCACGACAATGCCTGTGGGATTGTGGGTAATCCGAACCGCCGAATCCGTTGTGTTCACGTGCTGTCCACCGGCCCCAGACGACCGGTACGTATCAACCCGGATATCGGCTGGATTGACCTCGATTTCAATGTTGTCATCCACGACCGGATAGACCCAGACGGATGAGAACGACGTATGCCGTCGCGCTGCGCTGTCATAAGGCGAGATACGGACAAGTCGGTGAACGCCGGATTCCGACTTCAACCAGCCATACGCGTTTGGTCCTGAGATCTTGTAGGCTGCAGACTTGATGCCAGCCTCTTCGCCCGGGCTTTCTGACTGCAACTCAACCTTATAGCCATGCTGTTCAGCCCACCGGACGTACATGCGCGCCAACATTGACGCCCAATCGCAGCTTTCCGTGCCGCCCGCACCAGAATTGATCTCAAGAAATGTGTCGTTGCCGTCTGCTTCACCGTTGAGCAAAGCCTCAATCTCCGCCGCTGCGGATTTCTCAACCAGCGCCTTCAACGCCTCTTCGGCTTCGGAAACGACTTCGGCGTCGTCTTCCATTTCCCCAAGCTCTATGAGTTCGATATTGTCCGAGAGCTCTTGCCGCATCCCACTGTACCGGGCCATGGCATCGACAAGTGTTTGACGTTCGCGCATGAGCTTTTGTGCGCGTTCCGGATCATTCCAAAGATCCGGATCTTCCGTCATAGCATTGAATTCTTCAAGCCGATGCTCAGCTGTCTCCCAATCCATGCGCTGCGCAAGGAGGTCGAGAGATTTTTCAATGGCCGCGACGGCGTTTTCGGCTTCTGCGCGCATAAGGACTTCCGGTGATCGAGCTCAGACGCTGGTGATACCAACGCCGTCCAAGCTGGGCAAGATCAGTAGAGCCCGCCCGACGACAACGTCCCGAAGTCGGCCCGCTTTGGCACCACAACCTGTTCGCCAGTTGACGTTGTCACCACAGCATCCTGGCGTCCCAACTCTTCTGCCGTAAAGAGCGGCAGGTTTGCCCCCATCGCAAAACCACCGTCATAGGTCAGACCAAATACAGGCTCCGCACCCTTGCGGAAGAATTCGGCAACGACGTGCGGGCCTTGCGCATCCAAGGGCAACGGCGCACCTGTAAAGCGATCAATCTTGATGAATTCACCGCCCGGGGGAACTTCGAACGGACCGCCGCCATACTTCTCGACAGCTTCTTCCATAAACTGTTGGAACACCGGAGCGCAGGTATTGCCACCGTAGACACCAGACCCCAGCGAACGCGGTTGATCAAACCCGATATAGCAGCCAGCCACGATGTTTGACGTAAAGCCCACGAACCAGACATCCCGGCTGTCGTTGGTGGTACCCGTTTTGCCTGCCGCAGGGACGGGCAGATTGATCCGCGATGAGGCAGTCCCGCGTGTCACCACACCTTCAAGCATGGAGGTCAGCTGATAGGCCGTCACGGCGTCCATAACGCGTGTCCGGTTTGACGTGATCTCAGGGCTGAAGGTTGGGTTCAGAGACGCCAATTCACAGTTTTCACAGATACGCTGATCGTGGCGATAAATAGTGGACCCCCAGCGGTCCTGCACGCGGTCGACAAGCGTTGGCTCCACGCGCTCTCCACCGTTGGCGAACATCGCGTAGGCTGCAACGATCTTGTAAAGCGTCGTTTCCTCAGACCCTAGCGAGTTGGCGAGATAGGGTTGCATGTTGTCATAAACGCCAAACTCTTCGGCATAGGCCGCGATGGTGTCCATTCCGACCTCTTGCGCAAGGCGGACGGTCATAAGGTTTCGGCTGAATTCGATGCCGGTTCTAAGCGGCGTGGGGCCGTAGAATTTGTTCGACGCGTTTTGCGGGCGCCAGATCCCCGCGCCCGTGTCGATCTCAATCGGCGCATCGACGATGATGGATGCGGGCGAAAAGCCGCGATCCAGCGCCGCGGCGTAAACAAAGGGTTTGAATGATGACCCAGGCTGACGGGTCGCCTGCGTTGCCCTATTGAACACCGAGTCCTGATAGGAAAATCCACCTTGCATGGCGAGAACACGGCCTGTGTTCACGTCCATCGCCATAAAGCCACCCTGCACTTCCGGGATTTGGCGCAGCGATAGCACGACCGAGCCGTCGTCGGTTTCACCCTCAAGCCGGACATGCACTACATCGCCGACGCTCAGAATGTCCCCCGGTACCCGCGCACCACGCACCCATTCCACAGACGCGGCGTTCAGGTAATGGCCATCTTCGTCTTCATCAACGTCTTCAATGCCGACTCGCGCCAGCGAGTTGGATACCGATAGGACGACGGCAGGCTTCCATCCGGCAATATCGCGCGGAATATCTGCAGCTCCGAGTGCTTCCCGCCACTCGGTTTCCGAACCAAGACGCGCCGGGTCAACTTTGACCTCGGTTCCTTGCCAGTTTCCGCGGTCGCGGTCATATTTCTCCAGGGCCGCGCGCAAGGCATCTGCCGCAACGACCTGCAATTCCGGGTCTGCGGTGGCACGAATGGTCAGGCCACCGGCAAAAAACTCACCCTCGCCAAAATCCTGACTAAGCTGCCGACGGATCTCATCGGTAAAGTAGTCGCGCGGTGGAAGCTGCTGTTTGAAGCCTTCGTAGTCACCGTTCTGAACGGTCATCAAAGGCTTCTCGCGCTCGGTCGCGAAAGTCTCGCCATCGATATACCCGTTCTCGAACATCTCACGCAGAACGAAGTTTCGACGATCCGTCGCCCGTTCGATGGCGCGTACAGGGTGAAGTGTGCTGGGCGCCTTGGGCAATGCGGCGAGATACGCCGCCTCACCCGCGTTCAGTTCGGACAGGGATTTGTTGAAATAGGTCTGCGCGGCGGCAGTTACCCCATAAGAGTTCTGCCCGAGGAAGATCTCATTGAGATACAGCTCCAGAATCTTGTCTTTGGTCAGAGTGTTCTCAAGCCGAACCGACAGGATCAATTCCTTGATCTTGCGCTCTGCAGAGCGGTCTGACGACAACAGGAAGTTCTTCACAACCTGCTGTGGGATGGTCGACGCGCCTCGAATGGTTTCGCCACGTGTCGCAATCGCCTCATATCCGGCGGCGGCAATACCACGAAGGTCGAAGCCTTGATGCGTATAAAAGTTCTTGTCTTCTGCCGAAATAAAGGCGCCTTTGATCAGCTCCGGCACCTCTTCGATAGGCGTGTAGAGGCGGCGCTCCGTGGCGAATTCATCAACGATCTGGCCTTCAACCGAATAAATTCGGCTGATTGTGGCGGGTCGATACTGCGACAATTGCTCGTGATCAGGAAGATCGCGCCCATAGACATAGAAGATCGCGCCGACAGTCATTGCCCCCATAACAAGGCTAATTGTCACCAGCGAAAAGATCGCGCCGAAAAACGAAAGTACAAACCTGATCAAGGCCACACCCCACTGAACTGAGCCGCTTCTATATGTGTATCCCAAGCCGCGGTCAAAAGCACGTCGCGTCGCAACCGGCGGAGGGTTGCCAATGTCGCAGTTTCGCCCTTGCACCTTCTTCCCCGTCTGCCACAGGTGGGCGCATGTCTTCGCCGTCTGAAATCCTCCAAACTTACGAGACTGTCGCCGACCAATGGGATCGGAGGCGCGACAAGTCCCTGTTCGAACGCCGCCACCTTGATCGAATGCTTGGATATGCTCCGGGTCGGCGCATACTCGACCTCGGATGTGGCGCAGGTCGTCCGATCGCCAGATATCTCAACGACCGACGCGCGACGGTCACAGGGCTGGATGGTGCCCCGACGATGGCACGGAGATTTGCCGAGAATCTGCCCGATTGCGAAGTGATCGTAGGCGATATGCGGACGATGGCGCTCGGCCGGCAATTTGATGCGGTGCTGGCGTGGAATTCGTTTTTTCACCTGTCCCCAGACGATCAGCGCGCCATGTTTCCGGTGTTTGCAAACCATCTGGTCGCCCGAGGCATTCTGATGTTCACTGCGGGTCCGCGCGCGGGGCAACCGATTGGTCAGGTCGAAGGACTTTCCGTGTATCACGCGAGCCTGTCTCCGTCAGAATACCGGGATCTCTTCGCAAAGAACGGGTTCGAAGAGATTTCCTTCACGCCAGAAGACCCAGACTGCAACGGCCATACGGTGTGGATGGCCCGGCGCACCGTCAGTTCCTGATCAGCGCGTCGCGGATCGCCGTCTCGTTCGCCCAAGCAACGATGGTGTCACGGATCGCATTTGCCATCGTTGAACGCCATTCGGGATCCGTCAGGTTTGCGCGATCTCGGTCGCTGGTCAAAAACCCAAGCTCGATCAGCACAGACGGAATATCGGGCGACTTGAGTACCGAAAACGCCGCCTCTCGCCGTGGCCGACCGGTTAGTGACAAATCACTGTTTTTTAACGACGCAACAAGCATGTCCGCAAACAGGTGGGATTTGGGGGTCGTTTCCCGGCGTGCAATCTCCATCAACACCAACGCAATCTCATCCTCTTGGCCAGAAAGGTCGACCCCGGCCAGAAGATCGTCGCGGTCGTGACGCTCGGCCAATGCCTGACTTGCCGCATCAGACGCTCTGTCCGCCAGCGTGTAAACCGTAGCTCCGCGCGCTTGTGCAGCACCCTCGGCCAACGAATCCGCGTGGAGCGAAACAAACAGGTCCGCCTCAACCTCATTGGCGATGGCAATGCGACGTTCCAGCGGCACAAAGATATCGCCGTCCCGCGTCAACACCACTTCGATTCCTGAACGCAGCAGCGCTTCTTCCAACGCGCGCGCCATCAAAAGCATCAGGTCGACCTCACGTACGCCCGCGAACTCGGCCCCCGGATCGATACCTCCGTGGCCCGGATCCAGCACCACGCGAAGCGTGTCTTGTTGGCGCGGCGCAATCGCGGGAACCACGGCCCGCGGAAACTCCGCTTCACGCGGTACGCCAGACCTCCGCGCAAACTCCGTGGCGTCTGCCTTGGCCAATCGAACGCGAATATTTGCCTGCCCCGTGTCCTCGACCCGTGTTAGCTCGGCTTCTTCCACCAGCGCCGGATCCGCCAACCCAAGTACAAGTCGAGACCAGCCAGGACGCAGCGCCCCGACACGAATATCATCAATCAAATCGGAGGATGACTCAGGTGCAGATGCCCAATCGATCTCGGAAAAGTCCATGACGACACGCGGTGGATTGTCGATTGTGAAAACACGCCACGGGACGGGCTGACTGATATGCAAATCAATTTCAACGCCGCCAGGAGCCGGACGGATCGCGGAACGCTCAGTGTCCAAACGAGCCAACGCGTTGAAGTCCTGCGCGCAAACCGCTGCAGAGATTACAGTGAAGATGACAGCAATTGCTGCCCTGAGATATGCCAGACTGCTCATCGCCTCATTGGGTCGATTGTTTGGCGGTAGACTACGCCAAATTGGACCATGACGGAACCGCTAACGCGCGCCGTGTGTCTCAAAATACTGTTTGAGCCGCCTTAGACCTTCTTCGATGCGGTCGGTCGCCCCGGCATAGGACAGGCGTAAGGACCGGTGACCATCGATGGGATCAAAATCCAGCCCAGGCGTCACGGCCACATCAGCGCGATCAAGTATGTCACGGGCCAACGCGACACTGTTATCAGTGTATTCCGAAACATCGATGTAGACGTAAAATGCCCCGTCTGGTGAGGCGAACCGAGACAGACCTGCGTCTGGAAGCCTGGCAACGAGCAATTCCCGATTGCGTGCATAGACGTCGCGGTTGGCCTCAAGCTCCTCCTCACAGTCCATAGCCGCCAACGCAGCGAGTTGGCTCGCATGCGGTGCGCAGATGAACATATTTTGCTGAAGCCGTTCGATGGGACGAACCAGTTGGTCGGGCACAACCATCCACCCGACGCGCCAGCCCGTCATCGAATAGTATTTGGAAAACGAATTGATCACGACAACATCGTCTGAGATCTCAAGTGCAGACGTCGGCGGTGTTGCATAGTGCAACCCGTGGTAAATCTCGTCCGAGATAAAGGCGGCACCGCGTGCTTGCGTGGCGTCAACCAGCGCGGTCATGTCTGCACGCGAAAGGACTGTACCAGACGGATTGGCAGGCGACGCAACGATCACACCAGACATGTCGGCGGGCAAATCACCCGGAACAAGCTGATACCCGCTCGCAGCAGTCGTGGCGATTTCAACGGGCGTAAGAGATAGCGCTTTAAGGATCTGCCGATAGCTTGGATATCCAGGCCGTCCCATGACGACCCGATCGCCGGGATCAAAAAGCGCCGTGAAACTCAACACGAAAGCCGCCGAGGAACCTGCCGTTACAACTACGCGGGCTGGATCTAGGTCGACGCTATGTCGGTCGCCGTAAAGGCGTGCAATCTTCTGCCGAAGCTCTGGCAATCCCAACGAGACCGAATAGCCAAGAGGGTCACGCCCCATCGCGGATGCAAGCGCATCCCGGGCGCCACGTGGCGCTGGCGTCGCCGGCTGCCCGACTTCCATGTGCACTATATCCCGACCCGCCGCTTCGGCCGCGCGTGCAGCCTCTACGACATCCATCACGATGAAGGCATCGACATCAGACCGTTTGGACAAGCGCATGACGGATCCTTTTGCAGCGTTTTTGGTGGGTCGCACAATTTTTTGCCGACTGCCATCACAATTGCATGAGGCCCTTGCACCCTGCCCTCAGTCTGCGAATGTGCGGCGCACCCAAGCACT
>JABSSC010000061.1:0-8057 GCA_013214635.1 Paracoccaceae bacterium | reverse complement strand
CAAGCACTGGAGGATTTCATGATCCGCGCCCTA
Organism: Paracoccaceae bacterium; assembly: GCA_013214635.1. Taxonomy (GTDB): domain Bacteria; phylum Pseudomonadota; class Alphaproteobacteria; order Rhodobacterales; family Rhodobacteraceae; genus JABSSC01. Next base: position 8,024 of record JABSSC010000061.1, on the reverse strand, counting down.
CTCACGACTTTGCTCTTGTTGATTGGCACCTCAGTTGCTGCGTTCGACATCTCGGAGATGACGGATGCCGAGCGGGCCGATTTCCGGGCCGAAATCCGTGCTTATCTCTTAGAGAACCCCGAAGTCTTGATGGAAGCCATCGCCGTGCTTGAAGAGCGCGAGGCGAACCAGCAAGCCATGGACGACGTCGCGTTGATCGCTGCCAATGCCGAAGATCTTTTCACAAACCCGACCTCTTGGACTGGCGGGAACATCGATGGCGACATCACGATTGTGGAATTCCTCGACTATCGCTGCGGCTTTTGTAAACGCGCGCACCCCGACGTCGCCGAATTGATTGAGACGGATGGCAATATCAAACTTGTCGTCAAAGAGTTCCCCATCTTGGGCGAACAATCGATTGCAGCGTCACGCTTTGCGCTCGGTGTCAAAATCAGTCAGGGCGACGCGGCCTACAAAGCCATTCAGGATGGGCTGATGTCGATGCGCGGTGACGTAAACACCCGCGCATTGCGCCGACTGGCTGCGTCACTTGATCTGGACCCCGATACGGCCTTCGCGGCGGCCGATTCTCAAGAGGTCACCGACATCCTCAGAGCGAATCGAGCTTTGGGGCAGCGGCTCAACATCACTGGTACGCCTACTTTCGTGCTCGAAGATCGGATGTTGCGCGGCTATCTGCCGCTTGATGGGATGCGCAACGTCGTAGCCGAATTGCGGGCCGAATAACATCGGTCGTTACTCGGCGGCCTGCTCCGCTGCATCAATTTCCGACGCGCGACGTTCGACCTGTTCGACGATGTGATCGATCATCTCGTCGTTGGACATTTTGTGGCTCTGTTTTCCGGCCAAATAGACCATCCCTGATCCGGCGCCCCCTCCGGTGAAGCCGACATCAGTCATCAGGGCTTCGCCGGGTCCGTTCACAACGCAGCCAATGATCGACAGGCTCATCGGGGTTTTGATGTGCTCGAGCCGCTCTTCAAGCTTCTCAACCGTTTTGATCACATCAAAGCCCTGACGCGCACAGGAGGGACACGAGATGATGTTCACGCCGCGATGACGCAGGCCCAGCGATTTAAGGATCTCATATCCGACTTTGATCTCTTCAACCGGGTCCGCCGAAAGCGATACTCGGATGGTGTCTCCGATCCCCATCCACAACAGGTTGCCAAGACCAATTGCAGATTTGATCGTGCCAGAAGTTAACCCACCCGCCTCGGTTATCCCAAGATGCAGGGGCGCATCAGTGGCCTCAGCCAGCGCCTGATAGGCAGTTGCGGCAAGGAAGACGTCGGATGCCTTTACGCTGATCTTGAATTCAAAGAAATCGTTGTCTTCAAGGATCTTGATGTGGTCCAAGCCGCTTTCGACCAACGCCTCAGGACAGGGCTCGCCATATTTTTCCAACAAATGCTTTTCCAACGATCCTGCATTTACGCCGATCCGCATTGAACAGCCATGGTCCCGCGCCGCCTTGATAACTTCGCGCACGCGCTTTTCGTCGCCGATGTTGCCGGGGTTGATCCGAAGACAGGCGGCGCCTGCTTCCGCAGCCTCAATGGCGCGCTTGTAGTGAAAGTGAATGTCGGCCACGATTGGAACGGGGCTTTCCCGCACAATCTCACGCAGTGCCTTGGTGCTATCAGCGTCAGGGGTCGAAACACGCACAATGTCCGCGCCGGCGTCGGCAGCAGCCTGAACCTGAGCGATCGTTGCCGCAACGTCGGTCGTCAACGTATTGGTCATCGTCTGGACCGAGATCGGGGCATCACCTCCGACCGGAACATTGCCCACGTGGATTTGACGTGAAACTCGACGGTCAATGTTCCGCCAGGGTCGAATTGGATTGTGGCTCATAGCACCCGTGCCGCGCTGTTTGGTGTCATCTTAATGGTGCCCAACGCGCGTTACAATGTAGGGATCATTCTTCTGGAACAGTTGTTTGCCCAAGCTGCTCTGCCGCGATTTCGGCGTATCTTGCCAGATCAGGGTCTTGCGTCATGTCAGCAATCGCAAATGCAACCGATACCTCGCTTGGAGCGAGCGCGATGTTTTTGACAACCGACGCGCCGTCACCGACCGGGCCATAGGTTTCACCCTTAAGCCGGAAATAGACCGACCCTGCATTCCCGGCGCGCAATACGGGCGGTTCATCAGCCAACGGAACTGTGAATTCTTCCCCGGGTTCGAGGATCTTTTCAAATATCACGGTCCCATCTGCCGCACGAACCCGCACCCAGCTTGGCCGGACCGCGAAGAGGATCACGTTTGGATCGAGATCCGCAACGACTTGCACAGGCGACACCTCATCAGGTTCGCTGGCAAAGGTCGGATTTAGCCGTTCTGGCGGCTGTCGCGCATCGGCAAACCGTTGCGCAGGATCGGGTTCTGGCGCGAACGCGCCGCCCGTTGATGGATCAAGCGTCGCAATGGCTTCATCACGGGGCACAAAGACGGGCAACTCAAGCGCTTCGGGCTGGGAAAGACGCCCAAGCGCTCCGGGCTCCGGGAATTCGGGCGTTGCAAGCGTTTCACCTTGTGCGACGACATCCTCGGGCACGGCAGCGGCAAGCGGATCGAGCGTCGACAGGACACCCGGCGCCTGATCGATCGGCGCGAAACGAACCTTCTGCACCTCTTGCATCACGGTCCAGCCGCCATAGCCAAGCCCAGACAGAAGCGCGATCAGGACCAAAACGGAGCCAACGGCACGCGGTTCAATTTGCGAAATTGCCGCTTCGCCTTTTGGGATAAAGGAAACTTTTGGGTCCGTGAACGGATCCGTTCCACGCTGTTGTTTTTGTTCGCTTCCGGGACGCGCGCCGGATGCTTCGGCCGACATTCCGTGCGCAACTTCAAAGTCACCTTCCGCGCAGAAGGTCTTGTAAGCCCATTCGGGGTCCAGGTTCAGATATCGCGCATAACTGCGCACATATCCGGCGACAAATCCGGGCGTTTCAAACGCGGTTGGATCGGTATTCTCAATTGCGGCAATGTAGGTGGCTTTGATTTTGAGCTCACGCTGAACATCCAGCAGGGACTTGCCCATCGTGGCACGTTCACCGCGCATGATATCTCCAAGGCTGAGATCGAAATCATCAAAGCCTTTGAGTTGAGGATTTTCCTCCTCCTTGGGCGTGTCTTTTCGCCCACTCATGCGCCCTGCCCCTTGGCCAATGTCTGCCCCTTACGCCCGGAAGAATCGTCTCCAAGCTTATGCCACCAACGTTAACACAAGCCCCAAGCTTGTGCACTTGCAGAAGTTTTTAGGCAGTAAGATCGGCGCGATTTAGAGCACAATGCGACCAAAGTTGGTCCAACGCACTGATAAGTGCATCCATTTCACGCGGTCCGTGGACCGGCGACGGCGTGAACCGCAGGCGCTCTGTCCCGCGCGGGACAGTCGGGAAATTGATTGGCTGCACATAAATCCCGAATTGCTCAAGCAACATGTCTGACAGTTGCTTCGTGTGCACAGGGTCGCCGACAATCAACGGCACGATATGGCTACCGTGATCGACCACCGGGAGGCCGAGGCCACGCAGACGTGTCTTGAGAATACTGGCTTGCGTCTGATGTTGCGCGCGGATCGTGGCATCTTTTTTCAGAGTAGCCACGGACACCGCCGCCCCGGCGGCGACAGTCGGTGGCAAAGATGTCGTAAAGATGAAACCCGGCGCATAAGACCTTATCGCGTCGCACATTTTTGCGCTCGCCGCGATGTAGCCGCCCATGACGCCATAGGCCTTGGCGAGCGTTCCGTTGATAATATCGATGCGCCCCATCAGACCATCGCGTTCAGCGACACCTCCACCGCGTGGCCCGTACATGCCAACGGCATGCACTTCGTCCAGATACGTCAGTGCGCCGAATTCATTCGCCAGATCGCAAATGGCTTCGATCGGAGCGAAATCGCCGTCCATCGAATAGATCGATTCAAAAGCAATCAGTTTGGGCGCGTCGGGATCGTCCGCCTGAAGCAGTTCGCGCAAGTGATCGAGATCGTTGTGCCGGAAGATACGCTTGGCACCGCCGTTGCGACGGATCCCCTCGATCATCGAGGCGTGGTTGAGCGCGTCCGAGTAGATGATCAGCCCTGGGAACAATTTGGGCAGCGTAGAAAGTGTTGCGTCATTGGCAATGTAGGCCGACGTGAACAGCAAAGCAGCCTCTTTGCGGTGGAGATCGGCAAGTTCCTCCTCAAGCCGCTTATGATAGACCGTGGTTCCAGAAATGTTCCGCGTTCCGCCCGAACCCGCACCCGTCGCTTCAAGCGCTTCGTGCATTGCGCCAAGAACAGCAGGATGCTGCCCCATTCCAAGGTAATCGTTGCCACACCAAACAGTGACGTTCTGCTCGATACCGTCCGAACGGGCCCAGACAGCATGCGGGAACTGCCCGCGTCGCCGCTCGATATCGATGAAAGTCCGATAACGGCCTTCCTCGTGAAGTTTGCCAATCGCTTGGTCAAGCTTTGCGGTGTAGTCCACCGTCTGAACTCCTAGCTATTTTTCCAGCCACACATAGGGCGTCAGAACTGATTGCAACATCGGGCAGATTGCCGCTCTGATCCAGATCAAACCCCATTTGACCGCGGTGCATGTACCGCAAAGACCAGAAGGTTAAAAGGGTGACACTGGACAGTCCCGGAACAGACGTTACGTTGCCAGCGCTCTGAACTTCAAAGGAAATGACAATGACCCTCCAAGCTGTGCTCGACCGAATCGATAGCGATCTCGACGCCTCTCTGTCGCGCCTGTTTGAGCTGTTGAGAGTTCCATCGATTTCCACCGACCCTGCCTTTGCCGATGACTGCCAGACAGCTGCCGATTGGCTGGTGAAAGACCTACAGTCGTTGGGTGTCACCGCGTCTGCACGCCCAACGCCAGGGCATCCGATGGTTATTGGCCATGTCGGGGATACCGGGCCGCACCTGATGTTCTACGGGCACTACGATGTTCAGCCGGTGGATCCGCTTGAATTGTGGGACCGTGATCCGTTTGATCCAGAGATCCAGGACACGCCAGGTGGCAAGGTCATTCGTGGGCGCGGAACGTCGGATGACAAAGGGCAGCTCATGACCTTTGTCGAAGCTTGCCGGGCGTGGATTGCGGTGAACGGCGAGCTTCCCTGCCAAATCACCTTTTTCTTTGAAGGCGAAGAAGAATCGGGATCCCCGTCGCTAGTGCCATTTCTGAAAGAGAACGCCGACGAGCTTAAGGCCGACATTTGCCTGATTTGCGATACTGGGCTTTTTGACCATGACACTCCGGCAATCACCACGATGTTGCGCGGGCTGTTGGGTGAGGAACTGACGATCACTGCGGCGGACAAAGACCTTCATTCAGGGTCGTTTGGCGGGGCCGCACGCAACCCCATCCGGGTCTTGTGCGATATCGTCGATGGGCTTCATGACGACACGGGCCGGATCACTGTGCCCGGTTTCTACGATGATGTTCCCGAAATCGCTCCCGCAGTTATGGCACAATGGGACGGGCTCGGGTTTGACGCGGATGGCTTTTTGGGGTCGGTAGACCTGTCTGAACCCGCCGGCGAACAAGGGCGTTCGGTGCTTGAAATGATCTGGTCGCGCCCAACCTGTGAGGTTAACGGGATCACCGGCGGTTACTCTGGAGATGGCTTCAAAACAGTCCTGCCGTCTCAGGCCACGGCAAAAATCAGCTTCCGCCTGGTTGGCCAGCAAGATCCCTTCAAGATTCGTGACGCTTTTCGGGCTTATGTGCGCTCCAAACTTCCTTCCGACTGCACCGTTGAGTTTATCGACCACGGCGCCGGCGGAGCCTCGGTCATGCCCACTGACGATCCTGCGTTCGAAAAGGCGCGTCTGGCACTGAGCGACGAGTGGCCCAAACCCGCAGCATTTGTGGGCGCAGGCGGATCAATCCCGATTGCCGGCCATTTTCAGGAAATCTTGGGCGTCAACTCAATGCTTATCGGATTTGGCAAGGACGACGACCAGCTTCACAGCCCCAATGAAAAATACGATCTGCGGTCTTTTCACAAAGGCATCCGCAGTTGGGCGCGTGTCCTCGACGCACTGACACGCTAACCGCGTTCTTTCCAACGCACCATTTGGCGCAAGATCCCGTGCAGAATCTGGACATCTGCACGGGTCATGGGCATCCGGCTCCACAAATTGCGAAGCGTAATCCGCATCCCTTCTGCTTTCTCGGGTGGAAAGAAGAACCCGGCGTCGTCCAATCGCGCCTCATAATGCTCGGCCAGCTTTTCGACTTCTAGGGCGGTCGCCACTTCGGTTCCGGCAAGCTCCAGCACTTCGCCCACCGTCTCGGTGGACTGACGCCGCCACTCATACGCCGTCAGCAGCACGCATTGCGCAAGATTGAGCGACGGAAACTCGGGGTTCACAGGGACCGAGATCAATGCATTCGCCCGTGCGATGTCGGCGTTTTCCAATCCCGCACGTTCGGGGCCGAACAACACGGCGACGTGTTGGCCTGCCTTTGAGAGGTCCAGAGCACGGGCCATTGCGGCCTCTGGAGTAAAAACGGGCTTGGTCAGGTCGCGCTGGCGGGCAGTGGTTGCAAATACGAATTGCGTGTCGCCCAGTGCCTGAGGCAAATCTTCAACAATCGCGGCTTCGCCCAACAGCCGCCCTGCCCCGCTTGCCATGGCGACGGCCTTGGGGTTTGGCCAGCCGTCCCGCGGTGCCACAATCCGCATCCGGTCCAGCCCGAAGTTCCACATGGCGCGCGCGGCGGCACCGATGTTTTCGCCCATTTGCGGGCGGACAAGAACAAAAACTGGATCACGCATGTTAGTCTCCTGACGCGGCGGCGTGATACTGTGACCGCGAGCGCGCCACAAGGGAGGACGATATGGCCTATGATGAGGGACTAACCGAACTGATGCGCGGCGATCTCGCCGATGTTCAAGGGATATGCGAGAAAAAGATGTTTGGCGGGATCGCGTTCATGCTGAACGGCAATATGGTATGCGGTGTTCACACCCATGGCGGTATGTACCGCGTTGGAAAAGACCGCGAGACGGCAGCCCGCGCCATCGACGGTGCGGGAGCTATGGATTTTACCGGCCGTCCCATGGGCGGCATGATCAATGTTACTGACGAGGCGATGGCAGATGACACGCGACGAACGCAATGGACCAAGATGGCCCTTGCCAACGCGCTAAGCCTCCCTCCGAAGTAGCCAAATCAAAATCAAAGGGTTATAGGCGACGGCACGACCAACAACCGGAGCCGAAAATGGCCGAGCCCGAGCATCCGCAGATCTATTTGCTCACCCCGCCAGCCTTTAAGCTCGCTGCCTTTCGCGACGAGTTGGCGCGCGTTCTGGACAAAGTCGCCGTAGCCTGTGTGCGGCTTGATATCGCCAGCCGGGATGAGGCAACGGTTGCGCAAGCTGCCGATACGCTGCGGGATGTGGCGCATGCCCGCGACGTGGCAATCGTGCTTTCCGAGCATGTTGGCATGGTCGAACGGCTCGGATTGGATGGGGTTCACCTGAAAGACGGCGCACGCTCTGTTCGCTCCGCCCGAAAGGCCCTTGGGCCCGATGCTATTGTCGGAGCTTTCTGTGGAACGTCGCGCCATGATGGACTGTCAGCGGGAGAAGCCGGGGCCGATTATGTTGCCTTCGGTCCCATGCGCGCAACTGAACTTGGTGACGGCGCTGCAGCCGACTACGATCTTTTTGCCTGGTGGTCGGAAATGATCGAGGTCCCAATCGTCGCCGAAGGGTCGCTGGATTTGGAAAGCGTGCAAAAGTTCCGGGACGCGACGGACTTTTTCGCAATCGGAGAAGAGCTCTGGTCGGCTGAGGACCCGGCTGCCGCCATCTCCGAGCTGAATGCTATTATTCTGGGCGAGTAAAGGGCGCGCGCACTGCGGTTTCGCACGCATTCGCAAGCTCCTTGCGATCCCCAAAATCCCGAACTGCCAGCGGCGCGTGATAGACGATGCGCACACTACCCTGGCGCGGAGCCGCCAAGATCTGTCTCAGATGCGCACCAAAACCCAT
>JABSSC010000060.1 GCA_013214635.1 Paracoccaceae bacterium | reverse complement strand
AACGACCAGCGCGTGAGCTTTGGTGAGCTCTACACTCTGGAAACCCAGACGATCCTCAGCCGCTCGGGCTCGTAAGCCAGAGGCATTCCACTCACAAGACAAGGGCCGCTCTGACGAGCGGCCCTTTTTGCATGCGAGACGCTGTCTCGCGCTCTGGGATATTTCAAGATCAATGGAAGGTATGGCGCTGCGCCCCCACTCCATTGATCCAGAAATATCCCGGGGCGTGAGGCGCGTATGCGCCGAGAGGGGCAGCGCCCCTCTTCAGACCTGCCTCATGCGTCCCGACCCATCCTCCGCGATCAAAAGACCTGCGAAAATGATTGCGACGGCCAGAAGTGTTTGCTGGGTCAGGTTTTCGCCGAGGAGCAAGACGCCCAAGACCACGCCGACAATTGCCCCAAGATACCCATTGGGCGTGATGAAGACCGGGCCTCTGCGTCGGATGAGCCAGAAGCGAACTGATATGCCGATGGCAGTCGACACAATCCCAACCGCCAAAAGCCCGGCAATCGGAGCAAAGCCCGCAGGGCCTGATGGCCAGTTCGCGATAGCGATGGGGAGGGCGAGTATTCCCGCGGCAGCCGTCATCGGAACCGGTGGGAAAGCCGGCATTTTCCGAATGATGATGCTGTTGAGAGCAAAACAAAAACAGGCGGCGATCATCGCCAGTTGCGGCAGGATCGGCGTGCTTCCCCCAAGCTGGGACAGGGTGCCCGGACCGGCGAGATAGATCAAACCAGCCGATCCCACCATCAAACCACAGACCTTACGCCACGTGATCGTGACGCGCAGGATGACGCGACTGAGGAGCAGGATCATCAAGGGGATCGACGCAAAGAACGCAGAGGCCACGTTGGTCGGCAGGAAAGTCTGCGCCCAAACAAGCAAGTAGAACGGGGTAAGCATTCCGACGAAGCCATAGACTGCCGCCCATCCCCAAAGCCGGGGAGTATTCGGCAAACGTTGACCCAGCACGAGGCAGGCTGGCACCAGCGTGAGCGCCACCAGAATGACCCGGCTTGCGCCGGTGACTTCGACCGGGAAATGGCCAAGGGCAAGAGCGTTAAAATAAAAGGCCGAGCCGAAGGCCACGGCAATAAATGCGAGACCGGCCCAAGAGGGCCAGTCTGTTTGTTTTGCGTCCGGAGGCGTGTTCACCCGCCCCAGCTGACCTCATCAAGGATGTAGGCGGCGGCGGGCGCGTTTTGCCAGAGACCTTCGATTTCGGTCTTAGCGACGCCGGTTCGCGCGAGCTGAAAGAGGAACCCGTTGACGTAATCATCGGCGATGATCTGTTGCGCCTGACGCAGCAGGTCCGAACGCGCCAGTTCATCCGACGTGACCTCAATTTCTTTGATCAGCGCCTGGAAGTCCGGATTGTCGTATTGAAAGTAATAGTCCGGGCGCGCGTAGATGTTGATGTCGTTGGGTTCGGTATGGCTGACGATGGTTAGATCATAGTCTTTGCCGCGGAACACCTGTTCCAGCCACTGCGCCCATTCAAGGTTCTCGATTTCGGCGGTGATCCCGACTTCGCGAAGTTGCGCGGCAATGATCTCGCCGCCGCGACGCGCATAGGCAGGGGGCGGCAGCTTGAGGCTGAGCGTAAGCCCGTCGCCATACCCTGCTTCCGCCAGCAGCGACCGGGCCAGATCGGGGTCATGCGCAGACTGGCGCGTCAGGTCCTTGTAGTCGATGTTATGCGGCGGGAAATGCGTCCCGATCGGGATGCCAAAGCCAAACATCGCACCGTCAATGATCTCCTGACGGTTAATGGCATGGGCCAACGCTTTGCGCACGCGCACATCTGACAGCGCCTCGGCCTTGTTGTTGGTGCTGAGGATCGTCTCGCCCTCGGTTGAGCCAACGATCAGCTGGAACCGTGGATCGGCGTCGAACTGTGGAAGCGTTTCAGGGGCGGGGTAATCGGGGAACGCGTCGACGTCGCCCGCCATGACAGCGGCGAAGGCGGCTGTTGGATCGGAGATGAATTTGAACGTGCCTTTGGCGAGTGCGGGGGCATCGCCCCAATAAGCATCGTTGCGCACCAGTTCGACCCGGTCACCCTGAACCCAGCGATCAAGCTGATAGGGGCCAGTGCCCACGGGGGCGGTTGCCGCATCCGCGACGGACGCCTCGGACACGATCACCGCGTCACCCCAAGCCATATTGGTGATAAACCCGCCATTCGGCGCCTCAAGCGTGACGGTCACCGTCAGATCGTCGACCACAGTGACATCCGTAATCCCGGCAAACAGCGCCTTTTGAGCGTTGGTGGAGTCTTCGGCCCGCGCGCGGTCGAGCGAGAATTTGACGTCGGCTGCGGTCATCGCGCCGCCATCGTGGAAGGTCACACCCTCTTGCAGCATGAAGGTATAGACCGTGCCGTCGTCCGAGATCGTCCACTCTTTCGCCAGAAGGGGTTTGACCGAGCCGTCGCTTTCATAGCGGGTGAGCCCTTCGAAGATGTTGCCATAGACGACCGAGTCGATGGCCTGTGCCGCGCCGCCCGTGGGGTCGAGGTTTGGGGGCTCAAGCTGCATTCCGATGGTGATAGCGTCCTGCGCCAGAGCCGAGGCTGCCACGAGTGACAGCCCTGCGGCCAAGATCGTTCCGCGAAGATACATGGGGTTCCCTCCCGTTGATTGGTTGAGCGCAGGCTAGCGGCAGGGCGCGGGTTTGGGAAGGGCGCTGCCCGTCGCGTGCGCGGACCGACGGAACGTCACAGGCCGCCAGACAAAAAACGCCGGGGAATTCCCCGGCGTTCTGTTTTAGATCTGCGTGGATCTTACCACTTGCCGTCGACGTCCTGCACACGCTCGAACGACTTGCCGATCATGACGCCCAGTTCGCGCTTTTCTTCGCGTTCCAGGTGGATCGATGGACGTCCATGGGCCCAGCGGTAGTTGCAGACGATGCCGATGTCACCGACGCGCCAGTCGATGGGCATGCCGAAACGGTCGTAGATGTCGATGAAGAGGCGGATATCCTCTTTCGTCAGCTCTTCGTCGTTGCCGAAAGTCAGCTTCAGTGGGCGCTCTTCGTGGGGCAGTTCCATCACCAGCGGCCACGCGTCGAACCAGACGCTGTCATCCGCCATCGACGAGAACAGCAGGTTCCGGTCAAGCTGTGGGAAATACTCAAAGCCGGAGATATAATAGCGCGTGATCAGAAGACCATCGGGACCCCATTCAGTCTGAAGCCCGCGCGCTTGTGCCGCCGCCTCGGCCTCGGCCGGGTCCTCGGTCATCATCGACTTTTGCCAATGGTTGTAGACGCCGACCGCCTCTTTGCCTTCAAAGGCGCGGCGGTCGGTCAGCTTGCGGTGATAGCACAGGCCGTGCTGTTTCAGCTTTTGGCCGAACTCAGTGTCCAAAAGGGCTTCGGTCGCTTTGACGTTGTCAGAGACAAACGTCGCGCCTTTGCCCGGTACGGCGGCCTTGCACAGGAAACCCAGCATTGATGTCGAGCGACCGACATAGGCCATCTCGTGATGGTAATGCAGGAAGGCGGGCAAGGGCGCGCCGATTTCATAAACGTTGGGCTGAAGCGCATCGCGCGGGTTTGCGCCGCCTTTGTAATCCATGTCGGATTCGATGACGTGCTTTGCAAACAGACGCATATCGCCCAGATCGGTCAGCCGCGTATTGGTCAGATGCACAAGGCCAACGTCATGAAAGGCCGCACGCATTCGGATGGCCAATTCGCTGTTAGCGGCCTGATCGCCGGCATCCATGGCATAACCAGAGCAATCGATTGTGAAGGCTGCGGGGTCAATCGGTGGCGTTCCCGTCCACCAGCGCGGTTCCGGCGCGCGCGCCTCTACGGCGGGCCGCTCGAGCGTTGCGGTATCCATGTCTTCCTCCCACCGTTCGGTTGTTTCTTTTATCCGAACGTCACGGCGCGGGAACTTAGGTCGCGTTGCTGATCTCGTCCATAGGAAAAATCCATAGTCACAGACCGTTGACTTGAACAACGTCGGTCGCAGCAAAACCAAGCGCGAGCATCAGCAACGACAATGCGCCGACCCAAGCGGCGGCGACACGAAAGGCGATGCTAACCCATTGGTGCGATATGCGCTCTCTCACGAAAAGGCACATGCCAAACAGATAGAGCAAACCGATATTGGCCCCGACATAGGACCCCGACATGGTAAACAGCCTGTCGCGCCATGGTCCGGCATCCGGCACGGAAGCGTCCCCGATCAAAAGCCCGCCTGCACCCGTCAGGATCAGGGCCAGCCCCAGTGCTTTGGATGGGGCGAGTGCGGCGAGGGTGGCTGCGGCGAAGGCTGTTGCAAAGAGCAGGGTGTCGAGTGCTTCGTAGCCGATGGACAGCCACAGTCCGAGAAGCGTTGTGATCAGAAAGATGGGGAACGCCGATTTGGCCCGTGCTGGCTCAAAACCACCCAGCAACAGGCCGAGCGCGACAATCACCAGTGCCTGTCCCGGTGTTGAGAAAGGATGCAGAAGCCCGACATAGAACCCTTCCAATCCGGGAACGGGGCTATGGGCAAACGCAGGCGATGCGATTGCGAGGAGCGGTAGACAGAGCACCCGCAATGGCGCGCGCATACTCAGGCGACACCGGTGAGAAAGGCAATTCCCGCAAAGACGATCAACCCGCCCGCACCCCGGACTGCCATGCGACCTGCTGGCCAGCGGACCAAAAGGCCGAACCCGATACCGATGAGGTGTAACAGTCCCGTTGAGATGACGAACCCCAGGGCCTAGGCAAAAGCGTTTGTCGTCGCCGGCAGTTCCGCGCCGTGCGCGTAACCGTGGAAGATCGCAAAAGCACCAACGATCACAGCGCTCAGCCAAATGGGCGGTTTGATGGCAAAGAGGATCATGACACCGAGGACAACCGCAGACAGCGCGATGCCGGTTTCTATGGCGGGAACGGGGATGCCCAGAATGCCTGCGACCGCTCCGAAAGCCATGATCAAAGGGAAGACAACAGGCAAAATCCAGATTGCCGGCGCTCCTAGAAACGCGCCCCAAAGACCCACCGCGACCATGGCCGCGACATGGTCCCAACCCACAATCGGATGTGTGAACCCCGCGATGAAACCGCCGCCATACCCATGGGGCGCATGTGCGTAAGCCGCGTCGCCCGGCGCAAGCAACATCAGCATCAAAAATATAAGTCCGAGCGCAGTAAGTCGCGGCATTTTTGATCCCTCAGACCGGCAATCACCCAATTTGATATTTGTGAATGCGCGCACGTACAACCGGACCAAGAGTGCAGTTTGGCGATCGTCGCGGCGTTCGCCTTGTCCGCGCCTGTCGGTTTCGACTATCGCACAATGGGTTCCAGCGGATCATAGGAAACGGCGGCCGTCTCCCACGCCACGTCTGCAAGACTGTCGGGTTTGACCTTGAGCCGGGTCATCTCAGCGCGTGTGACAAAGCGCCGGGTATGAACGACGCCTTCGGGGTCGGTCCAGGTATCGTCGATTTCCCCGCCCGTGATGTCACAGCGAAAGTAGATGTCGATCTGGTGAAAGGTGCCGTTTGGGTCGTGGAACTCGTTCACCAGCACTTGTTCACCTACCGAGACGGTCAGACCCGTTTCCTCGTGAATTTCCCGGATCAGGTTGTCGGGCAGCGATGTGCCTGCCTCGACCCCGCCTCCGGGCGCGCAGAGCAGTTCGGATTGGTTGCCGGGCCATGCGTTTACGAGCAAAAGTCGGTCGCCTGACATCACGATGCCGCGCACCGCGACGCGAGGCTTCATGATGCAGGATCCAAGAGGATATTGGCGTGGCCCATCTTGCGCCCGTCCCGGCGTTCGCTTTTTCCATAGAGGTGCAGGGCGGCCCCGGAGGCGGCAAGGTCGGGCACGCGGTCCATATCGTCCCCGATCAGGTTCTCCATTCGAACGTCGGAATGGCGGCGCCCGTCTCCGAGCGGCCAACCGGAAACGGCCCTTATGTGTTGTTCAAACTGGTCGATGGCGCAGCCGTTTTGTGTCCAGTGTCCCGAGTTGTGCACGCGTGGCGCAAATTCGTTCACGATCAGCCCGGCGCGAGTGACGAAGAACTCGATCCCCACAACACCGACATAGTCGAGCGCGTTCAAGAGTTGGCCCGCTGCCAGAACAGCATCGGTGCGTTGGGATGAGCTAAGCGCTGCCGGGACCGTCGTTGTCCGCAGAATACCGTCAGAGTGAACGTTCTCGCCGGGATCAAAGGCAGAGACGCGCCCGTCAAGGCCGCGTGCTGCGATCACCGAGACCTCGCGATCGAAATCGACAAAGCCTTCGAGAATTGCGGGCGCCCCTTTGAGCGACGCGAGGGCGCTGTTTAGGTCGTCACCTTCTGCCAGCCTGACCTGACCTTTTCCGTCATAGCCCAGACGCCGTGTTTTGAGGATGCCGCGCCCACCAAAGTCAGACAGCGCGCCCGCGAGCGTTTCAACCGTGTCGATGTCACGATAGGGCGCGGTTTTCAGACCAAGACCGGTGAGAAAGGCCTTCTCATCCAGCCGGTCTTGCGAGGTTGCGAGTGCATGGCGTCCCGGGCGGATTGAGGCGAGCGCTTCGATCGCATCGAGCGCTTCGGCGGGGACATTTTCGAATTCGTACGTGACGACATCGACCGACGCAGCAAAGTCTTGGATGGCATCTTCGTTGTCATAGCTGGCTGTTGTGACCTGCGCGGCGACGTCGCCAGCGGGGGGATTGGCACCGGGCTGAAAAATGTGGGTCTTGAGACCAAGGCGCGACGCCGCAACGGACAGCATGCGACCCAACTGACCACCGCCAAGAATGCCGATGGTTGCGCCCTGCGGCAGCGGTTCAATCATCGCTTGGCTCATCCGGGATCGAAGCCGAGAGCGCGTCGCGCCATGCATCAAGACGTTCTGCCAACGCGGCGTCTTCGACGGCCAGAATGGACGCCGCCATCAGCCCGGCATTGGCCGCGCCCGCGCCGCCGATCGCCATGGTCGCCACCGGAAACCCACGCGGCATCTGAACGATGGAATAGAGGCTATCGACACCTTTAAGCGCGCGACTTTCCACTGGAACACCAATCACGGGAAGGCGGGTTTTTGAGGCCATCATGCCAGGCAAGTGCGCGGCGCCGCCTGCACCTGCGATGATGACTTTCAAACCGCGGCCAGCGGCGGACTTACCGTATTCCCACAACCGATCCGGTGTGCGGTGCGCCGACACGATCTTTTTCTCATATAGGATTCCGAGAGCGTCGAGGATCTCGGCGCCTTCCCGCATCGTGGACCAGTCAGACTGACTGCCCATGATAATTCCGACCTGTGGCTTCACGTACCGCCCCTTCATGCCCCGCGAAAGAGCGCGCACTATAGCCAGATGCCGGGGTCAGGCAATGATATCCGGGGTCAGACGGTCTTCGAGGATCGAGATGCGGTCTTTGAGTTGCAGTTTTTGCTTTTTCAGCCGCCGAACGGTCAACGGATCGCCTGTCGACCGCTCTTCCAGCGCCCGAATCGCCTCATCAAGGTCGCGGTGCTCGCGCCGGAGCACTTCGAGCTTAACGCGAAGCACGTCTTCGGTCTGCATCTCTCCGGGCGTGTTGACGTTCACCTGGCGTCTCGCTGGCTGCCACTTACCCCCACAAGATAGCAATCAAAGACGCCCATGCAAACCATTCCGCCTCTTGTTCCGCTGCGGCAAACTCCCATATCGTATAAGAGCGGTCGCCGTAACGGGGCCGCATACACAGTCGCTTTGACGTAAGGACGTGTCATGACCAAACTGACCCTCGGGTCGCACCCGTATCTTCTGGGATTTGACCAGCTAGAACGCCTTGTTGAACGGACGGCCAAGTCCGACAGCAACGGATACCCGCCCTACAACATTGAACAGACCAGCGAAAATGGCTTCCGCATCACGCTTGCGGTCGCGGGTTTTGCCGAAGACGATCTGTCGATCACGCTTGAAGACCGCCAATTGGTCATTCGCGGACGGCAGCGTGATGACGCCGCGGATCGCGTCTTTCTCCACCGTGGGATTGCTGCGCGGCAGTTTCAGCGCAGCTTTGTCCTTGCCGACGGCGTGGATGTTGCGGGCGCGAAGACAGAAAACGGTTTGCTGCATGTCGACCTGAGCCGCACGGTTCCGGACGCGGTCGTGCAGACCATCAAGATCAACAACAACTGAGACGGAGCAGGATTATGAACACACCATATGACTTTGACGCCCTTGCAGGCGATGACATTGTTTATGTCCGTGCTGTCGAGGTTTCGGACCTGCCCAAAGACGTGCAATTACAGGCGCAAGGGCTGGAGCAGCTATTTGCGGTGCATGATGCCTCTGGCGAACGCCTCGCGCTGGTGAAGGATCGCAAGCTGGCCTTCATGCTGGCCCGCCAAAACGACCTTGCACCTGTGAACGTGCACTAAGACAAAAGACAACCGCCCAAATCAGGGTGATAGGGGGACACATGGCGCAAGCGCGGATCGGCGTGGTCGGACTGGGCACGATGGGGGCGGCGTTGGCGCTCAACATCGCGGATAATGGGTTTCAGACGGCTGTCTACAATCGCAACAGTACGGTGACGGCTGACTTCATGGCCAATGCCGGTGATCTGGCAGAGCGATTGACCCCAGCGGAGACGGTGGACGCGCTTGTGTCCAGTCTTGAACGCCCGCGCGCGGTTTTGGTGATGGTTACCGCCGGTGCGGCGGTGGATTCTGTGATCGAAGGTCTTTTGCCGCTCCTCGATGAGGGTGACCTCATCATCGACGGTGGCAATGCGGATTTCCATGACACGCGCCGGCGCGAGGCCGCTTTGGCCGAAAAGGGCTTTAACTTCATCGGTATGGGTGTGTCTGGTGGAGAAGAGGGCGCGCGACACGGCCCCTCGATCATGGTCGGTGGCCCTGCGGCAAGTTATGAGCCCATTCGCGATGTGATCGAAGCCATCGCCGCCAAGTACAAAGACGCGCCTTGCGCGGCCCATCTGGGACCGGACGGTGCGGGCCATTTCGTCAAAACCGTGCATAACGGCATCGAATACGCCGATATGCAGTTGATCGCCGAGGTCTATGGCCTGTTGCGGCATGGCGACGGGCGCAGCCCGTCAGCTATTGGGCGGCTGTTTGAAGATTGGAACGGCGGCGTTTTGCAATCTTATCTGGTCGAGATCACGGGCAAGGTGCTTCAGGCCACGGACCCTGACACTGGCGCGCCAATGGTGGATGTCATCCTTGATAAAGCCGGCCAGAAGGGCACGGGGCGTTGGACACTGATCGAAGCGCTGAAGATGGGCCAAAGCCCCTCAACGATTGAGGCCGCGGTCGCGGCACGGTCGTGGTCGTCAGCAAAGAGCATTCGCGAACATGGCGAGCGCGTGTATCCAAGCGACGATCTGCATATGGGACCTGTTCTGGACAGCGATCTGGAAGAGGCGCTGCTGGCTGCGCGTATCATCGCTTATGCGCAGGGTTTGTCGCTTCTTGCGGCGGCGTCGGACGAATATGGCTGGGATCTGGATCTCGCCCAAGTGGCCGAGATCTGGCGCGCTGGGTGCATTATCCGCTCGGCCCTGCTTGATCCGATCGCGAAGGCCGTTCGGGATGGCCTGCCGGACGGGCAGTTGATCCTTGCGCCGAGTTTCGTGGACCGTCTGGCCCCGGCCATTCCGGCCCTGCGGCGCGCCGCGGCAGCGGCAATTGCGGGCGGACGTGCGATCCCTGCGATGACCGCCGCACTTGGATATTTCGACACGATGACGACCGCGCGCGGGACCACGGATCTTATTCAGGCGCAACGCGACTTCTTTGGCGCACATGGCTTTGAGCGGATCGACGGCGGTTCCGGGCACCACGGCCTGTGGGGAAGATGAGAAATAACACCCTATTTGCGCCGCTTTGCCCTGAGCGTTGGATCAGCCTGCGTCGGGTCTTCGGGCCAGGGGTGCTTGGGATACCGTCCGCGCATGTCCTTTCGTACATCGGCGTAGGATGACGTCCAGAACCCGGGCAGGTCGGTTGTCGTCTGAAGTGGACGCCCGGCAGGC
This sequence comes from Paracoccaceae bacterium, assembly GCA_013214635.1. Classification (GTDB taxonomy): domain Bacteria; phylum Pseudomonadota; class Alphaproteobacteria; order Rhodobacterales; family Rhodobacteraceae; genus JABSSC01. The sequence continues at coordinate 11,867 of JABSSC010000060.1, read as the reverse complement.
GACAGCAGCGTCAGCCTGAGCGATGTGCCCCCAACGGTGGGGTGGCGCGTTTCTCCGAACACTTCTTGCAGGCGCAAGGATACCTCTGGCGGGTCGGAGGCGTAGTCGATCTCGATCTCGCGCCCCAGCGGCGTGCGATAGGATCGGGGCGCGATCCGGTCGACCGTTTGCTGTTGATCCCAATCGAGCATGGCGCGCAGCGCGGGCAGGGGATCGAGTGCATCCCAATCCGCCGCGCTGCGGGCGTTACCCAAATGCGGCATCAGCCAGTGCTCAAGCCCCGCCAAAAGGGCGGTATCGGACATGTCGGGGAGGTCAGGTTCGACCTGCCGGGCTGTGGTCACACGAGCGCGAAAGCGTTCGGCCCTTGACCCAAACCGAAGCCCCAACCGCCGCACACCGTCGATCATCGCCTGCGCAACTGCATCCTCGGGCGCATCGGGCCACGCACGGTCCTGCAACACAATCGCGCCCAGACGTTCTTGTTGGCGCGCCATGACTTTTCTGTCTCGCGTGTCCCATGCACAGGTGTCGCGCCAGATGATCTGGTCGGAAAACACCTCGCGCAGTTCGGCCTCACTGATTTCGATGGCTTGCCGGATGCGGGCGTCGCGCGGCTGGCCGTCGGTGTCGGTGACAACGATGAGGCGGGCATTTGCCAAACCATCGCCTGCGTCCATCGAGACACCCTTGCCGCCCGTCAAAACCCAGCGCGGCGTGACANCTTTGCGCCGGAGCCCGATGCGGTCGGGATAGGCAAGCGCGGCCATTTGTGGCTGCGTCAGGCCCGCATCCGGTCCCGCATGTGCTGCAAGGCGTTTGGCCTCATCACGAATGGATTTGAGCCCGTGCGCATCAGGCGCCTGACGCCGCCCCGCGACAGCATCGAGGCGTGGGATCAAATCCGAACCGGCTCCGCGCACGGGGTCGCGCGCCGATATCAGGGCGGCAAGCGGCGCCGCAGGTTTGCCTGCGCGTGCGAGCATATGTGCCAACCGCGGGTGGAGCGGTGTCTTTGCCAAAGTGCGACCATGCGGGGTGATGGCACCGCTGTCGTCCAGGGCCTCCAACCCGATGAGGAGGTCGCGTGCCTCGGCCATCGCGCCTGCGGGCGGTTGCGTCAGAAGCGGCAGGTCGGCGGGATCGCGCACGCCCCACGCGGCAAGTTCCAGCGCGAAGCTGGCCAGATCCGCGATCTCGATTTCCGCAGGTGGGTGCGTGGGCGCGGCCCCCTCCTCGCCCTTTGTCCACATCCGGTAACAGACGCCTTCGGCCACACGTCCCGCCCGTCCGCGCCGTTGATCGGCCTCGGCCCTGGTGACGCGTTCGGTCACCAGCCGTGTCATGCCGGTGCCCGGGTCATAGCGCGCGCGCCGGGCCAAACCGCCATCCACGACAACGCGGATGTCCTCGATTGTCAGCGATGTTTCCGCAATCGCGGTGGTCAGAACAATCTTGCGCCGATTTGGATCAGGGCGAATTGCAGCGCGCTGGGCCGCGAAAGGCAAACCGCCGTGAAGCTCGTGCAAGGCGACGTCGCTGGGCAGACGCCCTTCCAAAGCGGCGGTGGTGCGCCGTATCTCGGCCTGCCCGGGCAAGAAGACCAAGACGCCGCCATCATGTGCGCCAAGCGCCTCGATCACCTGATCGGCGAGCTCGCGCTCGGGGCGCATGCGTTCGGCCAAAGGCTTATCCCGCCAGACGGTCCGGACGGGGAAGCTTTGGCCCTTGGACGTTAGCACCGGAGCGTGACCCATCAGTGCCGCAACAGGGCCCGCATCAAGCGTGGCTGACATGACAATCAGCTTGAGATCCTCGCGCAGGGCGGTCCGCGCTTCCAGCGCAAGCGCCAGTCCGAGGTCGGCATTGAGCGAACGTTCGTGGAATTCATCGAAGACCACCGCCCCGATCCCGTCTAGCGTTGGGTCGCTTTGCAACATGCGGGTCAGAATGCCTTCGGTCACCACCTCGATCCGAGTGGAACTGGAGACGCGCGTCTCTCCCCGCATGCGGTAACCCACCTTCGCGCCCACCTCTTGCCCGAGCGTCTGCGCCATGCGCTCCGCCGCGCCTCGCGCGGCAAGGCGTCTGGGTTCCAACATGATCAGCCGACCGTCGAAAGCCCCCGCCGCATGCAAAGCGAGCGGTACGCGGGTCGTCTTGCCCGCGCCCGGTGGGGCCTGAAGAACGACGCATCCCGCCTCGGCAACCGTCGCGCAGAGGTGGGGCAGGATGTCATCAATTGGCAGGCGATCGGTCATCTTGGGCGTTATCGCCGGACCATGCGCCCCCGTCCATATGTCGTGTTCATGTCAACGCGTTTGGGGTGCCAGAGCCCGTTGCCGGCCTCACCATAGCTCATTTTGAATGAAAACCGGCTGCCTTCTTCGGTCATTTCACGTTCGGAATACCCGTCAATGCGGCGGTATTCGGCGTCGCAGACCAAAAAAGCCCCTTCGACCCGGGGCCCGGTCATGATGACCTGTGCCCGGCGCGTGCCGTCAAACAAGAAGCTGTTGAAGGTGCAGACCTCGTCCCGCGGCATATCCCGAAACAGAGCAAAGGCGGCGGTCATCACGTCGATTGCATCGCCTTGGGTCGCATAGTCGATCTTGGCTTTGTAGTTTGGGCGCGGAGGGTCATAGACTCGGCTGACCGGCACGCCGCCTCGATACGCGATGCGCGAGCCGGAAACCTCACCCGCATAAGTTCGGCTTTCTTCATAGCGGCTGGGCACATAGCGTCCGGCCCGTATGCTGCCTTGGGTCTTTGCAAAATAGGATATGCGCCGGATTGCGGCGACAATGCCCGAGGTCGTGACCTTGCCGGTCGTTGAGTAACGTCCGCCTTCTTCGACAGATGCAAAGGAAAACGTGGCACCACGAATGCCGCGGAGCGCGACATCATAGACCCCCTGTGAGCGCGTTTCCGCGGTAACGTGCGAAGTGATAAGTGTCAGGCCAAGGACCAAACCGATGAAACGCATATGTGTGCCTTTGGGATCTGCGCGGGAACCACTGGACAATGTAATGCCGTATCGGCACAACGTCTGGTCAAAGAGTCAATGCCGCCGGGCGTTTTGTCAGCGGTCAACCGCCGGTGGCGCGCCATGGATGTTACAGAGCTGGCCGAAAACGTGATCGCGGGCAATCGTCGTGCTCTGGCTCGGGCCATCACATTGATTGAGAGCGCGCGTGCCGATCACCGTGAGGATGCGGCGCAGTTGCTGTCCAAACTGGCTCAGACCGGGCGGCAGTCGCTGCGCATCGGATTATCTGGGACGCCAGGCGTGGGAAAATCGACGTTTATCGAGGCGCTGGGCCTGCATCTGACCGGGCAGGGGCTGCGCGTGGCGGTTCTGGCCGTTGATCCGTCATCGGCACGTTCAGGCGGATCAATACTGGGCGACAAGACGCGGATGGAGCAGTTGTCGCGCGATCCCATGGCCTTTATCCGCCCCTCACCTAGCCAGACCGAATTGGGTGGTGTCGCGCGGCGGACGCGCGAGGCTGTCGCCGTTTGCGAAGGGGCAGGGTTTGATGTCGTGCTGGTCGAGACCGTCGGCGTTGGACAGTCCGAGACGTTGGTCGCAGGTATGGTCGATGTTTTTGGTTTGCTGCTGGCACCGGCGGGCGGTGATGAGCTTCAGGGTGTGAAGCGCGGGATCATGGAGACGGCGGACATCATTCTGGTCAACAAAGCTGACGGCGCGCTAGAGGCGACCGCGACCCGCACTTGCGCGGATTATGCCGGTGCGTTGCGTCTGTTGCGCAAGCGCCCTGAGGACCCGGAGGATTTCCCCAAAGCGATGCTGGTCTCTGCCATCACCGGAAAGGGGCTAGAGCAAGCTTGGTCGGAAATCACCGCGCTTGCGGAATGGCGGCGCGAGACGGGACATTGGGACCGTCGACGGGCAGAACAGGCACAAAGCTGGTTCGCAGAAGACGTCCGACGCGGACTTTTGGCGCGGCTTGACGCAGATGCTGCCACAAAAGCAGCGCTTGCAGCGCTCTCGGATGATGTCGCGTCAGGACGACTCCCGCCCAGTGTCGCCGCCCGCCAGTTACTTGATCAGATTTAGCGCCTCAGGGCTTGCCGCCGGTGCCACCTTGTTCCTTGAGCTTTGCGATAAGCTCATTACCGCGACGCTGCGCCTTGCGGTACCGAACTGCGGTCAAAAACGCCTCTTCCAGCGTTGTCGACGATGTTCCCAATGACTTTGCAATGGCATCGACGACCATCTCATCGCCGGTTTCCTCCGCGACTTCCAAGGCTGATTGTGCCAATTGGTCTGCGATTTCAGTGAGCATGTCCATCGGTGCGCCCTCGTTCTCTTGCCTGAAATGACGTATATCTAAGAACGCATGAGGTGCCACCTCAAACCCGCCATTTCGGTGCTTGACGCCCCGTGGCCACGGCATTAGACACCGCGAACGGATTCTCGGGCAGGGCCACCGCTCTGCCCTTTGTTGATTTACGCTGGGTGCTCTGCGCACTCTGCGCGCCGAAAACCGAAGGAAGAGACCATGTCGCGCCGCTGCGAACTGACCGGAAAAGGGCCAATGGTTGGCAACAATGTCAGCCACGCCAACAACAAGACCAAGCGCCGGTTCCTGCCGAACCTCAACGATGTCACGCTGACGTCGGATGTTCTGGGCCGTTCTTTCCGCCTGCGTATCTCTGCCGCTGCCCTGCGCACGGTGGATCATCGCGGCGGTCTGGACGCGTTCCTGGCCAAAGCCAAGGACGCTGACCTGTCCCCGAACGCGCTGAAAATCAAGAAAGACATCGCAAAGGCACAGGCAGCCGCCTAAGCCAGATTGTCGGTGAAAGTTTGACGGCCCTGCCTTTTGGCGGGGCCGTTTTTTTGTGAATGGTGCTGGCCTCTGACCCCCTGCCAGATTACATCCCTTGTATGCTGTCTTTATTGCGCAATCTGACCCTGTCCGTGACGATCCTTGCGATCGTCACCGTCGCGTTGTCGGTTGGTTATGCGCGGGGGCAGATGCCCGTTGCGGGTGAGATCGTGATTTGCCGGGGGCTTCACGTCGTCACCATCGATGTCGATGCCAATGGCGCACCTACTGAGGCGCGGCAGACTTGCCCGGATGCCCTTCTGTTGCTGGCAGCTCCGCATGCGCCGCCGCCAATGGTTGTGCCTGCGCCAGCAACCTTTGTGTCCGTTGCGGATATCCGCGTGGCGAACGATGCGCTGCTGTGGTCAGACCCCACAGTTCGCGCCCGTGCGCCCCCGGGTGTGGCCTGATCCAACGACCCGGCGTCTCGACGCCTCTCCACACAACCGATCTATCTGATGGAGCGCGACATGCGTTTTTCGACCCTATCTCTTGCCGCCGTTGTTGCGGCGCTTTCCTTGCCAGCATTCGCTGATGGTCTGATGATTTCCGACCCTTATGCCCGTGCTGCTTCGCCCACAGCCAAGGCTGGTGCGGCCTTCTTTGTCGTCACCAACGACAGCGATACGCCGGATCGCCTGATCGCGGCGCGCACAGATGTTGCCGCGCGTGTCGAGTTGCACACCCACATCGAAGACGGTGAGGGCGTGATGCGGATGATGGAAGTTGAAGATGGCATTGAGGTGCCTGCGGGTGGCGAAGCTGTTCTGAAACGCGGCGGTCAGCACGTGATGATGATGGGCCTGAACCAGTCACTTTTGCAAGGCGAGAGCATCGAGATCACGCTGACGTTCGAGAACGCCGGGGACATGGTTCTGACGGTTCCAATTGACAATGAGCGACTGGATATGAGCGGCCACGGTGACCACAGCGGGCACAACCATTCGAACTGATCCTGAAGGGCGTCATGCGCTGAGTATGGCGTCGACCCACGCAGGTACTGTCTCGGTCGCCGGCCCCAATATGACCTCGTCGAACGACCGTGCGACATCTGAGGGTTCGAGATTGATTTCCACGGCTCGCGCACCCGCTGCGCGGGCCCACTCGACGAAGCCCGCAGCAGGATAGACATTGCCGCTCGTCCCAATCGCGACAAAGGTCTCGCATTGGTCGAGCAGGTTTTCGATCCTGTCCATGTGATAGGGCATTTCGCCAAACCAGACGACGTCCGGTCGGGCCGTATGTTGGCCGCAAGCTGGGCAGGGGGTCGCTGTGGTCATCGCGGGAGGCGCCGTCCAGCGATGCCCGCAATTGGCGCACAGCGCCTGCATCAGCTCACCATGCATGTGGATGACGTTCGTCGATCCGGCCCGCTCATGAAGGTCGTCCACGTTTTGCGTGATCAAGGTAGCGCGCCCGTTTAGTTTGACGAGCGCTTCATGTGCGGCATTCGGAACCGAAGTGAGCAGATTGGCGCGGCGCGCGTTGTAAAACTCATGCACTAAGGCCGGGTTGCGCGCATAACCCTGGGGCGTTGCAACCTCTCCGAGATCGTACTGGGTCCAAAGGCCGTCTTGGTCGCGAAACGTGCCAAGGCCACTTTCCGCGGACACGCCCGCGCCGGTCAGAATTACGAGGCTCATTCCGCTTGGCCTTCTCTTTGTCCGGGGCTCAGCCTAAGCTTCGGGTATGACGACACAACCCCGGATCCTGTTTGTTTGTCTCGGTAATATCTGCCGGTCTCCCACGGCAGAGGGCGTGGCACGCGCGCGCGCTTCCGAACGCGGGATGGATGTGCATTTTGACGGTGCGGGAACGGGCGGCTGGCATGTGGGCGATGCGCCCTATGGTCCAGCGATCGAGGCTGCGGCGCACCGAGGTGTTGACCTTAGCACGTTGCGCGCACGGCAGGTCAGCAGTCAGGATTTTGAGGCGTTTGATCTGATTATCGCGATGGATCGGAACAATGCGTCCGACTTGGAGCCGCTCCGGCCGCCCGGCAACACGACGCCCGTGCGACTGATGACAAGTTTTGCCCAAGGACTGCCCGCGGACGTGCCCGATCCGTATTACACCCGCGATTTCGACGGCGCGCTCGATCTTGTCGAAACCGCCGTTGACGGTTTGCTAGACCACCTTGCCAGTCAACCCGAATAATCAGGTTGTGCAGAACGCCTCTGCCGTCTGACCGAAGTTGCGGTAGCGCTTCCAGAATGCTTCGTCGCCGCGTCGATCAGATTGCCGGATCTCCTGCGCTTTGTGCGGGTCCTTAAAGAACGCCGCCGCGCGCTGCTGATCCTTGGTGGAGAGGGTCAGGTTCGCCGCGTCCTGAATACAGCCACAGACCGTACGGTTGGCCTGAGGTCGGTCAGAACGCAAACAAGCGCGCTCAATCGTCTCGGCATTCACCGGAGCGATATAGGGGACCGCGCTGACCACAATGATCGTCGTCGCCATGAGAATGGTTTTCATGCCATCTGCCCTTATGTGCCTCATCGGTGCTCATTGTTCGGCACCAGTTCGCTTATCATAGTAGAATCCGCAGGAATTGTTAACCTCAAATGCCTTGGATTTTCTTAACTTTGCCGCCTGCCTGTTGTGCGGGCCGGCAAAGAGTCAGAAGACAACGTTCATCATAACCATAGACACGATCAGGAACAGGATCGTCATGATCCCCCCGCTCTTCATGAAATCGGTCACCTTGTAACCCGCAGGACCCATGATCAGGGCGTTGACCTGATGGGTTGGGATGAGGAACGAGTTGGATGTAGATATTGCGACGGTGAGCGCGAATATCGCCGGATCACCGCCCGCGGCCACTGCGATTGAGACCGCCAAGGGTACAAGAAGGACCGTGGCGCCGACATTGGACATCACAAGCGTAAACGCGGTTGCCAGCACAGCGATCCCCGCTTGAAGCCCCCAGATCGGCCAGCCATCGAGAAGGGCGAGGATTTGCTGTGCGATCCATGCGGCGGTACCCGTGTTTTGCACGGCCTGTCCAAGCGGGATGAGGCTGGCCAAGAGAAAGACTGTGGACCAACTGACCGCTTCATAGGCTTCGTCTATCCGTAACACATTTGTCGCGATCATTCCGCCCGCTCCAACCAGAAGCGCGAGCGAGAGGCGCAAATCGGTAAACAGGATCAGCGAGACCGAGATCACAAAAAACAAAAGCGCCCAGCCGACCTTGTGCGGGCGCAATTCTTCCATCGGGAAGTCGCTCGTGACGACGACAAAATCGCGATCCTTTGTCAAACGCGCGAGGTTCTCCCACGAGGTAAACGCCACCAGCGTATCGCCCGCTTTGAAGGGCTCGTTCCCGATGTTCGTCGCCTCATGTTCTTCGGTTTCAACAAGGCTTAGCGTGTCGCCACCGCGGTGGATTGCCAGCAGGCCAAGACCATAGGTCTTGCGCATCACCACGTCGCGGGCGGACTTTCCAACCAGATCGCTGTCGGGCGGTATGACCATCTCCGCCACACCAGCGACCGTCGGCGCATAAGCCTCGGCAAAAACATCCAACTCTGGCAGGACCTGAAGGCCATAGGTGTCGGCAATTTCTTGAATTACTTTGCGGCGGCCCATGATCGCCAACCGGCAGGGGTCCTGGATTTGCGTGGACAGAACCGGCGTAAACCACCGCTGCCCTTTGTGGTACGAGCCAATGATGTAAAGGTTGTGCGCCAGCATGATGTCGGCAAAGGTCTGACCCCGCAGGATTGACCCCTCTGGCACCACGACCTCAACAAGGTCGGATTTCAGACGATAGATCTTCTTGAGGTAGTCCCCGACGGATTGCCCGCTGCTGGCATCACCTTTGGAGGCATTGTCGGGCAGCACCCAACGCCCCAGCAGCATGAAGTAGAGAATGCCGGTCAGAAGCAGGCAGATGCCCACGGGTGTCACCGAGAAGAGCGAAAACGTCGCCATCTGGTCTGCGGGCGCAAGTGTTTCGTTCGATGTGATGATCAGATCGTTGAGAAGGATCAGGGGCGATGATCCGACCAATGTCATCGTGCCGCCAAGAATTGCGCAAAAGCCCATGGGCATCAGCAACCGGCTGAGCGGCAGGCCGGTGCGCACGGATATCCGGCTGACGACGGGCAGGAACAGTGCGGCCGCGCCTACGTTCTGCATGAAGCTTGAGATCACGCCCACGGTGCCCGAGATGATCGGGATGATCCGCACCTCGGTCTTGCCGCCGTATTTCAGAATTGTCGCGGCGACTTTGCTCATCAATCCCGTCTTGTCGAGACCCGCGCCGATAATCATCACGGCGATGATCGAAATAACGGCGTTGGATGCAAAGCCGTCAAAGAGGTGGTTGGGATCAGCAAGATTGCTCAGGCCCGGCACCTGAGACAAGAGCCCAAGTGCCACCATCACGAGGATTGCGGAAAAGTCGATGCGGAAGACCTCGGTCACGAAAAGCGCAACGGTCACGCCAAGAATGCCAAGGACCACCATCATTTCGAGGGTCAGTTCAATTGGCACGGGCGCGTCCTTGTCTTGGTGTCTTCAGGTCGGGAAATCCGAACGCTTGCCCCACTGAACACGCTCAAGCTGCACCGGTCAATTTTCTTAATCCGCGCAGGCGCTTTTTTCTTGCCGCGTTGGGCTTTGGCAAATTTGCCGGCGCGGCCATACGCCCATTGACCCTTGTCCCTTTCCACCGCATATCGCGGGGATGACCGAGCTTGATCACATCCGCAATTTCTCAATCGTTGCCCATATCGACCATGGGAAATCGACGCTGGCTGACCGTCTTATCCAGATGACCGGAACCGTGGCTGACCGTGAGATGAAAGAACAGTTGCTCGACAGCATGGATATCGAACGCGAGCGCGGCATCACGATCAAGGCCAACACGGTGCGGATCGAGTATCCGGCCAAGGACGGCGAGACATACGTTCTCAATCTGATCGACACGCCGGGCCACGTCGACTTTGGATATGAGGTGTCACGCTCGATGCAGGCGGTCGAAGGCTCGCTTTTGGTTGTGGATGCCACCCAAGGGGTTGAGGCGCAGACGCTCGCCAACGTCTATCAGGCGATCGAGGCCGATCATGAGATTGTGCCGGTCCTGAACAAGATTGACCTGCCCGCCGCGGATATGGAGCGGGTTGCAGAGCAGATCGAAGATGTGATCGGCATCGACGCAACCGATGCCATCCAGATTAGTGCGAAAACCGGGGTCGGCATCCCTGATGTGCTTGAGGCCATCGTGACGCGCCTGCCCGCGCCGGGTGGGGACCGTGACGCGCCGCTCAAGGTGATGCTGGTCGACAGCTACTACGACGCCTATCTCGGCGTCGTCGTTCTGATCCGCGTCGTGGACGGGGTCATCAAAAAAGGCGACCGGATCAAGATGCTGAAAACCGGTGGCACCTATTCCATCGACCGGCTTGGCGTCTTCCGGCCCGAGATGACGGATATCGCTGAGCTTGGCCCGGGCGAAATTGGCTTCTTTACCGCCAGCATCAAGCAGGTGCGCGACACGCGGGTCGGTGACACGATCACGCATGAGAAGAAGGGCACGACCGAGGCGCTGCCGGGCTTCAAGCCGTCCCAACCAGTGGTCTTCTGCGGCCTCTTCCCCGTGGACAACGCCGAATTCGAAGACCTGCGCGACGCGATTGAGAAACTCGCGCTGAACGACGCGTCCTTCAGCTATGAGATGGAGACCTCAGCCGCGCTGGGCTTTGGCTTCCGGTGCGGGTTCCTCGGGCTGTTGCACCTTGAGGTCATCCGCGACCGGATCGAGCGTGAGTACAACATCGAACTCATCACAACGGCGCCCAGCGTGATCTATCACGTCTACATGCGCGATGGGACGATGATTGAGCTTCACAACCCCGCCGACATGCCGGACCCGTCGCTGATCGACCATATCGAAGAGCCGCGGATCAAAGCGACGATCCTCGTGCCCGACGAATATCTGGGGGACGTGCTCAAGCTTTGTCAGGACCGGCGCGGGATTCAGGAGGACCTGACCTATGCCGGGTCGCGGGCGATGGTCGTCTATGACCTGCCGCTGAACGAAGTGGTGTTCGACTTTTATGACCGGCTGAAATCGGTGACCAAGGGCTATGCGAGCTTTGACTATCAACTGACCGGTTACCGCGAGGACAACCTCGTGAAGATGCAGATTCTCGTGAACGACGAACCCGTCGACGCGCTGTCGATGATGGTCCACCGCGACCGGGCCGAGGCACGGGGCCGCGCGATGTGCGAAAAGCTCAAAGACCTCATCCCCCGCCACATGTTCAAAATCCCGATCCAGGCGGCCATCGGCGGCCGGATCATCGCCCGTGAGACACTGGCCGCCCTGCGCAAAGACGTGACCGCCAAATGCTATGGCGGCGACGCCACGCGGAAGCGCAAGCTCTTGGACAAGCAGAAGGCGGGTAAGAAGAAGATGCGCCAGTTCGGGAAAGTGGATATCCCGCAGGAAGCCTTCATCAGCGCGCTCAAGATGGACGGCTAGAGCCGTCCATCAGGGCGATGATGAAGGGCGGTCGGCGAAAGCGATTGGCGCAGCCAATTGCGTGCCGAATACGTTAGTTCGAAGCGTCCCGGGCCAAAGCCTCGTTCAACAAACCCCCACACGAACTTAAAGACGCGGGGTTTCAAAAAAGGAATTTCCGCCCGGTGCCCGGCACCGGGCAGCGCCCGACCTCCCCCCAGGGAGGGCGCTTCGCACCCTCCCGAGGTCGTGCACTACCCTCATCAAGTTTTTCCTCCCAGTTCCCCCGCCCAACTCCCACCACATTCCCCCGCTATACTCTCCGCCATCAAACGGAGTGCGTGTGATGAACAAGCTCATGATCGGGGCCCTCGTGGTTATGGGGGTGCTGTATTATTTCGGTAGCCAGCCGACCACGATGACGCTGTCCTCGACAGGCGTCTCGGGCAGTGGGTCCGGCATTTCGAACTATGCGAACTCTTCCGGCAGTGCCGTGAAGGGAATCGGTGGCGCGGCGAGTGGGGTGCTGAAGTAGGGCGTAC
>JABSSC010000059.1 GCA_013214635.1 Paracoccaceae bacterium | reverse complement strand
TGTAGACCGCATCCCGGAATACATCGCCCGCGCCAAGGACAAGAACGACCCCTTCCGCCTGATGGGCTTTGGACACCGGGTTTACAAGAACTTTGACCCGCGCGCCAAAGTGATGAAGCAATCGGCGGACGAAGTGCTTGAACTGTTGGGGATTGAGAACAACCCGACGCTGCAGGTCGCCAAAGAGCTTGAGCGCATCGCGCTGGAAGATCCGTATTTTGCCGAGAAGAAGCTCTATCCAAACGTGGACTTCTATTCGGGCATCATTCTTGACGCGATGGGCTTCCCCACATCGATGTTCACGCCGATCTTTGCGCTCGCCCGCACGGTGGGCTGGATTTCGCAGTGGAAAGAAATGATTGCCGATCCACAGATGAAAATCGGACGTCCGCGTCAGCTCTATGTCGGTGAAACGGCCCGCGATTATGTGAACGTCGAAGACCGTTAATCTCCAGCGGCGGCGCAAAACCGCCCATAAAACTTGAGGTGAGCGGCACGCGACCGCCCACCTCACGCCTCATTTCCGCCATAAACCTTTCTCAACCTCTGCAGTGTTAATCTGCACGCGGAGGCAGGAATGATAGTCGCTTATGCAATGATCGGGGCGTTTGTGGGCATGCTCAGCAGTGCCTTTGCCTTTTTTGCATTGGACACGACATTCCTCACGGCCCTAGGTATTTACGCTCTGGTTGGCAGCGCGGCCATGGCCACTGTTGCCGTCGCAGTCGCACTGCGCCCTGAGCGCGTTCGTCCCGAACCAAAGGGCGACGCACCCGTCTGGGCCAAGGAGGAAGCTGCCTAGCGGCCTTCGAATTTCGCGGGACGTTTGTCGAGGAAGGCCAACACGCCCTCCTGAAAGTCGCGTGTCTGCCCGATATTGCCTTGGAGACGTGCCTCAAGAAGCAATTGATCTTCGAGCCCGTTTTCGTACGTCTTGCGCAGGCTTTCTTTCACGCCCTGATAGGCCACGGTCGGACCAGAAGCGAGCTTGGCGGCGCGCGCCTTCCAATGCGCGTCAAACGCATCATCGGCCACGCATTCCCAGATCATGCCCCAATCGCTGGCCTGCTGCGCGCTGATGGGTTCAGCGAAAAGGGCCGCCCCCATCGCCTTGGCGAACCCCATTTGTCGCGGCAGCCAATAGGTGCCACCGGCATCGGGGATAAGACCGATGCGGGTGAACGCCTGCAAAAATACCGCGCTTTCGGTGGCGATCACGACATCCGCAGCCAGCGCAAGGTTCGCCCCGGCACCCGCGGCCGCGCCGTTGACAGCCGAAATGGTTGGGATCGGGCAGTCATAGATCGCGCGGAGCATGGGGACATATTCATCGCGCAGCGTGCGTTCGAGATCGGCCGCCCCGAGACGCGTTCGGTCGCCCAGGTCCTGACCTGAGCAAAACGCCTTGCCAGCCCCGGTCAGCACCAGCACACGTGCCGATTTCGGGGCCTCACGCAGCGCGTGGAGCAGTTCGGCGCGCATTTGGGTCGAGAGCGCGTTCATCACGTCAGGGCGGTTCAGCGTTACGGTGGCAACGCCCTCGTCGCTGATGGTCACTTTGATCGTTTGATAGTCCATGTGGCACGGGTCCCTCTGGTGCGGCTCTTGTTAGGTCATGTAGGCGATGATGGGCCGTTGGGGAAGAGTGACGGCGCGGCAGAAAGGGGGCTCTGCCCCCGCCGCCCCTTTCGGCGCGCCTCCCCCGGAGTATTTGAAAAACAAAGAAGGGCTTAGTCCCTGAGCAGTTTGTCCAGCCGCGCCTGCTCGTCGTCGGTCAATGCCGCCGCACCTGTTGGGGCGGCTTTGGCGCGGCGGCGCACATAAGCCGCGCCAATGACGACGGCAGCGAGGAGCGACACCGGTCCCGCCAACCACAAGATCAGGTTCACGCCATCGGCGCGCGGGTTCAAAAGCACGTATTCGCCATAGCGGTCGACGAGGAAGTCCAGCACCTCTTCATCCGTGTCGCCTGCCACCAGACGTTCGCGCACCAACAGGCGGAGGTCGCGGGCCAGCGGTGCGTTGCTTTCATCGATGGATTCGTTGCGGCAGACGAGGCAACGCAGACCGGTGGAAAGCTCCCGCGCGCGCTCTTCAAGAACTGGATCATCCAGAACCTCATCCGGCTGCACCGCCCAAAGCGGGGTCGCCAGCATGACCGCAAGAAGCAGGATCCGGATCATTCGGCGGGGACCGCAGCGGCGGGAGATCTGCGCGCGCCACCGGCGACACGCGTCCGGCGGTCGCTCAGGCTGAGCGTGCCACCGAGCGCCATGAGGATTGCGCCGGCCCAGATCCAGTTGGCGTAAGGTTTGATATAGGTGCGCACCGCCCAGCCTCCGTTGGCTTGCGGGTCTCCGATGACGAAATAGAGATCCCGCAAGACCCCGTTGTCGATCGCGGCCTCGGTCGTGGGCATTTCGGCCACGGGGTAAATCCGCCGCTCGGGCGTCAGCGTGGCGACCAGTTCACCATTCCGGCGCGCTTCCATCACGGCCATCGTCGAGACATAGTTCGGCCCCGGCACGCGGCGGACGTCCTGGAGCGTGACTTCATAATTGCCGACCTGATAGCTTTCGCCGGGCAGCGCCACGCGGATGTCCTCAATCTCCCACGCAAGCATCGCGGCAACGCCCCAGAAGGTGACGCCAACACCTGCGTGCGAGACCGCCTTGCCCCAATCGGCCCGCGGCAGGTTCCTCATGCGGCGCAGCTTGGACCCAAGATCACCGCGCCCAGCCCGCATCCAGACCTCCGTCAAGGCCCCCGCCACCAGCCAAACACCCAAGAGTGCGCCGATGGGGGCCATGGCCGAGCGTCCTGTCTGGAGCGTCCAGACAAGTGCCGCCACCGCCACCGCCAGAAAAAGCGCACCGCGCATCGGGCGGATGGCTTTGCCGAGGTTCCCGCGTTTCCACGGCAACACGGCCCCGATGGGCAGAATTATCGCAAGCAGGATCATGAACGGCGTGAACGCCATGTCGAAAAACGGTGGTCCGACCGAAAGCTTGCGACCTGTCGTCATCTCGGCCACGAGCGGCCAGATCGTTCCGACGAACACGACAAAGCACGAGACCGCCAAAAGGACGTTGTTGGCCACCAGTGCGCTTTCGCGCGAGACAAGGCCAAATACGCCCTTGGCCTCCAGCGACGTGGCGCGCGCGGCATAAAGCGTGAGTGCGCCGCCCATGAAGATGGCTGTGATCGCCAGAAGGTACACACCACGCTCCGGGTCATTGGCGAAGGCATGGACCGAGGTCAGCACACCAGAACGCACGATGAACGCGCCGATCAGCGAGAAGCCAAAGGCAAGGATCGCCAGCAGGATCGTCCAGCTTTTTAGCGCCTCGCGCTTTTCCACCACGATTGCGGAATGAAGAAGTGCTGCGGCGATAAGCCATGGCATGAAGCTTGCATTTTCGACCGGGTCCCAGAACCAGAAACCACCCCAACCCAGTTCGTAATAAGCCCACCAGCTTCCCAACGCGATGCCGACGGTCAGGTTGGTCCAGGCAAGGAGCGTCCAGGGCCGCACCCAGCGGCCCCAAGCGGCGTCGACCCGTCCTTCGATCAGAGCAGCGACCGCGAACGAGAAGGACATCGAGAGCCCGACATACCCCACGTAAAGGAAGGGCGGATGAAACGCCAAGCCCGGGTCTTGGAGTAGCGGGTTCAGGTCCTGCCCGTTTAATGGCGGGATCGCCATGCGCAAAAACGGGTTCGAGGTGAAGATCAGAAAGGCGAGGAAGGCCACGCCAATCGCCGCCTGAACGCTCAGAACCCGCGCGCGCAGCCGATCCGGCAGGTTGCCGCCAAACCACGCCGCCAACGCCCCAAAAAGGGCAAGGATCAACACCCAGAGCAGCATCGACCCCTCGTGATTCCCCCAGACGCCCGTAATTTTGTAGAGCATCGGTTTGGAGGTGTGCGAGTTGATCACGACCAGCCGCAGCGAAAAGTCCGACGTGACAAACGCGACCGTCAGCGCGGCAAAGGAAAACGCCAGAAGCAAAAACTGGATCGTCGCGGCGGGTTCAGCCACCGCCATCCAGCTTTTGCGGTTGGTGTGGGCCCCTGCGAACGGCACGATCATTTGCACCAACGCAACCGCGAAGGCGAGGATCACGGCAAAATGACCGAGCTCGGTAACCATAGGCGGCAACTTAGCCCTGACGCGATCCCGCGCCAAGGCCGTGCGACCCTGTGACCGGACTAAAAAACGGCTTGGATCAGCGTGGCGACGAGCGCGGCGACCACGACCGGCAAGGCTTGCGCATAATTGGGCAACGCCATGGATCTTGCGATCACCGCAAAGTGCAAAATTGCCCCCACGATGTAGAGCGACAAGAGAAGGAACAGAAGCTCGGAATCGATCATAACCGACGGCTCACCCAGAACGTTGAAGGTCCACCACCACCCCATGACCCCAGCCGCACCGGCCCAGGAAAAGGACATGCCAAGGGCCAGCGGTGTCGCGCGTTCCGCCCAGAGCCACAGGAACGTGCCTGAGATCATCAGCCCCATCAGCATCAGCGCGCCATAGCCGATCTGGTAAACCGTCTGATATCCCAGCACCAACTCGCCCCAGATAAAGCCTGCCGCCACGACGAAAAGCAGTGTGAGCGCCTGTTTCATTTGCCCAAAACCTCACGCACGGCACGGTCCAGTTCGTGAGACGCAGACGCGTTTCTGTCCACGGCGTCCTTGAGTTGATTGCTCATCAGAAAATCTCTCAAATAGTTGAAAATCTGTGTGAATATCTTCATGTCTTTAATCCCGCCGCAGTCGTTCCCGGATCAGGGTGGCCATCTCGACAAGCGCTGTAGTGTTCTTGTCCAGAACACCGCGCGTCGCGTCATCCTTTTGGTGGTCGCGGTAGAGCAGGTAAAAGACCAGCAGCACCCATGGCCCGTGTTCCGAGACCAGTCGCAGGATCAGATCACTTGTCATGCTCTGCCCGCCACTCATCCAGCGCCGCATTTCGATCCGCCCCGTTTTCAAGCGCTGAAATCTGCCTGGCGACTTGGGGTGCCATGGCAAAGGTCGTGGCGATGGAACGGCGGAAATCCTGCGCCTTGGCTTGGTGCCGCGCGCCGAAATAGAAGCTGACGATGGCCCCCATCAGCCACCACATCGGCTCAGGCACAAGTGCAATCCCTTGCATCCGGGCAGCAAACCAGACGGGGTCGGCCATGGCGCATACGAACAGGGCAAGCGTCCCAAGCGCCAAGGCCGGGCGTGGCAAGCGGTTGAGCCCGTCAATCACGCGATCAAACACCCCTTTGCGTGGTACCGCAAATTCCGCCGCGAACTGACCCAACGTGGCCTGCCGCAGCATCGCCTCGCGCGCAGCGGCGCCTTCGGCATTTTCGCGAAACACCTCCGCCGTCTCCGCAATCACGTTGCTTCCGCCCCCAAACAACAGCCCAAAAAGACGGTCGATCATGCCCATGCGGCCACCCGCGCGCGATGCTCGGCCTCACTCAAGTGGTAGCGCTTGGAGACGAATTCCTCTGCACGGCTGATCCATCCGCCCTTTCCGCCATCGCGGCGGCGCGCGAACTTGCGCAAGGACGGGCGGCGATCGGCAAGGCGGTAATAGTAGTTGCGGCGCGCAATCCCATAGGCGTCGACCAGATGATCTGGGGCAAACGCATGGGCCGCGCGCACGGCCGCAATGGTTTGTGGCCCGATCAGCCCATCGACGGTGATCCGCTGGCCCATTTCAGTCAGAAGTTGCTGCAGCAACCGCACGGCATGGCGACCCGCATTGACGTACATGTCGAAAACGGTCGCGTGCAGAGGTTCGGGCAGTTCATCGATCCGCGGGCGATGGAAATAATGCTCGATAAAGATCGACCGTGCCTCAGCCTTTGTCAGGGCCGCGACGTCGCGCGCAGTGACCTGCTTGCCCCGGACCCGCGCTAGCGTCTGCTGGGTGACCCCGTATTTCGTCGGACCGCCCGGGTCGTCGGGGTCGTTCACATACCCGCCTTCCCGGGCAATGATCTGATCGGCGAGTGCTTCGACCGATGGCATGGCGCTTCCCATCCACGATTGCTCAAAATCGCGGATAAGATTTCGCCAAATTGGTTAATTGGTGGTGGGACCGCCGTGCGCAGGGGTGCCTTCGGGCCGGTCGGGGTCCACATAGACGCCCTGTTCCTTCAGCGCATCAATAACCTCGGCCGGCATGTAGGTCTCGTCATGTCTCGCAAGGATTTCAGTGGCTTGAAAGACGCCGTTGATGTAATTTCCGGTCCCCACCATGCCTTCGCCCTCACCAAAAAGGTCAGGCAGAACGCCGGTATAGGCGACCGCGATCGACGCGCCGCCATCGGTAACATTAAACGTAACGGTCTCTCCCTGCCCGCGGACCAAAGTCCCGTCTTCGACCAGCCCCCCAATGCGGAATGTCTCGCTTGGTTCGGGTGGCGCTTCGGCAACCTGGCTGGGCGAACGGAAGAAATTGATCCCGTCGCGCATGGCATAGCCGATGATGACCGTCGACAGCATAAGCGCCACAACGGTAATCAGGATCACCTGTATCCGACGTTTCTTCTTTAGCCCCTTCATCGCCCTCTCACGGGTAAAGCGGTGCCAGCATCAGGCCAGCGGTTTCGTCTTCGCCCAGCATCAGATTGGCGTTTTGCACGGCCTGACCGGACGACCCCTTCGTTAGGTTATCTAAGCACGCATAGATCACAGTGCGACCCGCGCGGCGGTCTGCCGCAACCCCGATGTGGCAAAAGTTCGAACCGCGCACGTCCTTCATCGCCGGGATATTCCCCTGCGGCAAGACAATCACGAACGGCTCATCCGCGTAAGCCTCTGACAGCGCGCCATAAACCGCTTCCGCATCGCCTTTGACATAGATCGTCGCGACAATCCCGCGTGTACCGGGGATCAGGTGTGGCTGAAATTGAACCTGGACGGGGCGCCCTGCAACTTTCGAGAATTCCTGATCGAACTCACCCAAATGCCGATGCGACCCACCTGTGGCATAGGGTTTCACGACCTCGTCCAGTTCCGAGAACAGCAGGTGCTCTTTCAGTGACCGCCCTGCCCCAGACGCAGCAGCCTTAAGATCGATAACGATGTCATCGAGGTCGATCACGCCAGCTTCAATTAACGGGCGCAGCGCAAACTGCCCCGTCGCAGCGTTGCACCCTGTGCCCGCGACCAACCGAGCGGCGCGGATCTCATCGCGATAAAACTCCGTCAGGCCATAGACAGCGGTTTCCTGAAGATCGGTCGCGGAATGCGGCTTGCCGTACCACTTGGCGTATTCCTCAGGGTCGCGCAGCCGGAAATCCGCTGATAAATCAACGACTTTCACCGAAGTCGGTAATTCACGGATGACCGCTTGGCTCGTTGCATGAGGCAAGGCACAGAAACCCAGGTCCACGTCAGAGAAATCGATCTCATCGATTTTCACAAGTGTGGGCAATGCGAGATGACGGAGATGGGGAAAGACCTCGGCCATCTCCATGCCCGCCTTTCGATCCGCCGACAGTGCAACGATCTCGAACGTGGGATGGGTGGCGATCAGCCGGACAAGCTCTGCGCCGGTATAGCCGGACGCGCCGAGGATGGCGATTTTATGGGACATGGCCCCTCTCAAATTGGTCGAACGGGTGTTAGCGGAAAGGATCGGGTGCCGCAATCACGCGGCGTGAAACTCGATCTTTCGTCGCAAAAACCGCGTGGCTTGATCCGACACACGCTGCGGGTCGCCGGAGGTCAGGAACATGGGCACCTGACCCTCGCCCTTTTTGTCGGGATGCCGGTCAAGGTAATCAGCCAAGCTGTCCGCGACCAGTTTAGGCTGGGAATAGACCGACACGTCTTTGCCCAGCGCATCCTGAAACGCGTCTTCCATGATTGGGTAATGCGTGCAGCCCAAAACCGCCGCCTGTGGCTCGGGCATCTTGCGGCGCAGGGCATCCACGTGACTGCGCACCAGTGCCTCGGCAAGGATCATGTCGCCCTCTTCGATGGCATCCACAACGCCCCCGCAGGATTGCGCTTCGACATCGACGCCGATGGCACGAAACGCCAGTTCCCGCTGAAACGCCCGGCTTGCGACGGTCGCGGGTGTGGCGAACAGGGCCACGTGCTTTACATCAACCTCGCGCGGCGGGGAGTTGTCGCCCCAGCGCCGTTCGGTCAGCGCCTCGATCAGCGGAACAAAAACGCCCAGAACACGCTTGTCCTCCGGCACCCAGCCGCTTTGCATCCGCCGAAGTGCAACGGCAGACGCAGTATTACACGCAAGGATCACAAGATCGCATCCCGCATCGAACAGACGTTGCGTCCCGGCAACGGTCAATTCATAGACATCTTCGGCATCGCGCACCCCGTAAGGCGTGTGCGCGTTGTCCCCGAAATAGACGAACGGCACGTCCGGCAACCGCTTGGACGCAGCATCAAAGACGGTCAGCCCGCCCAGTCCGGAATCAAAAATGCCCACGGCCATTGCCGGTTACGCCTTGTATTTGTCCTCAAACTCGAACCCGTAATCGAGAGATTTGATCGGGGTCGGTGACAGCGCATAGGTGCGTTCGCGCAAAAAGTCCATCATCGCCTTGGTATCGGCACGCCGCGCATCGATCTCAGAACGGTCAATCGGCTCACCGATGACGACGCGCACGGGTTCACCCACGCGGCGTTTGAATTCCTTGATCAAAAGCGCCATGCGGAGCGTGTTATGCAGGTGACTTGCCACCTGAAACAGCCGCGAATTCGCCCCGTCGAAATACATCGGAACGACAGTTGCCTCACTTTTGGCAATCATCCGTGCCGTGAACGACCGCCAGCCCGGGTCCATCGGCTGCCCGAAAGGTTTCACAGCGGTGGAAACCGTTCCACCGGGGAAAATACCGATAGCGCCACCATCTGAGAGGTAGCGCAGAGACTCCTTGCGCGTGCGGATGTTCAACTGCACCGCCTCTTTTGATTCATCGAACGAGATCGGCAGGATCACCTTTTCAAGATCTTTGGCCTTGCGGAACACTCGGTGCGCCAGAATACGGAAGTCCCCGCGCACCTGGCTCAGCACATGGCCCATCATCAGCCCGTCCAGAATACCGTACGGATGGTTCGCGATCAGGATCAACGGGCCTTCTTTGGGGATATTGGCCAGCGAGCCACCCTTGATATCAAGGCTCAGCCCATAGCGTTCCACCATGACATCCCAGAAATCGCGACCCGCCTCGACCTCTTGCTCATAGCCCTTGACCTGACGGATCAGACGCAGCCGCCCAGTGGCGTTCTCCAACACACGGATCATGGCCCGCCCGCCCCGTGTCTGGGCCGAACTGGCATAGCTGATTTCGCGGGCCACGTGCTTTTGCACGTCCATGGGTGTTATCCGTTATTCGTGATCTTCGGTTGCCCCAGATATGGCTATTCCGCCGCGTGGGTCAATGGCGCGGGCGTCGCGGTCAGTGCTTGCTTAAGCTCGTCACGGCGACGCATGGCGGCGGTGTGGTTCGCCTCTTTCACGGGGCCAAAGCCGCGGATCTGCAAGGGCAACTCGGCAAGCTCTAGAGCCGCGTCGTCGTTATAGTCGGCAAGGTTAAGCACCTCGGCGATGTCCGCCTCATAGGTTTTGATCAGGCGCCGCTCCATCCGTCGCTCGGCGGTGTAGCCGAACACGTCAAACGGCGTGCCACGCAAAAACTTGGCGCGGGCAAGCAGCGGAAAGGCCCGCTCGATCCACCCGCCAAATGCCCGCTTTCTTGGACGCCCTTCCACGGGTTTGCCCGACAAAAGCGGCGGTGCGAGGTGATATGTGACCTTCAGATCGCCATCGAACGCGGCTTCGGCCTTGGCCCGCGTGTCTTTGAGCAACCGCGCGACCTCGTACTCGTCCTTATAGGCCAGAGCTTTGTGATACCCCTTGGCCACCGCCTCTTTCAGCGTTGGATCCTCGATCCGTGCGAGCAGCTTTTGATACCGCTTCGCACGCCCGCTGCCATAGGCTTTGAGGTGGTCAACCCGCGCCGCGATGCGATCTTCAAGCGACGCGGGAGTGTCTGCGACGCTCGCAGGGACGACAGCAGCGGCGTCTTCGGGATGCAGCACCGCCCAGCGCCCGATCCGAAACGCCTCCAAATTGCGCTTGGCGGCGGCACCGTTCAACTCAATCGCCTGCAACACCGCGTCTTCGCTAATCGGAACCAACCCCTGCTGCCAAGCTGCACCCAGCAGCATCATGTTGGAAAAAATGGAATCCCCCATCAGCACGCGCGCAAGCTCGGTCGCGTCGAACATGGCGAGCCCATCGCCCAGCCGCGCCTGCAACGCCACCGTCAGGCGGTCGCCAGGGATGGTGAACTCCGTATCGCGCGTGAAATCGCCAGTAGTAATCTCGTGCCTGTTAACCACCGCACCGGTGCGCCCTGAGCGCAGCAAACCGATGGTCTTGGCCCCAGCACTGACCACCAAATCACCACCGATCAGCGTGTGCGCCTCGCCCGTGGCAACGCGGATCGCGCTGATGTCTTCAGGCCGGTTGGCCAGTCGGCAATGGATATGCACCGCGCCACCTTTTTGCGCGAGACCGGCCATTTCCATCATACCCGCGCCTTTGCCATCCAGATGTGCGGCCATGGCAAGGATCGCGCCAATCGTGACAACGCCGGTGCCGCCTACACCCGTGATGACCACGTTATGGGTGCCGGTGATCGGCGGCAGCGTGGGCTTGGGCAGATCACCGATTTCAACACTGGCCGAGGCCTCCTTGCGGGGCGTCGCGCCTTCGATGGTCACAAAGCTCGGGCAGAACCCTTTGACGCAGGAGAAATCCTTGTTGCAGGCCGACTGATCAATTGCGCGCTTGCGTCCAAACTCGGTCTCAACTGGCACGATCGCGACGCAGTTCGATTGTACCCCGCAATCGCCGCAGCCCTCACACACGTCAGTGTTGATGAACACCCGTTTGTCGATGTCGGGAAACGTGCCGCGCTTACGGCGGCGGCGCTTTTCGGCCGCGCAGGTTTGCACAAACACAATCGCGGAGACGCCTTTGATCTCACGATATTCCCTCTGCACCTGAGGCAGCGCATCGCGTTCGTGAATGTCGATCCCTTTTGGAAAGACAGACAGATCAAGGTCTTCTTTGGGGTCGTGAACCAAGGCAACGCGCTTGATGCCCATCGCCAGCAATTCCCGCACAATCTGCTCGGGCGGCAGGCCCCCATCATGCGTCTGCCCGCCCGTCATCGCGACCGCGTCGTTGTAGAGGATCTTGTACGTCATATTCGTCCCGGCGGAGACCGCCGCACGAATGGCCATAAGGCCAGAGTGGTTATACGTCCCGTCGCCAAGGTTCTGGAAGATGTGGTCGCGGTTCGAAAACGGCGCCTCACCGATCCAGTTTGCGCCTTCGCCGCCCATATGGGTGTAGCCGGTGTACTCCCGGTCCATCCACATCGCCATGATATGACAGCCAATCCCACCATAGCTGCGCGAGCCATCGGGGACACGCGTTGAGGTGTTATGAGGGCAGCCCGCACAGAAATAAGGTGTGCGCGACGCGATCTCTTCGGCGTTGTCGGCCTTCTTGGCCGTGTCGATCGCCTCAAGCCCGGCCCGAAGGCGCTCCGTCTCACGCCCTTCTTCGATCAGGATGCCACCAATCTTTTCCGCAATCATGACCGGATCAAGTGCGTAGCGCGTCGGGAACAACTCTTCGCGGTGCAGCGCGCCCGCCCCGCCCTTGTACCAGCCATAGACGCGCCGCCCGCGCCGATCATCGAAAATCGCCTCTTTGATCTGCACTTCGATCAGCTTGCGCTTTTCTTCGACGACCACGATCAGATCGAGCCCCTCGGCCCAGTCGTTGAAACTGGTCATATCCATTGGGAACGTCTGACCGATCTTGTAGGTCGTAATCCCCAGACGCTCCGCCTCGGTCGCATCGATCCCAAGAAGGCCCAGCGCATGGGTCAAATCGAGCCAGTTCTTACCCGCCGCCACAAAGCCGATCTTGGCCCCCGGCTTGCCCCAGATGCGGCGGTCGATTTTGTTCGCGTTTGCAAAGGCTTCGGCGGCAAACCTCTTGTAATCGATCATGCGCGCCTCTTGCGGCACCCAGTGATCATTGAGACGGATGTTGAGCCCATCGGGAGGTAAATCGAACGCGGGCGTGACGAACTGCATCCGGTCCGGGCGACCATCGACAACAGACGTCACCTCAACCGTGTCCTTCATCAGCTTCAGCCCGGCCCAAACACCCGCAAAGCGTGAAAGCGCATAGCCGTAAAGCCCGTAGTCGAGGATCTCCTGGACCCCTGCGGGCGACAGAACCGGCATATAGGCATCCATCGCCGCCCAGTCTGACTGGTGACACGTGGTAGAGCTTTCGCCGGTGTGATCATCGCCCAGCGCCATCACGACGCCACCCAGCGGCGATGTGCCCGCCATATTGGCGTGCCGCATCACGTCACCCGACCGGTCCACGCCCGGACCTTTCCCGTACCAAAGCCCGAAAACCCCGTCGAACCGCCCTTCCCCACGCAGTTCTGCTGTCTGTGTGCCCCAAATGGCCGTCGCAGCCAGATCTTCGTTCAGACCCGTTTCAAACCGGATATCGGCCGCCTCTAGCGATTTCTTGGCAAGGCTCATTTGCAGATCGACAGCGCCCAGAGGCGATCCGCGATATCCTGTGACGTAACCTGCTGTGTTATGGCCGGCAGCGCGATCCCGAGCCTTCTGCATCAGCATCAGACGCACCAGTGCCTGTGTCCCGTTCAAAAGCACCGTGTCTTTCTCAAGGTCATAGCGATCGTGCAGGGTGATATCGCGCTTGCTCATCCGGTCCTCCCAGCCGTTCACCCCCTAATATAGGTCACAAAAGCTGACCTACAAAGTCAATTCTGCGTCACGATGATGTTTGCATCATCGTTTAACCATTGCGTAAGGTTAGAAAAATCATCGCGGGCACGACGTTAGAAACGAACACCATGGATTGGGACAAACTCAGAATATTTCACGCCGTTGCGGATGCAGGCAGCCTCACCCATGCAGGCGACACCCTGCATTTGAGTCAATCGGCCGTGTCGCGTCAGATTCGGGCTCTGGAAGAGAGTCTCAATACCACCCTTTTCCACCGCCACGCACGCGGACTGATTCTTACCGAACAGGGCGAGTTGCTGTTTGATGCGACCAGCGCCATGTCGCGGCGGCTCGATACGGCCGAGGCGCGCATCCGCGACAGCGAAGAAGAGGTCTTTGGGGAACTACGTGTCACCACGACGACGGGCTTTGGCTCACTCTGGCTCGCGCCGCGCCTGTCCAAGCTTTATGACAAGTACCCCAACCTCAATATCGACCTGATGCTCGATGAACGGGTTCTCGACCTGCCCATGCGTGAGGCCGATGTCGCGATCCGCATGAAAGAGCCCAGTCAGGCCGATCTGATCCGTCGGCGGATCATGGCCGTGCGGATGCGGCTCTATGCGTCCTCAGATTACCTCAAGGCACAAGGTACTCCGGAAACGTTGGACGATCTGCGCGCCCATCGCCTGATCTGTCAGAATATCCGGTCATTCCAAGTCAGCGCGGGCGCTCTGCTGGTGCAAGACCTGATGGCCCACGACATAAGCTCGACACTAACGGTTAATAACTACTTTGGCGTGCTCCACGCGGTTATCGCAAATCTTGGATTTGGCGTTCTGCCGGATTATGTTACCGAAGACTTCCCTGAGCTTGTCCGCGTTTTGCCAGATGTCGAATCCGCAGAAGTCCCTGTTTTTCTTGCATTTCCAGAAGAACTCAGGCAGTCAAAACGCGTGTCCGCCTTCCGTGATTTTGTGACAGAAGAAATCATCGCACACCGCAAGAAAATGGCCGCGGCCGCCGCAGAGTGATCCGGTGCTATGCACGCACTGCATATCGGAAATGCACATATTCCTTGCCCCGCGCCTTGATGGTGTGCGGTCTGCGCATTAATTCATCAGTCAAGTGAGCAGCGCAACCGCGCGCTCCTTACCTCCCTGTTGGACTTGGCCGGGCTTTGCGCCCGGCCTTTTTTTTCGTAAAGCTTTTGCCAATCAAGACGCGCTAGAGCCGTGCGCGTGAGCAGGAGCGTTGCGTGACATTTTCCCCCATTGGAATGTTCTGGCACGGTGCCCCATTGGGGTTCGTGGAACGCCTGTGTATTACATCCTTCATCGATGCGGGTCATCCGGTCACCGTTTTTGGCTATGACCCGCTGGACAATCTGCCCGCCGGCGCACGGTTTGAACATGCCGACGCCGTTCTTGCCCGACCCGAAGAGGTGCTGCGCAGCCGTGTCGGCAACAGTCCCGCGCTTTTCGCGGACAAGTTCCGATATAACCTTCTATCGCAGCGCGATGGCTGGATCTGGTGTGACACGGACGCCTACTGTCTCAAGCCGTTCATACCGACAGACGGGTACTTCTTTGGGCGTGAAAACGACCGCAAGGTTGCCAATGGCGTGATGGCCGTCCCGGCAGCGTCACCCACGCTCGCCTCGCTCGTTGCCGGGACGAGTGTGGAATACGGCATCCCTGAATGGATCCACCCGCGCAAATGGCGCGCCATGCAAGAAACCTATGGCGTCACGGACCCGCAAGAGCTTGCGCATCTTCATGTGTCGGAACTCCCCTGGGGGATCTGGGGCCCCCGCGCGCTGACCTATTTCTTACGGCAAAACAATGAGTTTGACCGCGCGTTCCCGCCCCACGTCCTCTACCCCGTCGCGTTCGACCAATCGAAACTCTACTTCCGCCCGGCGGAACGAGTCTGGTCGATGATACACCCCGATACAGTGTCGATCCATTTTTATGGCCGCCGCGTGCGCAAACGCTTACTGGGCGCGTTTGACGGTGCGCCGCCACCCGGCTCGATATTGGAAGAGCTTGCGCGCAAACACGGCCTGCTCTGAGACCGCCCCTTTAACTGCCCCGATGCCTGCTCTAAAGAGCAGCGGAGGCAAATCTGGGGATGAGCATGCAGGAACCGGCAATCACACCTGACCTGATCGAGGCGCATGGGCTAAAGCCCGACGAATACGACCGCATCCTCGACATTATCGGGCGGGAGCCGACCTTTACCGAGCTTGGCATCTTTTCCGCCATGTGGAACGAGCACTGTTCCTACAAATCCTCCAAGAAGTGGCTCCGCACGCTTCCCACCGAAGGCCCGCAGGTCATCTGTGGCCCAGGTGAAAACGCCGGGATCGTCGATATCGGCGACGGTCAGGCGGTGGTCTTCAAAATGGAAAGCCACAACCACCCCAGCTACATCGAACCTTATCAGGGTGCCGCGACCGGCGTCGGGGGCATCCTTCGTGATGTGTTCACAATGGGTGCCCGCCCCATCGCCGCGATGAATGCGCTCAGCTTTGGGGAACCGGAACACCTCAAAACCAAGCGTCTTGTTGCGGGCGTCGTCGAAGGCATCGGCGGCTATGGCAACTGTTTCGGCGTGCCGACGGTGGGCGGAGAAAGCCGCTTTCACCCCGCCTATAATGGCAACTGCCTTGTAAACGCCTTCGCCGCTGGCCTGATCGACAGTGACAAAATCTTCTACTCAGCCGCTTCCGGCATCGGCATGCCGGTCGTCTATCTGGGCGCAAAGACGGGGCGCGACGGTGTCGGTGGTGCGACGATGGCCTCGGCCGAGTTTGACGACACGATTGAAGAGAAACGCCCGACTGTACAGGTCGGCGACCCCTTCACCGAAAAGCGCCTGTTAGAGGCCTGTCTCGAACTCATGGCAACGGGTGCCGTGATCTCAATCCAGGACATGGGCGCGGCTGGCCTGACCTGTTCGGCGGTTGAGATGGGCGACAAAGGCAGCCTTGGCGTCCGCCTCGACCTCGACCGTGTGCCAGTGCGCGAGGAAAACATGACCGCGTATGAGATGATGCTGTCCGAAAGCCAGGAACGCATGCTGATGGTCCTGCGCCCCGAGAAAGAGGACGAGGCCAAAGCCGTCTTCGACAAGTGGGACCTCGATTTCGCCATCGTGGGCGAGACCATCGCCGAAGATCGCTTTCTCATCATCCACGGGAATGAGACCAAGGCCGACCTGCCGCTCAAGGCGCTGTCGGGCAACGCGCCCGAATATGACCGCCCTTGGGTTGCGTCCGAACCAGCTGAAGCGTTTGACGAAACGATCGAGATTGACCCGATCGAAGGCCTGCGCGCGCTCATCGGCTCGCCCAACCATGCCAGCAAAGCGTGGATCTACGAACAATATGACAGTCAAGTCATGGCGGATACGATCCGTGGTCCGGGTCTGGGCGCCGGGATCGTGCGCGTTCACGGCACCGACAAACGGCTGGCCTTCACGTCTGACGTGACGCCGCGCTACGTCCGCGCCAATCCGACCGAAGGCGGCAAGCAGGCCGTGGCCGAGGCGTATCGCAACCTCGTCTCCGTCGGTGCGCGGCCGCTCGCCTCCACCGACAACCTCAATTTCGGAAATCCTGAAAAGCCCGAAATCATGGGCCAGTTTGTCGGCGCGATCAAAGGCATTGGAGAAGCTTGCGCGGCACTCGACATGCCCATCGTGTCGGGCAATGTGAGCCTTTACAACGAGACGGACGGTCAGGCGATCCTGCCCACCCCGACCATTGGCGCTGTCGGGTTGATCGCAGCAGACGAAGACACGATCGGCGGTGTGGCCGAAGAAGGTCTGCTCGCCGTCCTGATCGGCGCACCCGGGTCACATCTGGGACAATCTGCGCTTTTGGCCGAAGCCTTGGGCCGCGAGAAAGGTGACGCACCTGCGGTTGATCTCGACGCTGAACTGGCCGCCGGCGAACTGCTTCTTGCCAATCGTGACTGCGTGACCGCGCTCACGGATCTTTCCGATGGTGGGCTGGCGCTCGCCGCGTTTGAGATGGCGGTCGCGGGCGGCATCGGTGTCACGCTCGACACCTCTGACACGGCAGAGCTTTTTGGCGAGGATCAGGCGCGCTACCTCGCTGCCTGCACCTTTGATCAGGCAGAGGCCCTGATGATCGCAGGTGGGCAGGCAGGCGTGCCCGTGTCGATGGTTGGCCGCTTTGGCGGCGACGCCGTCACCTTCGGCGACAGCACGACACCGCTGACCTATCTCGACGAGCTTTATCGCACAGCCTTCGAAAACGCCGTCGGCTGACCTTGTCGCGGGGACGACAGGGTTTTACATTTCCTCTAAAGCGACTGCTGCCAAAGGAGCCATCCATGCCGATGCAGGCCACCGAAATCGAAGCGCTGCTGCGCGAAACCTTCCCCGACGCCACGATAGAGGTCGGCGGGCATGACGGTGTGCATATGTCAGCGATGGTGGTCGATGAGAGCTTTCGCGGTCTCAACCGCGTGCAACAACAGCGCGCCGTCTATGCCGCCCTCAAGGGCAAGATGGACGGCAGCAATGGCGAATTGCACGCGCTTGCCCTGACGACGCGGGCCCCGTGAGCCTCTGGTCTGACATAAAGGGCCTGTTCACGCGGGAGCCGCGCAAGCCGCTGGCCGCGCGACGCCCGTCACGGGAGGAACTTGGTCAGATCAAGGAAGACGTGCCCTTGGGCATGGAGGCCATCGATATTGACTATGTCGAACAGATGGCCCGCCGAAATGATGCGCTCGAACGCGCCAACGGCGTCCATGCGGGCAAGAATGTCGGAATGCTGCGGCGGGCCGCGACCTTTGTCGCGCCCATGCCAGAAGATGAAACCTATGCCGCGCGGTACCACCGCGCCTTTCACAAAGAAACGGATACGAAATGAGCGATACAAACACCCGCATCTCCGAGACCATCGGCGCCAATGACGTGGTGCTGTTCATGAAGGGCACGAAAACGATGCCACAATGCGGCTTCTCCAGCCGCGTGGCAGGTGTGCTGAACTACATGGGCGTCGACTATGCCGATGTGAACGTGCTGGCGGACGAAGACATCCGCCAAGGCATCAAGGAATTTTCGGATTGGCCCACCATCCCGCAGCTTTACGTCAAAGGCGAATTCGTGGGCGGCTGTGACATCATCACCGAAATGACGCTCTCGGGCGAGTTGGACACGATGTTCGACCAGCAAGGCGTGGCCTATGACAAGGACGCCGCCGACAAGATCCGCGAAGCCAACGGATAACCGACGCCGCGCGGGACGGCGCGCGGCGGGTTGTTGAGTATTTGGAAAACAAAGAAATGCGCTTCTTTGTTTGACAAATACTCTGGGGCGCGGGGCAAAGCCCCGCATAAAATCCCTCAGGCAAAGAGATCGGTCGAGAGATACTTCAGACCGGAATCGCACACGATGACGGCAACAGTGCCGCCGCGATGCGGGCCACGCAGGAGTTCCAGGGCCCCGGCCACGTTGGCGCCCTGAATTGGGCGACCCGCACACCGCCCCCGTGGAAGCTAATGAATTTGAAAAATCTAACGTTGAACCTGATTGGGTCGCGCTTGGTGGCTGACCCATCAGAACGGTCGTGCACCCTTAGGAGCACAGATCACCACCCGTACCAAGAAGACACGTATGCTCAGTGATGCTCATTTCTTACGTCTTATTTTTCTATACTCACTCGCAAACGCAAAAGGGCCAAGCACCCAACAAATAAGACCTGGATAGAAATACCTGTTATCTGAGAAACCTTCAAAATCGAAGACTAAAGAGAGGGTTATCCCGATCCAACAAAATACTCCGATCCTGAGGCCAATTAAAATCCTCTTCCTTTCCTTTTCGTCTTTCCACTGTGTCACAGGGTTCTCCGCATCGGTCGTAAGGTACGGGCGAAATCGCGTATAGCCGGGCTCCAGCGCACGACCGACGCAACCACAACAATGAGGGGAGCGTCGAGAACCGACGCCCCAACGCCCTCCACGTTAGCTTGCGGCTTTCTCTTCAACGCGCGCAGCCAGCGCTTCGGCTTCGGTTGCCAGCGCCTCAAGCGCGGGGGTCAAATCCTCGACCGGATCAGGAACGGCAACCGGGCCCGGCGCAGGCGCAGCCTCTGGCGTGGGCGCGTTCTGAAGCGCTTCGATCCACGCCTCCTGCCCCGCGATTTTGTCCTGCAACTGCTTGTTCTGGTCTTCGACGCCCGCCGTCTTGTCAGCGAGCATCAGCCCCGCCATCAACAGCATCCGCGCCTCGGGCATACGCCCGATTTGATCTTGCAGAACGCTCGCTTCGGCATCCAGCATCTTGGCGGCGGATTGGAGGAAATGCTCTTCGCCTTCCTGACAGGCCACGTCAAAGTCGCGACCCCCGATCGATATCCGAACTTCAGGCACGTTCCGCCTCCTCTACAAATGGGGTGATCGCGGTGACCAGCTCGTCGATCTCCGCGCGATCCGCGGTTTGCAGCGCGCGCAGGTTCTCGATCTCAGTTTCAAGCGACGCGTTCACCAGCGCGGGATCAGACAGCCCATTGGCCGCGGCCTGACGCAGTTCCCGGTTGGCCTTGCGCAGCTTGCCGTTCATCTGCCGCACCGTCTTTACGGCCTCATCCCGAGCGCCCAGCGCCTCTTTCAGCGCCGAAATCTCGGCCTGCAGCGCATTGACCAGCGCATTCTGCTTTTCCTGAATGGCAAGAACCCGCTGCTCGAGCTGCGCGTTGGCCGCGCGTTCGGCTTCCAGCGCGCCGCTCAGATCCTCGGACGGGGCCGCGGCACTCAAGCCACTGGCGGCCGCATCAATCCGGGCAAACGCGGCCCTCACACGTGCCTGAAGGTCTTCGGCTTGGCTCATGGGGTGCACCGCCTTTGCTCTGTCGCCTCGCCCGGATCAACGCCCGGTCGAATCATAATTCATGTTGAAGCCTAGTTTTAACGCTACCAACGGGCAAATCACCCCCCAAATCGCACCGTCTGTGGCTTGCGCTCGGAACTGGCGCTGATATCAGTCGCGCCAAAGATCGCTTGCAGGGACGAAGGACGGCGCTCATGGACATCGCAACGCTCAAAGACCTCCACCCCGATCACTGGTCCAAGGCCGCCGCCATTCGCGCGCTGTCCATGGACGCGGTCGAGGCCGCGAACTCGGGCCACCCCGGCATGCCCATGGGCATGGCCGATGTGGCGACGGTGCTGTTTGAAAAGCACCTCAAGTTCGATGCCTCTGCGCCCGATTGGTATGACCGCGACCGGTTTATCCTGTCAGCAGGTCATGGGTCGATGTTGCTTTATTCGCTTCTGCACCTGACCGGCTATGCCGACATGACGCTCGATCAGATCAAGAACTTCCGTCAGTGGGCCGCGATCACAGCAGGTCACCCCGAATATGGCCACGCCAAAGGGATCGAGACGACGACCGGCCCGCTGGGTCAGGGCATCGCCAACGCCGTCGGCTTTGCCATGGCCGAAGAGTCGCTGCGCGCGCGCTACGGTCGCAAGGTTTTTGACCACCACACCTACGTCATCGCCGGCGACGGCTGCCTGATGGAGGGCATCAGCCACGAGGCCATCGGTCTTGCCGGTATGCAGCAGTTGGGCAAACTGATCGTACTTTGGGACGACAACAACATCACAATCGATGGTGAAGTGTCCAAGGCCGACATCACTGACCAGCAGATGCGCTTTAAGGCGGCAGGTTGGAAAGTCCTGACCTGCAATGGCCATGACCCCGAAGACATCGACCGCGCGATCACC
This sequence comes from Paracoccaceae bacterium, assembly GCA_013214635.1. Taxonomy (GTDB): domain Bacteria; phylum Pseudomonadota; class Alphaproteobacteria; order Rhodobacterales; family Rhodobacteraceae; genus JABSSC01. The sequence continues at coordinate 1,957 of JABSSC010000059.1, read as the reverse complement.
AAGGCCAAAACGCAGAAGCGTCCGACCATGATTGCCTGTAAGACGATCATCGGCTACGGCGCACCGACCCGCGCTGGCACGGCCAAGGCGCACGGCTCACCGCTGGGTGCCGACGAAATGGCGGGCACCCGCGCCGCCTATGGCTGGGACCACGCACCGTTCGAAATCCCCGGTGAAATCAAGTCGGCTTGGGAAGGCATCGGTCAACGCGGCAGCAGCGACCGCGCCGAATGGGAAGCGCGCTTTGCAGGCCTCAGCGCCAACCGTCAGGCCGAGATCACGCGCGTCATGGAAGGCGGCGTCCCGAAAAAGCTGACCAGCACGATCCGCGCGTTCAAAAAACAGGTGTCCGAAGACGCCCCCAAGGTCGCGACGCGCAAAGCCTCCGAAATGGTGCTGGCCGCTGTGAACCCGGTTGTCCCGGAAACGATTGGCGGCTCGGCTGACCTGACCGGATCGAACAACACGCTGACCCCAGATCTGGGCATCTTCTCGCCTGAGGATCGCAAAGGGCGCTACGTCCATTACGGCATCCGCGAACACGGTATGGCGGCAGCGATGAACGGTCTGTGGCTCCATGGTGGGGTCAAACCCTATGGTGGCACGTTCATGTGCTTCACCGATTACGCACGTGGCGCGATGCGCCTGTCGGCGCTGATGGGTGTGCCCGTCACCTATGTCATGACCCACGACTCCATTGGTCTGGGCGAAGACGGACCGACCCACCAGCCCGTCGAGCACCTCGCCATCAGCCGCGCGACACCGAACACACGCGTGTTCCGTCCTTGTGACGTGGTTGAAACGGCCGAAGCCTGGGAACTGGCGCTGAGTTCAGAGAAAACGCCATCGGTTCTGGCACTGACCCGTCAGGGCCTGCCGACGCTGCGTACCGATCACAAAATGCGGAACCTCAGCGCTCAGGGCGCTTACGTTCTGGCCGAGGCCGAGGGCAAGCGTCAGGTCATCCTGATGGCCACTGGGTCCGAGGTCGAAATCGCCATGGCCGCGCGTGAGGCGCTTCAGGCCGAAGGGATCGGCACGCGCGTCGTGTCCATGCCGTGCATGGAGCTCTTTGCCGAACAGGACGAAGCGTATCGCCGCAAAATCCTGCCCTCTGGCCCGGTCCGCATCGCGGTCGAGGCTGGCGTGCGTCAGGGTTGGGACCAGTGGCTTTTGGGTGAGCGTGGGCGCGAAGCCAAAGCCGCCTTTGTCGGCATGACCGGATTTGGCGCCTCTGCCCCGGCAGGCACGCTCTATGAAAAGTTCGGGATTACCGCCGACGCGATCGTCGAGGCTGCCAAAGAGCGTCTGTAACTGGCATGACAAACCGGGTCGCGATATGGCTTGGACTTGCTATTGTTACCGCTATCGGTCTTAACTTCGCGCTAGATTGGCAGGCCCACATTTTTCTGGGCCGCCAACTCTTGAGGTTGATCGATGTCATCGCGTTCTGGCGATAGACCGATACGAAATTGACACCTGCGCGGGCTAAGCCCCGCAAACGGGAATTCACACGAGGGGGCGCACCCTGCCCCCAATGGCTTGAAGGAAGGAACACCAGCCATGGCAGTCAAAGTCGCCATCAACGGATTTGGCCGGATTGGGCGCAACGTTCTGCGCGCGATCATCGAATCGGGACGCACAGATGTCGAAGTCGTCGCCATCAACGACCTCGGCCCGGTTGAGACCAATGCCCACCTTTTGCGCTACGACAGTGTCCACGGCCGCTTCCCCGCCACGGTCACGACCACCGACAGCACAATTGACGTTGGTCGCGGCCCCATCCGCGTCACTGCCATCCGGAACCCTGCCGACTTGCCTTGGGGCGATGTCGATATCGTCATGGAATGCACCGGCATCTTTACCTCGAAAGAAGCGTGCCAGGCGCATCTCGACAACGGGTCCAAGCGCGTGCTGATCTCCGCCCCCGGCAAGGATGCCTACCAGACGATCGTCT
>JABSSC010000006.1 GCA_013214635.1 Paracoccaceae bacterium | reverse complement strand
CGGCTAAACTAGGTATTTCAGAAAGCGCGTTCAAGGCACGGTTGCAATCGGCGCGGGTTCGGCTGGGAGCCCGCACGACAGCACAGGCATTGAAGCGGGCACGCGAGTACGGGCTGATTTAAGCAGCCAAAAGACCTCCTCGGGATCAGTTTCTCAACCCCAAGCTGGAGGCTACTACCATGCAAGTCACTACTCTGTCTTTCGACAACATCCACAAGCACGGCGATCTGTTTGCGAACATGCTGCGCGCACGCCAGAAAATCTTCATTGAACGTCATCAGTGGGAACTTCCCGAAGCGGACGGGATGGAGTTCGACCAGTACGACACACCCGCAAGCCGTTGGGTGGCCGTGCACGAGTTCGGTCAGGTTCTGGCCGGTGTACGTCTGACGCCGACAACGGCGCGGTGCGGGATCTACAGCTACATGATCCGGGATGCGCAAAAGGGTCTGCTCGACTCAATCCCCTCTGACCTTCTCTATGACGAGGCACCGGTCGCCCCGCATATCTGGGAATCGAGCCGCGTGTTCGTGTCCGAGGCGGTGCCGTCCAAAATGCGTCTGCGCGTTCAGATCGAGTTGATCGGTGAAATGGTCCGGTCTGCCCGGATGCTGGGGGCGACACAGCTTATCGGGATCATCCCCGAACATTCCCCGCGTCTTGCCCGCCGGACCGGGATCGACTGCATCCCGGCGGGTCGCGTGCTGGAGTTCGACAGCGGCAACTCGGTCTGCGTTACGATCTCGATGGCAACCAAGCTGCACTGACGCTTTCCCCTCAGGCCGCGGCCCGATAGGGTGGCGGCCTGATGGCCGATCTTTTTGACACTCCCGCCTCTGCCGCACCCGTGGCCGAGGCGCCGCGCCCGCTGGCAGACCGCCTGCGGCCGCAATCGCTGTCCGAGGTCATCGGACAAGACCATTTGCTCAAACCCGACGGGCCATTGGGCGCGATGCTGGGATCCAAGTCGCTTGGGTCAATCGTCTTCTGGGGTCCGCCCGGCGTGGGCAAGACAACGATTGCGCGGCTTCTCGCGGCTGAAACGGATATGGCCTTTGTCCAGATCAGTGCGATCTTTACGGGCGTCGCGGACCTGAAGAAAGTGTTCGAGGCCGCGCGATTGAGACGGACGAATGGGCAGGGGACGCTCCTGTTCGTGGACGAAATCCACCGCTTCAACAAGGCGCAGCAGGACGGGTTTCTACCTCTGATGGAGGACGGCACCATCGTGCTGGTGGGCGCCACGACCGACAACCCGTCGTTTGAGTTGAACGCCGCGCTTTTGTCGCGCTCTCAGGTTCTGACGCTTAAGCGGTTGGAGCCGTCCGACCTTGAACGGCTTGTTCAGCGGGCCGAGGCCGACCTTGGTGCGGCACTGCCTCTTGATGGGCCGGCGCGTGACGCGCTGATCGAAATGGCCGATGGCGATGGGCGCGCGCTTTTGAACCTGATCGAACAGGTCGAAAACTGGGGCCTAACTGACAAGATCGGGACCGAGGCCTTGTCCGAGCGCCTCATGCGGCGGGCCGCGAATTACGACAAATCGGGCGATGAGCATTACAACCTGATCTCCGCGCTCCACAAATCGGTGCGCGGCTCTGACCCCGATGCGGCGCTTTACTGGTTCGCCCGGATGCTGCGCGGGGGCGAGGATCCGCGCTTTCTCGCCCGGCGGATCACGCGCATGTCGGTCGAAGATATCGGGCTCGCCGACCCCCAGGCGCAACGGCTCTGCCTCGATGCCTGGCAAACCTATGAACGGCTCGGAAGCCCCGAAGGTGAGTTGGCGCTGGCGCAGGCCGTGATTTATCTCGCGCTCGCGCCGAAATCGAACGCGACATATGTGGCCTACAAAGGCGCGCAGAACGCAGCCAAGACTACAGGGTCGAAAGCGCCGCCCAAGCACATCCTGAATGCCCCAACTCGGTTGATGAAGGACGAAGGGTATGGTGACGGCTATGCCTATGACCACGACGCCGCGGATGGTTTTTCGGGTCAGAACTATTTCCCCGATGACATGCCGCGCGGGGTCTATTACAGCCCCGTCGAACGTGGATTCGAGCGCGAGTTGAAAAAGCGGCTCGACTATTTTGTGAAACTAAGGACCGAGCGCGGATGATGCCGACCTTGCTGCAAGTCGCCCTTGGCGGGGCCATTGGCGCCAGCCTACGCTGGGCGGTCGGCCTGACCTTTCTGGGGCAAGGGTGGCAGGGCTTCCCTCTGGCCGTGCTCGTTGTGAACGTGCTGGGGTCGTTCATTATGGGCGTCTGCTTTGTGGCGCTGAGCGAGCGTGAGTTGATGCACGTCGCGCCGTTTTTGATGGTCGGGGTGCTGGGCGGTTTCACGACGTTTTCCGCCTTTTCGCTTGAGACGCTGGTTTTGATCGAACGCGGCGATTGGGGCATGGCCTTGGGCTATGTCGCGCTGTCTGTTGCGCTGTCGGTCGGTGGGCTGGTCGCGGGCGTGGCCATGACACGGGCGGTGCTGGCATGAGCCGGGTGCAGACGGTCGAAGTGACAGCGGATGAGGGCGATCAGCGGCTTGACCGGTGGTTCCGCCGCCGGTTCCCGCAGGTCAGCCAAGGCCAGATCGAAAAGATGTGCCGCAAAGGTGAAATCCGCGTCGACGGTGGCCGTGTCAAAGCCAACACGCGGGTGGAAGAGGGGCAGAGCGTCCGCGTGCCACCCTTGCCGGATACAGCGGCACCCGCGCGCCCCCGCGACAAGGTGTCCGAGGCCGACGCCCGGATGATCCGCGAGGCGGTGATCTATCGCGATGACCACATCCTTGCGATCAACAAACCGCCCGGACTTCCCAGCCAAGGCGGCAGCGGGCAGACCCGCCATGTCGATGGGCTGGCCGAGGCGCTGAAGTTTGATCTCGATGAAAAGCCGCGGCTGGTGCACCGGCTCGACAAAGACACCTCAGGCGTTTTGCTCATGGCGCGCACGCGGCGGGTTGCGGCGTCGCTGACCGAGGCCTTCCAGTCGCGTGAGGCGCGCAAGCTCTACTGGGCCGCCGTTGCTGGCGTGCCGAAGCCGCGCATGGGCACGATCCGCTTTGGCCTGATAAAGGCCGGTGGGCATGGCAAAGGCGGTGAGGGCGAAAAGATGCGCGCGATCCATCCCGGCGCGGTCAACGACACGCCGGGGGCCAAACGCGCGACGACTGATTATGCGGTTCTGTCCAATCTCGGTCAGCGCGTGTCGTGGGTTGCGATGATCCCCGTCACAGGCCGCACCCATCAGTTGCGCGCGCATATGGCCGAGTTGGGTCATCCCATCATCGGCGATGGCAAATATGGTGGGTCGGGGCAAGAAAACCTTGGCGACGGCTGGGGCGCAGGACTGGGCGGTGAGATCAGCCGCAAACTCCACCTCCATGCCCGCTGGCTGCGGATCGTGCATCCTGTCACGGGCGCAGAACTGACGCTGACCGCCGCGCTGCCCGATCACATGGCCCGCACGTGGAAGATGCTGGATTGGCACGCCAATGATGTGCCGGTCGATCCGTTTGATGAGGACGAGTTATGAGCGAATGGGCCGCCAAACGGTTCTGGACCAAGGCGGAGGCCTTGGAAGACGATGGCGGCTGGCACGTCGCGCTCGACGGGCGCAAGGTTCGGACGCCTGCCAAGGTGCCTCTGATCCTGCCTACATCTGCGCTTGCCGAAGCGGTCGCGGCTGAATGGGACGCGCAGGAAGAGGTCATTGATCCCGGCGCGATGCCCTATACCCGGATGGCGAACTCGGCTCTGGATAAGGTGACAGTTCAGTTCGATGAGGTCGCACAGTATCTGGCGGCCTATGGCGAGACCGATTTGCTGTGTTATCGCGCCGAACGCCCCGCCTCTCTGGTGGAGCGTCAGGCCATCGCCTGGGACCCGCTGATCGCGTGGGCCGCGGATGACCTCGGCGCCAAGCTGAACGTTACCGCAGGTTTGATGCCGGTGGCGCAAGATACGGCTGCAATCACGCGGTTGGCCGAGATCGTGCGCGGACACTCCGTTTTTGAACTCACGGCTCTTCACGACCTCGTCGCGTTTTCCGGGTCGCTGATTCTCGGCCTTGCGGCATCGCGCAGCTATGCCCCGCCAGAAGACATCTTTTCGCTGTCGCGACTGGATGAAGCGTTCCAAACCGAGCAATGGGGCGAAGACGAAGAAGCCGCCGAGTCGGAGGCGCGAAAGCTGGCTGATTTCGTGCATGCGGCACGCTTCTTTCAGAGTGCACAAAAAACGGTCAGCTAAGCTTGCGCGTGCATGCCCCTTAAACGCAGGCATGAACGGTCTGTTTTCCCGCAGTTTTCCACCGTCTGCACTTGACCTCGCCAATTGATTCCGCACAAACTCTTTGCGTTGGGGGGAAGGGTGCTTCCCGACAATCACTCACGGTCTATCTATGGCCGACGGTGCTGCCGAAAAATCGGTGGCCAATCAGGAAGAGGTAAATATGAAAAAATCTGTAATTCTCGGCGCAGTGACGATCGCCAGCCTGTCGGCTGGTGCAGCTGTTGCCGGTACGCTTGACGATGTCAAAGCGCGCGGCAAGCTGAACTGCGGCGTGACCACCGGTCTCGTTGGCTTCGCGGCACCTGACGCGAACGGCGAGTGGGAAGGTTTCGACGTGGCTGTGTGCCGCGCAGTTGCAACTGCTGTTCTTGGCGATCCGACCGCTGTTGAATTCGTTCCGACCACCGGTAAGACACGCTTCACCGCGCTTGCTTCGGGCGAAATCGACATGCTGGCCCGGAACACCACCTGGACCTTCAGCCGTGACGTCGACCTCAAGTTCGAATTCGTCGGCATCAACTACTACGACGGTCAGGGCTTCATGGTCCCCAAAGAGCTGGGCGTGACTTCGGCCAAGGATCTCGACGGCGCAACGGTCTGCATCCAGACCGGCACCACGACCGAGCTGAACCTCGCGGACTTCTTCCGCGCCAACAACATCAGCTATGAGCCAGTGCCGATCGAAACCAACGCAGAAGCTCAGCCTCTGTACCTCGACGGTGCATGCGACGTGTACACCACGGACGCTTCGGGCCTTGCCGCAACGCGTGCAGCTTTCGAAAACCCAGCTGACCACGTTGTTCTGCCCGAGATCATCTCGAAAGAGCCTCTCGGTCCGCTCGTACGCCACGGCGACCACGAATGGGGTGACGTTGTGCGTTGGTCGCTCAACTCCATGATCGCAGCAGAAGAGCTTGGCGTGACCAGCGTCAACGTTGCTGAACTTGCTGGCGGCACCGACAACCCTGAAATCAACCGTCTTCTGGGCACCGAAGGTACCCTGGGCGAGATGCTGGGTCTCGAAGCTGACTGGGCCAAGAACATCATCATGAACATCGGTAACTACGGCGAAGTGTTCGAATCGAACATCGGCGAAGCAACCCCGATCGGCCTGGCGCGCGGCCTGAACGCGCAGTGGACCGACGGTGGCCTGCTCTACTCACCGCCATTCCGGTAAGATGAAATCGGGAAGGGCGCGGGGAAACCCGCGCCCTTCCTGCATTTGAAGACCAACAATAAACCTGGTGCCGGGAAGAGCGTTCAAAAGAGACGCCGAGAGGACACTCCAGGAACAACGGGGAAATAAGAATGGCGACAGTCACCGAACCGCCGGTGGAGTCTTTCCGCCTGTCGATGTTGCTGAATGACACGCGATATCGCGGCTATACGTTCCAGTTCATTGCACTTCTATTACTTGTCTTCGCCATCGCTTGGCTGGGTCAAAACCTTATCCAAAACCTTCAGGCGGCTGGTCTGGATATCTCGTGGACGTTCCTTGGCGAACCCGCGGGCTATGACATCAACCAGACGCTGATCCCCTATACCAGCCAGTCCACGCATTTGCAGGCGGCCTGGGTCGGTGTGCTCAATACGCTCCTCGTGGCGTTCATGGGCTGCGTCACGGCAACCGTGATCGGCGTGATTGCCGGTGTTCTGCGTCTGTCGAATAACTGGCTGATCGCAAAACTGATGAGCGCCTATGTTGAGGCATTCCGCAACGTGCCGGTTTTGATCTGGATCCTGATCATCAGCACGATTGTAACGCTCTTGCCCGCCCCGCGCGCCTATCGGGGTGAGACGCCGGATGTCGAGATGCTCTTCGGGGCCATCGCCTATACCAATCGCGGCGTCTATATCCCCGCTCCTGTCTGGGGTCCGGGATCGAGCGTGGTGGTCATCACATTCCTCCTGTCGATCGTGGCGATGTTCGCCTATCGCCGCTACGCAAAGACGCTGCTTTACAGCACGGGTCGGCTTTTGCCGACGTTCTGGCCGTCCATCGGCATCTTCTTTCTGCCTGCAATCGTGATGTTCTTCATCATGGGGCAGCCGATCTCGCTGGACTACCCTGCGCTTCAGGGCTTCAACTTCCAGGGTGGTATTCAGCTTCAGCGACCGCTGATCGCGCTTTGGCTTGCACTGTCGATCTATACAGGTGCGTTCATCGCGGAAAACGTTCGCGCTGGTATTCAGGCCGTCAGCAAGGGCCAGACCGAGGCGGCAGGGTCGCTGGGCATGCGCCCGAACCGGATCATGTCGCTTGTGGTTTTGCCTCAGGCTCTGCGGGTCATCGTCCCGCCGCTGATCTCGCAGTACCTCAACATCACCAAGAACTCCTCCCTGGCGATTGCCGTTGGCTATGCCGACATCACGGCGACGCTGGGCGGGATCACGTTGAACCAGACGGGTCGCGCCATCGAGTGCATTTTGTTGCTGATGCTGTTCTATCTCGTCATCAGCCTCTGCATCTCGGCGATCATGAACGTCTACAACAACGCCGTTAAGTTGAAGGAGCGCTGAGATGTCAGATACACCTCGCAACATCGGCGCTTTCGTTCGCCACGACCAAATTCCTGAATCGCCGCCACCGGCGTCGGAGACGGGGATTGTCGGCTGGGTCCGTCAGAACCTGTTCTCAAACGTGTTCAACAGCATCCTGACGCTGCTGGCGCTCTACTTCATCTACAACCTCATGGCGGACTTCCTGCCGTGGTTCTTTGGTGGGGTATGGCGAGCGGAATCGATCCGTGACTGTCGCGATATCCTCGACGGGGCCAGGGGCGGCTGTTTCGCGGTTCTGAGTGAACGCTGGCACCAGCTGATCTTTGGTATCGCCTATCCACAAGAAGCCTACTGGCGGCCACTCTTGGCCTTTGTCCTGCTCTTTGTGGCAGCGGCGCCAGTGCTCTTCAGCGATCTCAACCGCAAGCTTTTGGGCTTTACCGCGATCTATCCGTTCCTGGCCTTCTGGCTGATCTGGGGTGGCACGATCCTGAACCCGGTCTTTGGCTTCCTTGGGTTCGTGGTGGCCTACATCGTGTTTGACCGTCTGTCTCACATCAGCTTTGCCATCTCTGCCATTGGCGGTGTAGTCGGTGCGATTGTGACATGGTTCGTGGGCGGCATGATTGCAGCGGCGGTGCCCGAGCTTCTGGCGCTAGAAGCGGTCCCGTCGCGTGACATGGGCGGCTTCATGCTGAACATGATCCTCGGCACGGTCTGTGTGTCGCTGTCGGTTCCCATCGGCATTTTGCTTGCCTTGGGTCGTCAATCCGACATGCCGATCATCAAGATCATCTGTGTGGTCTTTATCGAGTTCGTGCGCGGCGTGCCTTTGATCACGCTGTTGTTCGTGGCCAACGTGGTTCTGGCGTACTTCCTGCCGCCGGGCACCAACTTTGACCTGATCCTGCGGGTGATCATCATGATCACGTTCTTCTCGGCAGCGTATATCGCCGAGGTGATCCGGGGTGGCCTGGCCGCCCTGCCACGGGGGCAGTACGAGGCCGCGGACAGTCTTGGTCTGGATTACCCGCAAGCGATGCGGCTGATCATCCTGCCGCAGGCGCTCAAGATCTCGATCCCCGGTATCGTGAACGTGGCCGTTGGCCTGTTCAAAGATACCACGCTCGTGTCGATCATTTCGATGTTCGACCTTGTGGGCGTGATCCGGGGTCCGATCCTCGCCTCGACCGAATGGAACGGCGTCTATTGGGAGCTGTGGGGCTTTGCCGCGCTTCTCTTCTTCGTCGTCTGCTTCGGCATCTCGCAATACTCACAATGGCTCGAGCGTAAGCTGGCCACCGATCATCGTTAAGAAAGGGCACAGAAAATGGCTATGACAGACCAAGCCCCCGAAATGGCCGTCTCCGACGAGGTGGCAATCGATATCCAGAACATGAACAAGTGGTACGGTCAGTTCCACGTCCTTCGGGACATCGACCTGACCGTCTATCGCGGCGAACGGATCGTGATCTGCGGACCTTCTGGGTCAGGCAAATCAACGTTGATCCGCTGCATCAATGCGCTGGAGGAACACCAGAAAGGCTCGATCGAGGTGGATGGGACCATCCTGTCCTCTGACATCAAGAACATCGACACGATCCGATCCGAGGTCGGGATGGTGTTCCAGCACTTCAACCTGTTCCCGCATCTGACCATTTTGGAAAACTGCACGCTGGCTCCGATCTGGGTACGCAAGATCCCCAAGAAAGAGGCTGAAGAAACCGCGATGCACTTCCTGACCAAGGTGAAAATCCCGGATCAGGCCAACAAGTATCCCGGCCAGTTGTCGGGTGGTCAGCAGCAGCGTGTGGCGATCGCGCGCTCACTTTGCATGCGTCCGCGCATCATGCTGTTCGATGAACCCACCTCAGCGCTCGACCCCGAGATGATCAAAGAGGTGCTCGACACAATGATCGAGCTCGCGGAAGAGGGCATGACCATGCTCTGCGTGACCCACGAGATGGGCTTTGCGCAGGCCGTGGCCAACCGCGTGATCTTTATGGATGCCGGTCAGATTGTGGAACAGAACGAACCCAAAGAGTTCTTCAACAACCCACAGAGCGACCGGACCAAGCTGTTCCTCAGCCAGATTCTGGGGCACTAGTTTTCTTGCAAAGAAAACTGCCCATTTCCTTTCTAAGGAAATGGGCGCCTAGAGAAGCTCTCTGGGAATGACAAAATCAACGACGTCGCCTGAGCCCCCGGCGGCGTCGTTCCAGTTTGGGACATCGAACTGAATGATCGAGGTCGCGCCGGTCGGTTGATCATCGAAACGGGCATGATCGAACGGCGCGCGCGCAATGCGGTTTGCGAACGCCGTGATCCCGGGATTATGGGCAATCATCATGACAGTCTGCGCCGTCGCCCCGCGCAGCACATCAAGCATCGTTTCGGCGCTGGCATGATAGAGAACGGGTTCGCTGCGCATCACGGCGGTCACTGGCATAACGCCCGCCATCCGACCCCATGTCTCGACCGTGCGTACCGCGCCAGAGACGATCACGTCTTCCGGCACCCACCCCTCGGCCCGCAGCCAGTCCCCCAAGGCATGCGCCGACTTCCGTCCGCGACCGTTCAGTGGGCGTTGGAAATCGTCCAGCATTGGATCGCTCCAACTGGATTTGGCATGTCGTGTCAGGATCAGCGTCCGCGTCATCGCGCAAAATACCGCATGTGATGGGCCGATTGCGCCTCCACTCTGCCGTAGGATTGGGACACAGGGCAAGCCCGGCGCACAAGGCAGCCCTCGGACCGGCACGTGGCGCCCTCCGGGCTGTCGATATAGGCCACGCATTTGGGCACGTCATAGCTCTGCTCGGGCGCGAGGGCGCTCACCGGGCATGCGGTTTCGCAAGGTCTGTCCGTGCACGTGTCGCAAGGGGTCGCGGCTTGGGGCGATGGAACGAACGGCTCGTCGAGGATCACAGCACCCCGGAAGGAGACCATCAGGCCGGCGGTGTCATGCACCAGCAGCCCAACGGGCGACAGCCAGCAGCGCCCGCTCTCTTGCGCCCAGCGAATGAACGGGTGATAGGGTGGGCCGCCGAAGGGAAAGACTGCCTCGGCCTCCAATTCTTCGGCAATCGTGCCAATTACACGGAGCGACCATTGGTCCACCGGGTCGGGTGCACCGTCAATGAACTCTGGCTGGCCGGTGATGTAATCCCAAAACCCCGGTTCCTTCGGACCGAGCAGTGCCAAGGTGCGACCGTCCTCGGTTCCAACCGTACCAAAGACATCCAAATGGGCGTCCCCGGCCAGGTGCCGAAGTCGCCCGAGGCTCATCGTGGGGTGCGGATCAGGCTGCCCGCCCCGTGCTCGGTGTAAAGCTCAAGCAGACAGGCATTGGGCGCACGGCCATCAAGGATGACCACCGCNCGNACNCCGCCTTCGAGCGCGGCCAGTGCCGTNTCGGTCTTGGGGATCATGCCCCCGGCAATCACACCTTCGTCGCGAAGTTCGACAATCTGCTCGGGCGACAGCTCGGTCAGAACCTCACCTTCGGTGTTCTTGACCCCCTCGACATCGGTCAACAAAAGAAGGCGATCGGCCTTCAGCGCCGCCGCAATCGCGCCCGCCGCCGTGTCACCGTTGACGTTGAAGGTCTCTCCATTCCGGCCCGTTCCGATGGGCGCGATCACGGGGATCACCTCATTCGCTGCGAGATCTTCCAGAAAGCCGGGGTTCATCTCAACCGGTCGTCCAACAAATCCCAATTCCGGGTTGTCCGGCTCGCAAACCATCAGGTTTCCGTCCTTGCCGGAGATCCCAATCGCATGGCCACCCTGATCGTTGATGGCCTGTACGATCCGCTTGTTCACGCGGCCCGACAGCACCATCTCGACCACTTCGACCGTGGCCTCATCGGTCACACGCTTGCCGTTCACAAACTCCGACGTCACGCCCAACCGCTTGAGCATGTCGTTGATCATCGGCCCGCCGCCATGCACGACCACGGGGTTCACGCCGACCTGACGCATCAGCACGATGTCGCGGGCGAAGCCGTCCATCGCCTCGTCATCGCCCATTGCGTTGCCGCCGAACTTGATAACAACGGTGGCCCCGTCGTAGCGTTGCAGATAGGGCAGCGCCTCGCTCAGCGTGCGCGCCGTGGCGATCCAGTCGCGATTCATGAGGGATTGCTTTCTCATATCTGGCCTCTCAACGGCGTGGCTTAGCGGTTGAAAACCGCGATGCCAACCGCAATTGATAAGGGGCAGCCCCGCAAGGAGGGGACGATGACCTCAACCACTGACAGAAAAACGCTGCTTCTGACCGGGGCCAGTCGCGGGATCGGCCACGCGACGGTCAAGAAATTCTCGGCAGAAGGCTGGCGCGTGCTGACCTGTTCGCGGCAGGCGTTCGACAGCAATTGCCCTTGGCCCGGTGGCGAAGAAAATCACATTCAGATCGATCTGTCGGACCCTGCCGATACGATCAACACCATCGAGCTTATCCGTGAACGTCTGGACGGGCCGCTGCACGGGCTGGTGAACAATGCAGGGATTTCGCCCAAGGACGAGGAAGGTGGTCGGCTCAATACGTTCGACACAGACCTCATGACCTGGGGCAAGGTCTTTCACGTCAACTTTTTCGCGCCAGTCGTTTTGGCGCGGGGGCTTCGGGAGGAGTTGATCGAAGCGCAGGGCGCAGTCGTAAACGTGACCTCAATCGCGGGATCGCGCGTGCACCCTTTCGCAGGGGCGGCCTATTCGACGTCCAAGGCCGCGCTTGCCGCGCTGACGCGGGAAATGGCGCATGATTTTGGACCCTACGGCGTGCGCGTGAATGCCATCGCACCGGGGGAGGTCGAGACGTCGATCCTGTCACCGGGCACCGACAAGATCGTGGAAACGTTGCCGATGCGCCGTCTGGGGCAGCCCTCAGAAGTGGCCGATGTGATTTACTACCTTTGCACGCCGGGCTCGACTTATGTCACCGGCACTGAGATCGAGATCAACGGCGGTCAGCACATCTGAGGTCAGGCGATGCCCGCGATCACCGCGCGCAGTTGGGCAATACCGTCGCCCTTCTCAGACGAGGTCACGACAATCTCGGGAAAGGCTGCGGGATGCTTGGACAGGGCGTTGCGCACTTGTGCCAGTATCTTTGGCCGGTCGGCCGCTTTGACCTTATCCGCCTTGGTCAACACCGTTTGAAACGGAACCGCCGCCCGGTCGAGGAGTTCCATGATCTCGGCATCCACCGGCTTTACCCCGTGGCGATGGTCGATCAGCAGAAACGCCCGGCGCAGACTTGCGCGGCCTGAGAGGTAGTCTTTCAGAAGCGCCTGCCACTTCTCTTTCACCGCGACCGGCGCATTGGCGAAGCCATAGCCTGGCAGATCGACCAGATAGTGCTCGTCGCCCACAGTGAAAAAGTTGATCTCTTGTGTCCGGCCCGGCGTGTTTGAGGCGCGGGCCAATCCGCGCCGCGATGTGAGCGCGTTGATCAGGCTGGATTTGCCCACGTTTGACCGGCCGGCAAAACAGACCTCAACCCGGTCATCCCCGGGCAGGCCGGACATCGCCACCACGCCTTTGAGAAAATCAATCGGTTGACGGAACAGGCTTGTCCCCGCCTCGATCTCGGCCTCTTGCGGGTCAACTTCTGGAAAGGGCAGAGGCTGGATCACAGCCGCACCACGGTGTCGCCCGGCGCGATAGTGCCGCCCGTGACGACCTCGGCATAGACGCCGAAATCCTGATGGTCCCACGTGCGCAGCGCAGCCAGCGTGTCCACGTCGCGCCGTCCGGTTTCGGGGTTGGCCATCGTTGCTTTGCACCGTGTGATGCGCTCTTTCACCTCAAGCACGGTATCGCCAATCTGAACCCGCTTGCCGATCCATTCAAACTCTTCCCACGGGCCAAGTCCGTCGAGCCAGAGGTTCCCGCGCCAGCGGTGGATCGACAGGTCTTGCCCCACGCGCCCTTCAACCGCGCGATGGCTGGAGAGGTTGTTGATCGAAATCCAAGGGTCGGGAACATCGGTCAGATGCGCCACGCCCGCCTGATAGATGCCCGTCGGCTCGGGCAGGTCATCGGGCCAAATCCCCCGCAACCACGCCAGAACCGGCGGAGCCTGAACGCTGTCGTCAGGGTCAAAGCTGACCTCGCCGATTTCAGGATGTGTCAGGGTCAGGACACCCGTCTCATCATCCAGCGTCGACGTCACCGCCATCAACGCCGGTTCCGTGACGCCGCGCAGAAAGTTCATCTTCTGCGCCCAGCCGCCGCCCGACAGTTTGGCCCGGTCATGCGCCACAGCCCATTTCCGGTCATTGGGCAACCACGCGCCGGGCGACAGGATCACCCTGCGCAACGGCTCGCGCCCGATGGCTTTCAGCGGATGCCGCCAGATCTCGGCGACCGTGCCCATCACTTCTCGTCCGTTTTGGTGCGGCGGAAGCTTGATTTGATGTTGCCGAACACGTCAGGTTTGAAGCCCTGACTGCGCATGATCGCGTATTGCTGCGCGAATGTGATCACGTTGTTGGCGATCCAGTAAATCACCAGCCCGCTGGCAAAGCCGCCGAGCATGAACATGAAAATCCACGGCATCCACGCAAAGATCATCTGCTGCGTCGGGTCGGTCGGGGCCGGGTTCAGCTTTTGCTGAAGCCACATCGAGATACCGAGCAACAGCGGCAGGATCCCGATAAAGATCAGCGCCATGAACGAAGTCGGATCAGGTGCTGCGTTGGGCAGCAGGCCGAAGAGGTTCAGGATCGAGGTCGGGTCAGGCCCGGAGAGGTCCTGAAACGGCCCCAGCCACGGCGCGTGACGCAGTTCGATCGTGACAAAGATCACCTTGTAGAGCGAGAAGAAGATCGGGATCTGCAACAGGATCGGCAAACAGCCCGAGGCGGGGTTCACCTTTTCCTTTTTGTAAAGCTCCATCATCTCTTGCTGGAGCTTCTGGCGGTCGTCGCCCGCACGTTCTTTGATCTTCTCCATCTCTGGCTGAAGCTCTTTCATCTTCGCCATCGAGACATAGGATTTATAGGCCAGCGGCAGCAGGATCGCCTTGATCATCAGGGTCAACGCGATAATCGCCCATCCCATATTGCCGATGAAACCGTTCAGCCAGTGCAGTGCCTGGAAGATCGGCTTGGTCAGGAAATAGAACCAGCCCCAGTCGATGGAATCGACAAAGCGGTACATGTCCTGTTCACGCTCGTATTGGCGGATGGTTTCCCATTCCTTGGCCCCTGCAAAAAGGCGCGTTGTTGCCTCCGCCGTGCCGCCCGGCGCGACGGAAACCGCGTCAAGCCGCGCAAAGGCCTGAAAGATGTTGGCCTGCGCGTTGTAACGCAGAACGCCCTCGAAACCGGCGTCTGATTCCGGCGCGAGAGTCGTCATCCAATAGTGATCGGTCCAGCCCAGCCAGCCATTTCCCGCAATCTCGGCCACGTCCGACCCTGCGCCCCAGCGCGGGTGCGTGTCCGCGTCGCGCACGTCGTCATAGCTGAGGAAGTTCATCTCCTCCCCGGTCTGGCGGATCGCGCCTTCGTGGATGATAAAGAACCCGCGCAGATCCGAAGGCTCCCCGTGGCGCTGGATCACGCCGTAGGGCAGCAGGCGGATTTCTTCTGACGTTGGGTTCGTGACCGATTGCGTGACGGTGAAGAGGAAGTCCTCGTCCACCTCAATCATATTGCGATAGACGATGCCGCTGGGGCTGACCCATTCCAGCGTCACGGGCGCATCGACGCCCAATGTGTCGCCCTCGACTTTCCGCCATTCCGAGCTTGCTGCGGGCACATCTTCAGCCCCAAGCGCGCCGGCAGGCGACCAGCCATAAAGCGCGTAATACGCCTCGACCTCGCCTTGCGGCTTGAGCAACGTCACGATCGGGCTGTCGTCGTCGATGGTCTCGCGGTAGTCCTTCAGGCGGAGGTCATCAATCCGGCTTCCGGTGAGCGAGATCGACCCTTCAAGACGCGCGGTGTCGATGTCGACGCGCGCGGCTTCGGCCACGGGTTCGGATTGCGCTGGCGTGCTGCTGGCGGCGGTGTCGCCTGGTGCCGCGCTGCTGCTCGGGGGCGGTGCCACCAAAGCCGAGCCGTCCGCTGCGTTTTCGGGCAGCGGGTCAAGCGGTGCCGGCTCTTGTGGCGGGAAAAGCCAGAACCATACCAAAATCACCAAAACACTTAGGGCCGTCGCAAGAATTAGGTTCTTGTTCTGATCGTCCATCCGGGGCCACCCGTGCCGCTGCCAAAAGGTTCGCCCGTATCAACAGGGCGGGGGGCAAAAGGTCAAGGGGCAGACGCCCATTACCGCTTATCCAATGCCGCGGCGTTCGGTCCTTTTGGGCGCCAGATCGGTCACTGGCGCGGCGTCGCGGTGCTTGCGGACCCAGGCCACAACCGCGTCCGAGGGCATCGCGGCGGCCAATGTCATCCCTTGCGCGCCCTGACAGCCTGCGTCGCGGGCATAAACATGCTCGGCGGTGTTTTCGATGCCGACGGCAATTGTGTTCAGTTTCAATCGGTCCGCGACCCCAAGGCACGTGTCGAAAAGGGCGGCCTGATCGGGGTTGCGGTCGATCGCTTTGGTCACGGCACGGTCGAGCTTGACCGTTCCGACCGAAAATCTGCGCAGTTCGAGAATCGAAACTGGGCTCGTTCCAAACTGGTCCAGCGCGATATCGCAGCCAAGGCGGGACAGCGCACGCAGGTTGCGCCCAATCAGCGTGTCGGTCGAGGCGCGTAAGACCTTTTCTGAGATGTCGAAGCCGTACCGCGCACCGTCGACGTCGAACCGCTTGAACTGTTTGTCGATCTTTTCGGGCAGTTTGGGGTTCAAAAGGTCATCCTGCCCAAGGTTCAACCAGATGCGCGGAATATCGAGCCCCGCATCATCCCAGACCGTCTGCCGCGTGCAGATGTCATACAGCATCACCTCGGTCAGCCGCTGCGAGAGGCCCGATTTTCGAATCTGATCAAGGAAGTCGGCGGGCATCAACACGCCGCGCTCCGCATGGTGCCACCGGGCGAGCGCCTCAAACCCCATGATCTGTTGCGTCTTGAGGTTCACGATGGGCTGATACCAAGGTTCAAATGCACCGGCATCCAGCGCCTCGCTCAACGTTGCGGCATCTATGCCGGACGTTGTTGCCGGCGGTGTCATCGTTTCGGAATAGGTGCGGATGGCCCCCGACGCCTCGACCTTGGCGGCGGCGAGCGCGGTGAGGGCCGCATCAACCAGACGCGCACCGGTGGGACGGTCCAGCCGGGCTGGTGGCGCGATCCCGACCGAGACCGAGACGAAAACCTTCACGCCATCCACGCTGAACGGTTCTGTCAACGCGGCCTGAACCCGCCCGGCAATGCGGATCAGCGTCTCCAGATCCGTTCGGCGCGCCGGGGACAGCGCAACGCCCAGGCAATCAGTGTCGAGCCGCGCCACAAGGTCGCTGTCGCGCACCGCGCCCATCACCCGGTCCGTCACGCCCGAGATCACGCTAGCGGCCGCCTCGGCCCCAAGTCGGGAAGACAGCCGCGCCTGATCATCAATTCCGATGGCAAGACAGGCCGTGGCCCCGCCGCCGGTGGGTGACGCCACAATCACATCATCAATGCTGCGTTCGAACCGCTCGCGCAGTGGCAAACCGGTTAACCGGTCATATCCGCTGTCATCCTGCCGCGACCGCCCCAACAGGCTCGCCCCCGCGATCAGTCCCGGAATTCCCAGCGCCGCGGCCAGCAGCAAACCTTCGCCCCCGAACCAATACGCCGCCAGCGTAATGGCAGGCATGAATGCCAGCCCCTGCGGACCAGAGATCGCGTGGCGCAGATGGTGCACCATGCGCGTTGGCAATGAGGACATGTTCGACATGACGGCTGAACCCAAGCTTGAACCTTGGGCGGCACGCTACGGTCCAAGGTCTCTGTCAGCCGTTAATCGCGTCAGGAATTTTGTGTTGGATTTTAGTCTAAGCTGCCCGGCCGCATCAGCCCGGCAAAATCAAACAGGTCTTCATCCAACAAATGCGACGGCCGCACTTTGGTCAGCGCGCGGAACAGTTTTTGACGGCGCCCGGGATGGTTGGCCTCCCACCCGTCCAACATGCGCTTGACCTGTTGTCGCTGCAATCCGTCCTGCGACCCGCACAGATCACAAGGGATGATGGGATAGTTCATGGCGCGGGCAAATTTCTCACAGTCTTCTTCCGCCACATGGGCCAGTGGGCGGTAGACGAACAAATCGCCTTCGTCGTTCACGAGTTTCGGGGGCATCGTGGCGAGCTTTCCGCCGTGGAAGAGGTTCATGAAAAACGTTTCAAGAATGTCGTCGCGGTGATGTCCCAGCACGACGGCCGAGCACCCTTCCTCCCGCGCGATGCGGTAAAGGTTCCCGCGCCGCAGCCGCGAGCACAAGGCGCAATAGGTGCGCCCTTGGGGGACCTTGTCGACGACGATGGAGTACGTGTCTTGATATTCGATCCGGTGCTCGACGCCCATCTTGGTCAGAAATTCTGGCAGAACCGTCGCGGGGAACCCCGGCTGTCCCTGGTCGAGGTTGCAGGCCAGCAAATCGACCGGCAGCAGTCCGCGCCATTTCAACTCGGTCAGAACTGCCAGCAGAGTATAGCTGTCTTTGCCACCCGACAGGCACACGAGCCAACGCGCACCGCGCTCGATCATCCCGTAGTGCTCGATCGCTTCACGCGTCTGGCGCACCACGCGCTTGCGCAGCTTCTTGAACTCCGTCGTCGAGGGCGCACCGTGTAAAAGCGGGTGAATATCGTCAGCATCGTCCAACATGCCCGCCATATGCCAGATCATGGCGCGCAAGCAAAGAGGTGGCACAAGCGGGGGTATTCCTTACCTGAAAGCGTAGTGGTCCACGTTGTCCTTTGCGGATTGCGTCTTTTCGCCTAGGCTCGCGCGGGTGTCGATCCTTGGGGGGCGTAACATGCTGGAAACGCAAGGCGTTGCGCCCGAGGATCGGGCGGCTCATGCGCTGGATATTGATCCCGACATGGTCGGTGCGCTGCGGGATGCGTCACGTCGGCGTCGGGTCATGCGTGGTGAAGTCCTGATCGAGGAAGGGACCAAGGCGGACGCGTTGTACTTTGTCGTCTCGGGCCGGTTTACGGTCATGAGCGGCGACACCCCCATTGCCGAGATCGGATCGGGTGAGCCGATTGGCGAGATCGCATTTTTTGGCGGCGGCACGCGTTCGGCCTCGGTCGTGGCGGCGCGGGCGGGGGATGTTCTGGAACTCAGTCGCGAGGATTACGACGCCGTCGTCGCGCGCGTGCCACAGCTTTCGACCGCTGTAATCGCGGCATTGGCGCGCCGATTGCGCCGGTCGCTGCCAAACGCCGCGCAACTGCGTCCCCGACCCGCACATGTGATTGGCGTTGTGCCTGGCGGCCCGGCCCCCTTGGATGCCGACGCCCTGCGCCCGCTTCTCGATGCGCTGGGTGCAAGTGGTGCAAGGATACTCACAAACCCCGACGCGCTGGGCGAGGTTGGCTCGATCGCCGACCTTGCGCTCCATGACAAGGAGGGGCGCCAATTCGTGGCGGTCTGCCCCGATCCTGCACTGGCACCGGCTTGGGCAGACCACGTGTTTCAGCACTGCGACACGATGGTGGTCGTCCTGGATCGCCGGGTTGGCCAACACGCGCCTTCCTCAACGCTTGAACGCCGGATCGAAGAAGGCGTGCTCAAGCAGAACGTCCATCTTGTCCTGTTGCGCGACGCCGGCGCGCCCACGGCCGGGTCCGCGGCATGGCTCGACGGGCGTAGTTTTGGTCTGCACCATCATATGGAAGCTGGGTCAGAGAAGGACGCCGCGCGCATCGCCCGGTTCCTCAACGGTCAGGCGCTGGGTGTGGTCTTTGGCGGCGGCGGGGCCTTTGGCACAGCGCATCTGGCCATGCTCAAGGCGCTGGGCGAAGTGGGGATCGAAATCGACATGGTCGGCGGCACCTCGGTTGGCGCGGCCATGGGCGGGGCGTTTTGCATGGGGTTATCGATGGATGAGGTCATCGACCGCTTCGTCGAGATGTTCGTGACCTCAGGTGCCGCCAAAAAGTATACGCTCCCGTTTTGGTCAATTGTCGATCACACGCATTTCGATGCGCAGCTCAAGCACCACTACGGCGCGGCACTGATGGCCGAAGATCTGCCCATCAACTTTTACGCGCTGGCCACCAGCCTTAGCCGCAACGCGCCGGTCCTTTTGCAGCGCGGGCCCTTGTGGAAGCTGGTCCGCGCCTCAAGCGCGATCCCCGCTATTTTCCCGCCGATGGTCATGGATGACGGTGAAGTCTTTGTCGACGGTGGCCTGCTGGACAACGTGCCGGTCGAACCGATGCGCGATCTGAAAGCGGGGCCAAATCTGGTGCTGCGGCTGGAGCCCAAGCCGGATTGGCGGGTGCATACCGATTATGAAAAGCTACCCGGTCGCGGCGGGGCAATAAGACGGGCGTTTATGGGCCGCAAATCCGCGGTGCGCTTCCCCGGGATCGCATCGATCCTGACGCGGTCGATGGTCGTCAATTCCGAGCGGCTTCAGGCCAATGTCGACAAGGCGGGGGATGTGTTCATCGACCTGCCGCGGATCAACGGCATGGGGTTCATGCAATGGCACAAGGGCCGCGCGCTGTTTGACAAAACCTACGCGCAAACCGTTGAACGGCTGGACGGCTTGACGGGCACCTATCAGGGCGTTGATCTGCTTCGCGCGCTTGCCACGGCAGATCGGGCGTAGAGTCATCCAAAGCAAAGCCAGAGACGTATCAGAGGAAACCAACGGAGTTTCCCCATGCGCATCCTCGCCATTGCTGCTTTCGTCCTTTTGGCCGCGTGTTCGGGGCGGCCAACGCTGGATCAGGAGAAACTGTCAGACCGCCAGCTGAACCTCGAAGAGTTCTTTGAGGGCGAGTTGGTGGCCTACGGTCAGTTTCAGGATGTTTTGGGCCGCGTCTCCCGCCGCTTTGTCGTCGATATCGAAGGGACATGGGACGGGGAAACGCTGACGCTGGTCGAAGACTTTGTGTACGAGGACGACTCGACCGAGCAACGTATCTGGACGCTGGTCAAAACCGGCGACGACACATGGGAAGGGACGGCCCCGGGCGTCCAAGGCATCGCAACGGGCACCGAAGCCGGGGACACGTTTAACTGGGCCTACACCATCGATCTGCCCATCGCGGGGGGTGAGACGGTGCGCGTCAGCTTTGACGACTGGATGTGGCTCTTGTCCGACGATCGCCTTCTCAACATCGCCTATATGGAGCGCGCCGGGATCGGCGTGGGCGAAGTGACGATCATTTTCGAGAAGGATTAAGCGTCAGGGGCGACCTGGGCCGCCCCCGAGATGGAGACGGCGACCTCAAAGATCGTGCGCCCTTCGAACTCACCGGGTGTCTCATAAAGACTGCTGACCGCGTCGCCGCTGTCATACCCGATGCAAAGCCCGTCGCCCGACAGCGTGAACTTGCCCGATTGCGCGCGCATGTCGCCTGAGGCCACTTCCTGATCATCGATGTAGAGCGTTGTGGACCCCAGCACCTCGCCATTGTCGCCGGTGCCCGTGGCATCAAACTCCATGCCGACCGTATAGCGACCGGGCGCAAGCTCCATATCCGACTCAAAGGTCTGTTCGGGCTGAATGCCAAGGAAGTTGTAGGTGTAGTACAGCTTCTTGTCCTTGATCAGCAGCGAATGCCCACCAAAGCGTGACCCGTGAGCAAAGATGACACCTTCGGCATCCTCTTCGACCTCGATATTGGCAAGGATCTTGTAGTCGCGCCCCCGGATGTTCACCGCGACACCTTCCGGCACGCAGGTCGTGTTGGGGTAATAGACATAGGTATCCCGCGGCGGCTCGGCCGTGGGCCGTTCGATCGTCAGGATCTCAACCGCGCTCCGATCATCCAGCGGAAGTACGTTGTTCTTGGCCGCTTCGTCGAACCACACCTGAATAAGCTCCTGAAGTTTTTCAGGCTCTTCATCGGCAAGGTTGTCGGATTCCGAGCGATCCACGTCAACGTGATACAGCTCCCACACGTCCTGATCAAAGTTGCTCGTCCCGGTCAGCGGCGCGTGCACGGCCACGGCCTTCCATCCGTCTTTCCAGATTCCGCGCGTGCCCAGCATCGTGTAATACTGAACCTCTTTCTGCGTTGGATCGTCCGGCGCCGCATCAAAGGTATAGGCCATCGAGACGCCAGACAGTGGATACTGTTCCACACCATTGGCCTCGGTCGGCATCTCGAGCCCGGTAAGCTCAAGAATGGTCGGCACGATATCCACCGAGTGGTGATACTGATGCCAGATGCCGCCTGCGTCCGTGATGCCTGCAGGCCAGGACATGATCAGCGGATCGTTGGTGCCACCGGCATAGTTCGAATACCGCTTGAACATCTTGAACGGTGCCGAAAACGCCGCCGCCCAACCGGTTGGGTAGTGGTTGTAGGTATCAACGCTGCCCAACGTGTCGAGATACTTCATGTTCTCTTCCAACTCGTCGGGAAAGCCGTTGAAAAACTTGTTCTCGTTCACTGACCCATTGGGTGACCCTTCACCCGATGCGCCATTGTCGGCGGCATAGATGATCAGCGTGTTCTCGTACTGGTCCGTCTCTTTGAGGTAATCGACGATCCGGCCGACCTGACTGTCGGTGTATTCTGAAAAGCCGGCATAGACCTCGGCCATACGCGTGAAGAGTTGCTTTTCATCATCGTTCAGACTGTCCCACGGACGGATTGTGTCGTCGGGGTTCGCGATGTCCTCGGGCAGGAAGTTCACGGCGGTGTTCACCGTGCCTTCGGGCATGATGCCCTTGTCGATCATGGCTTGCGTGATCTCGTCGCGATAGACGTCATATCCGTCATCAAACACGCCCGAATACTTGTCTGACCATTCGGTGGGCGCGTGGTGAGGGGCGTGGTTGGCACCCGGGTTGAACCACATGTACCAAGGCTTTGACGGGTTCGTCGCCTTCTGATCACGCAGCATCGTGATCGCCTGATCGGCCAGATCCTTGGACAGGTGATACCCATCCTCAGGGCCATAGGGTTGTTCGATAAAACGGTTGTCTTCCACCAGATCGGGGTACCACTGGTTCGTCTCGCCGCCCAAGAACCCATAGAACCGGTCAAACCCCTGGTTCAGCGGCCATTCCGTCCGGCTCGCGCCCGAAGCGACGTCCTGTTCGGGCACGTTGTGGTTCTTGCCGATCCAGAAGGTGCTGTAGCCGTTCGCCTGAAGCACTTCTGCCACGGTCGTGACCTGTGGTGGCAACCGTCCACTCGCTCCGGGAAATCCGTCGGCCGTCTCGGTGATGGCGGCCATGCCGTTTAAGTGATGGTTGCGACCCGTCAAGAGCGTTGACCGCGTCGGCGAACACAGTGCCGTTGTGTGCCATTGGGTATAGGTCAGCCCCTCGGCCGCTAGTGCATCGAGCGTCGGCATGTTGATCTTGCCGCCATAGGGCGACCATGCGCCAAGCCCGGTGTCGTCATAGAGAACAAACAGGATGTTTGGCGCACCCTCTGGTGCCGCCTTGGGCGTGAAAGGCGTCCAGTCCGATTCCGAATCCCGAACATCCAGTTCAATTTTTCCGTTAAAGCCGGGATACCCCAGCGGCTCTTTCATTTGTGGCCCGTCCTGAGCCAGCACGACCGATGCGCCCACAGTCAGCGCAAAGGCCGTCACAATAGCCTTTGTGAAATACAAGGTTCCCTCCAAATTGGCATTTTGGTTTTATTGGCCCCGCCAGAGAGCAGCCGTGCGAGTCGGTCAAGTCACAAGTTTCTGCCTGTGGTTGAAGGCCGCATATTTGGCAAAACTTGACCGACGCCTGCTAGGGCTGCGCAGTGTCCGGCAGGGCGGCGAGCGCGTCGATCAACCGGCGGGTCAGCTTCTTTTTCGGACCCGAATCCGGCCAGACGGCAAAGACCCCCATCACAGGCAGTTTCCAGTCGGGCAGCACCTCAACAAGATCACCGCGCGCGACATCTTCTGCGATCTCGTCCAGCGGCATGTTCTGAATGCCAAGGCCCGCCAGAATTGCCGCACGGCCTGCCGTAATCGTGTCGACTTCGATCCGGAAATTCTCGGGCGTAAAGCTCACGTCCTCACCATCGCGGGTCAGAGTGACTTCGTCAGGCAACATCTCGAACGACACGAAATCGCATGTCTTGAGGTCATCGAGCGTCTCAATCGGCGGTCGGCTCGCCAAATACTCTGGCGCGGCCACGAGCATGCGATGAAACACACCGATCTTTCGGTTCTTCAGCGAACTGTCCGCCAGACGCCCCAGTCGGATGGCAAGGTCATAGCCCTCCGCGATCAGATCGACCTGCCGGTCGCTGGCAAAAAGTGACATTGCGACCATGGGGTGGTCTTTCGAGAACTGCCAGATCGCCTGATGCACCGCGCTGTTGGTGCCAAAGGCTGGCAGGGTGATGCGCAGCGCGCCGACAAGCTGATCGCGGTCGTCCGACAGCGTGTCCAGCGCCTCTTCCCCCGCTTGTACCATGCGCCGGGCGGCGTCGAGCATCCGCTGGCCTTCGCTGGTCAGCGACAGTGACCGGGTGGAGCGAAAGAAAAGTGGTGTATCGATGCGCTCTTCCAGGCGCGAAATGTGGTGGCTCACGACCGAGGTCGACAGCCTCAGACGCCGCCCCGCCGCGCTAAAACTGCCCGCATCAGCAACAGCTACAAAAACGGCAAGGCCCCGGTAATCGTCAAACATTGTTCCAAATCATCGAAAGATACTTCCAATAATACACGGGTAATCAAAAAGCTGAGGTCGGTCTACTCCTTTTCCTATCGGTCAGGGAGGTCCAGATGGAGACCAGCATCGCTCAGGTTCAAACACCCCACGCGCAGAAGTATTTGCGCCAGCTTGCCAAGCATTTCGCGCACAAGATTCCGGTCACGCAATCCGACAACGCGGCCCATCTCAGCTTTCCCTTTGGCGCGTGCGACCTGACCGCATCGCCCGCCGAGCTGTGCCTTACTGTCACATCCGAGTTTGTCGATCTGCCCCGTGCCGAGCGGGTGGTCGGCGATCACCTCTCCCGGTTCGCGTTCCGGGAGAACCCAATCATTGAATGGCAGCGCGCTGCTTCCAACACTTAAGCAATTGAGAGAGACGATCATGACAACATCTTCCGAAATCTCCCGTCGCGCGCTGTTGCGCGGGGCCACACTGACCGTCGGTGCGGCGGCACTTCTGCGGGCAGGGTTTACCCCCCGTGCAGCCCGAGCCCAGGACGCGCTGCCCGCGGGCACAGTGCACAGCTTTGCCACCGGCGGCGTGCGCTTTTACACCTATGTCTCACCGGGGCAGGCGGTTCATGTGACGTCGCACATCGTCGAGTTCGACGACCAGCTTCTTGTCGTGGATGCCACGATGCTGCCGCCCACCGCGCAAGAGGTCTCGGCCCTGATCGCGGCCACGGGTAAGCCCGTGGGCATGGCGGTGATCAGCCACGAACACCCCGATCACTGGGGCGGCGCGTCGTTTATCGAAGGCGTCGAATACGCCACCCTGCCTGAAATCCGCGAGGGGCTGCGCGGTGAGGCGACGGGTGGCAACTGGCCCGAGCCCACGAACGTCCTCAATGGTCCTGATGTCACTTTGGGTATGACCGAGATGTCGGGCGTCCCGGTTGAGTTTCGGCACTATGAGAACACCGAAGCCCCGCACATGCTGGTCACGGTCCTGCCCGAGCAGAAAGTCGCGATCGTGCAGGACCTTGTCTATAACGGTGTCTACTTTGCGCCCGGAACGGATCGCGCCAACTGGATCGCAACGCTCGAATCCTTACGCGACGATCCGGCGTTTGAGACGCTTCTCGTGGGCCACGGGCTGCCCACCTCGCGCGGCGATCTTGATACGGCCATCGCGTATATCAAGGTGCTCGATGACGCGATGACCAACGCCGCGACACCGGATGATGCCGCTGCGCAGCTCAAGGCCGCGTTTCCCGGCTACACGGGCGACTTCCTCTTGGGTCTGATCCCGGAATACTGGTCACGCTAACGTATGACGCGTCACAAATTGGGGGAGCGCCGCGCGATATGCGGCGCTCCCTTTTGTCAGAACATCCGTCTCCAGGCCGGGTCAGGGTCCGGCGCGGGCCCCAGCCCGATATCCCGCCGCAAGTGATTGTTCAGCGGCGCAATGGGCAAGCCGGGCCGCGTCTTGCGGGCGACCAGCGCGCGCAGCGACGCAATCAGGACGGTGCCCGCCCCAAACTCTTCGATCATAGCATTGATCGCCTTGGTCCGGGCGACGGGGCGTGTGGGTCTTACGATAACGTTCATGGCGTGTATCCCTGCGGTAAACGAGGGACTCCCTTGGTTGGTTTTGGAAAAATGACGTCCGGACGGAATACGGGCGGGCGTCAGGTGGATCGCAATGTTGCGGAGAGCGTCAGCAGAGCTGACGAGGCGAGGTTAGCAATATTGCCAAACGCCCGCGAGGCGCACAAAGCCTGATCGAAGGGTGCGGTTGCCAGTGATGGTCATGTCACGCCCTCCCTCGTTGCTAAATTGGTTGTGCGTGACGGGCGGATAACACGCAGAGCGGCTTTGGCCCAAATGGTTTTTTAGGCCAGCGCGCAAAAAGTTCGGGACAAGGTCAGGCGTCAAGCACCCGCAGGTACCCGGCAAGGCCGGTTTTCTGATGCTCGATGACATGGCAATGAAACGCCCAGTCGCCTGGATTGTCAGCGACAAAGGCGATGTCGATCGTTTCTTCCCGCTGCAGCAGCACCGTGTCGGTCCAAAGCGGAGGCAGCGTTCGTTTGTTTGACCGGATCGGCTTGAACGCCAGCCCGTGCAGGTGAATTGGGTGGTCGTTTGGGCTTTCGTTGCGCAGGCGCAGGATCACGCTTTCCCCATTGCGGAACGTGGCCAGCGGCCCGACGCCCTCTGCCGCGTCCCCTGCCCACGGGGTGCGGTTGATCGACCAGAACGTATACGGCAGCGACCCGCAGAGCCCATTGTTCGGCAGATCCCCCTCTGGCGACCAGCCAAACACAAACTCTTCTGCCCGCGCGTTGGCCAGATCGGGCTCAGCCACAGGGTTGGGGGGCAGAGGGCGCAACTCGGCCATGTCACGACCCTGTGCGGCACCGGTTGAAACAAGCCGGGCCAACAGGCGCGGCGCGCCGGGCGCATCGGTAAAGACGGTGGCGTCCTGACCTTCGGAGGCAGGCATCAGCACAGCGATATCCGCCCGCTGACCAGGGCCGAGGATCAGCGCCGTTTCTTCTGTTTTTGGCATGTCGATGGGTGCGGGCAGGGGGTGCCCGTCCAGCGCGATCAGCTTTGCGTCGGTATCTGGCAAGAACAGCTTGTAAATCCGCGTCGTATCCGTTGCTGCAACGCGCAGGCGGACAAGACCACCGGCGGGCGCCTGATAGGCGGGCTCAATCTCCCAATTGGTGGTCATGACGGTCCCAAAGGTCCCGCCCCGTGCGGCACCCCGCGCGGTCCAAAGGTCGATCCACGCGCCTTTCCCGTCCAACCGGAAGTCCCGCAGGTTTAACGGAATATCGGTGTCAAAGCCGGGATCCTCATCCTCATCGACAATCAGAATGCCTGTCAGACCAAGCGCCATCTGATCCATCGTCATGCAGTGCGGGTGGTACCAGAACGTCCCGGCATCAGGGGAGAAGAGTTCGTATTCATACCGCTCGTCCCGCCCCAGCGGGATCTGCGTCAGGTACGGCACCCCATCCATCGCATTGGCCAGACGAAGCCCGTGCCAGTGCATTGTCGTATAGTCGTCAAGCCGATTGGTGACCCCGGCCAGGTACGGGGTGTTGCGCGCCATGCGAATGACCGGCGGTGGCGCGTCGGGCCGGGTCGAGACCATGCCCCGCGTGATCGTTCCATCTATGATCGAATAGGAGGCGTTGAGGATCTCAATCTCGTCCACCGAAGGCGCCGCCAAGGCGTGATGCGCGAGCGGCACGCCAGCGACCACGGCCGTGCCCCCCAAAAGACCCAGCGCGGTCCGTCGTGAAATGTGATTTGGCATGGCACGCCCCATCGAGTCTTGGAAATGTTGGCTGGGAGACTGGCTGGCAACAGTCGTAACGCGTGCGCGGCGGGGTGCAAGGGCGAAGCCACACGGTGCGACACCGCAGACAGGGCGTTGCGCACAGCACCCGCGCAGCGCACGCAGGTCTCACGTCTTTTTCATACCGCCGCGCTATACCCCTGCATCGAAGCTTCGACAAAGGTACGCCCCCGTGCGGGTGAACGGGAACGATTGGCACCCGTTCCACCACATCCGCACTCCCCGTATCGCGCATCTGGCCCTCAAGCGGGGCCAAGGGACACTGGGCACACCGCTTTGGCGGCGCCGCCATCCTTTGACATTGGTCGATGATCCGGGTCTTCCCTGATCCTACGTGGCGACCTAAACACCGGGCCGGTCTTGTACCGGCACCGGGTTTTCGGCGTGGGCTGGACCCTGCGCGCGCAATCGCTAACGTGACGTCCATGACGCATCCACTTCTGACCCAGTCCGATATCGACACCTATCAGCGCGATGGGGTTGTCGTGATCCGCGGCCTTTTTGCCGATCATGTCGAGGCGCTTCGCACAGGCGTGGAGCGCAACATGAACGCGCCGGGACCTTATGCGGCAGAGAACCTCAAAGACGGAGAGAGCGGGCGCTTCTTTGACGACTACTGCAACTGGCAACGCATCCCTGAATTTCGCGCGGTCATCGCGGAAAGCCCCGTAGCCGAGGTTGCCGCCGATCTGATGCGAAGCGACACCGTACAGCTTTTCCACGATCACGTGCTGGTCAAAGAGCCGGGCACGTCCAAACCCACACCGTGGCATTCCGACGGGCCCTATTACTTTGTCGAGGGCCAGCAAACTGTCAGCTTCTGGTCGCCGCTTGATCCCGTCGCCGACGCCAGCCTACGCTGCGTGGCGGGCAGTCACCTCTGGCCAAAGCCGGTTCTGCCCACGCGCTGGTTGGCCGAAACCGCGTTCTATCCCAATGAAGACGACTACATGGCGGTGCCTGACCCGGATGCCGAAGGGATGAAGGTTGTGGAATGGCCGATGGCGCCGGGCGACGCAGTGGCGTTCAACTACTCAATCCTGCATGGCGCGCGCGGCAACGAGACCGCTGCCCGGCGGCGGGCGTTTTCACTCAGGCTCGTGGGTGACGATGCGCGCTATACGGAACGACCTGGCCCGACCTCTCCCCCTTTTCCGGGGCACGAGATGGTGCAGGGCCAAAAACTGCGCGAGGACTGGTTCCCGGTGATCTGGCCGCGCTAGGGCTTTTTCTCGGGTACGTTATCAATGCCAGACCCGCCCCAGGGGTGGCAGCGCCCGATGCGGCGCGCGGCCAGAATGCTGCCCTTGATTGCGCCGTGCTTTTCGAGCGCCTCCAGCGCATAGGCCGAACAGGTCGGGTGATACCGGCAGTTATGCCCGACCCAAGGGCTGAAGATCAGCCGGTACGCCCGGACGGGCAGGGCAACGATATGGGCAAGCGGTGTCATCTCTGACCAATATGGACCTTGGCGAGCGCGTTTTCGAGGTCACAGCGCAAATCGGCAAAAACCCGCGTGGCGGTGACGTCGCGCTTACCGATCAGGACGTAGTCCCATCCGGGATTGCCATGGGCCGGGAGCGTCAGTCGCGCAATCTCGCGCAGGCGGCGTTTGGCGCGATTGCGGGCCACGGCGTTGCCGACCTTCTTTGAACAGGTAAAGCCCACGCGGATCGGCGTTGCGCTGGTCTCATCCTCGCGGCGTTTGCGC
Source organism: Paracoccaceae bacterium (assembly GCA_013214635.1). Lineage (GTDB taxonomy): Bacteria > Pseudomonadota > Alphaproteobacteria > Rhodobacterales > Rhodobacteraceae > JABSSC01. Next base: position 2,833 of record JABSSC010000006.1, on the reverse strand, counting down.
GCCTGAAGCGTGAAGCCCGGCATATGCGCCCGCCGTCCGCCATTGGCTTTGAGAAAATCGGCACGCTTGGTCAAAACGGAAATCGCCGGAGCCCCGCTTGCGGCGCCGACCGTTGGGTCTGCCACAGGGTGCTCCGGCGATGTCATGGTCGTAAAACCTCGAGTTGGCCTTATGCGCTCAGGCGCTTGCGGCCCTTCACCCGGCGGGCGTTCAGGATCTTGCGGCCGGCCTTAGTGGCCATGCGCGACCGGAACCCATGACGCCGCTTGCGGACGAGGTTCGAGGGCTGAAATGTGCGTTTCATTCTCGCTTCTCCATCAGTCCTGCCCCTTAAATCGCGAGGGATTCGGCGGCCGGAATACGTTCGAAGCCCGCCTCATATGGGGATGTGGGGGGCAAGTCAATGCGCAACTGCCGGGTTTGGCGACATATTCGCCTAAGGTCGCCGCGTCACAGATCCTGCACCATCTCGTGCCAAACCGCCCCGCCATGGGCCGACGCGGACGGGCGCAGATACCGAAACCCGGCGCGTTCGTAAAATGGGATCAACGGGTCTTTGCAAATCAGAAAGATGGAGGTTTTGCCCAAATCCCGCATACGTTCGATGAAGTCCGCCATCAACACCCGAGCATGCCCGTGCCCTTGATGGGCCGGGTCGACGACGACCGACAGGATCACAACATTGGCAGCCTCTGGATCGTGGCCGCACAAGTCTTTGATCCCGTCATCTCCGAGGTCCACGGCATCCGTGCATCCACTGTTTATGAACCCAACGATCTGGCCGCCGACCTCCAGCACGAGAAAGCCTTGTGGGAACGCCTCGATCCGGTGGATGATCTTGGGCAGCGTGGCGGCCTCGTCCGGGGGATAGGCCGCGCTTTCGATGGCGTGGCACCGCCCGGCATCAGTGGGTCGAGCGGTGCGCAAGACGGTCATGTCAGGACTGATAGCCTTTGATGGCTTCTGCCGAAGCAATGACAGAGTCCTTTACCGGAATGAAAGTGAAGCCGAACGTCGCCTCGGCTTTCTTACCCGACACCGCAAGGTTGCGCCCGAGACTCTGAACGACTTGTTTGGCCTCTGCGTTGAACAATCCCGCCACCCGCAATAGCCATGTCGGCGCGATCTTGGTCGGTGCCTTCATGCTGCTGTCCCAGTTGTTCAGGATCTGCCCCATCTCGGCAAATGGCACGGTGTCGGCGGTGGCGGCAAACCGTTCGCCCTTGGCGGCGTCCAGTTCAATCGCGGCCACGTGCATCACCGCAACATCGCGCACGTCCACTGAGGGCATGCTCATTGGTGGGGCCATCGGATCGGCACCCTTCATCATGCGCTCGATCAGTTCCAGGGACGTGCCATAGTTCTTGTCCATGGGTGGCCCGAAAACAGCGCCGGGATTAATGGTCGTCAGCGAAATCTCTGGATTCGCCCCGACGAAATCCCAAGCGGCATTTTCGGCCAGCGTTTTGGATGCCTCGTAAGCACCGACAAAAGGCGCATTTGCGGTGGTCCAATTCGTCTCGTCAGACGGGGCCTCTTTCGGCTTTGAGGCGTCTTTGTAGATCGCAGCGTTCGACGATGTCAGTATCACCCGTTTGATTCCAGCGGCTTTGGCGGCGTTCATCGCGCGGTTGGTGCCATCCACAGCGGGGCGGATCAGCTCCATCGGGTCCTTCGGATCGCCAAGTGGGAAGGGGGAGGCGGTGTGCATCAGTACGTCACAGCCCGCCATCGCCTCGGCCCAGCCGTCATCCTTGTTCAGATCGAGATAGGCAAATTCGAGCGTTGCGTCGGGAAAGAGCGCCTCAATCTCGGCCTTTCGCTTGTCCGAGCGAACAGAGGCGCGCACGTCGTACCCTTTGGCGAGCAATTCGCGGAGAATGTGTTTGGCGATAAAGCCGGACGCGCCGGTCACGAAAACTTTGGTCATGTCGTTAATCCTATGGAGTTGCAAAGCATGTCGAAGGCAAGGTCGAGATCGTCACCCGTCAGGTCCTGAGCGATTGCGAGGTCGAGGTGAAAGAACAGGAGTGCGCCGACGTATTCGACGTTCGGTGCGCGCAGATACCCTTGGTCCAGAGCGCGCCTGACCCAGTCTGCGTGCGGTGCGCCGCGCTGGGCGATTTCGATCTGCACCGATTGGCTGGCCAAGCCCGCCTCTTGCAGAAGGTGCATGACCCGACGCTCTTCGGGGTTGGCCCGCGCCCAGGTGAGGTAGCTGTCCCAGTTCCGCTTTATGTGGTCGCGGTGCGGCACCGTATCCGCGCTGATGTGCAGGGCATCGAACATGGCCGTTTTGGCGCGATGATAGATGGCGTCGATCAGGTCCTGCTTGGTCGCAAAGGCATTAAAGAGCGTGCCGTTCGACACACCCGCTGCCTTGGCGATGCTGGCCGTTGAGACACCCACGCCCTCGTTCAGGAAAAGCGTGGTGGCGGCCGAGATGATCTGAATTTGCCGGTCGTTCATGGGGCTAAGAAAATTAGAGTGACTAGTCAGTCAAGTAGAAGTCGAAGTTTTTCTCATTGGCTGGTCGCAGGCATTAGCCCGTGGTTTAGGCCACCATCTCAATCAACTGGATAAGGTTGCCGCAGGTGTCGTCGATCATGGCCATGCGAACCGGTCCGGCATCAATAGGCTCTTGCACGAAGGTGACGCCGAGTGCGGCAAGCCGCGCGTGCTCGGCGGCGAGATCATCGACCTGAAACGAATGTGCAGCGATCCCGTCTGAATAAAGCGCGTCCTTGTAAGGGGGCACGGCTGGGTGGCCGCTGGGTTCCAGAAGAAGCTCGGGTCCTTCGGGGTCATCAGGCGACACGACCGTCAGCCAGCG
>JABSSC010000058.1 GCA_013214635.1 Paracoccaceae bacterium | reverse complement strand
AAGTACCCTCTTACCATTGCGTTATTGTATATCATTTTGTTGCCCTAGTTACTGACGATTGGTGACTCGTGGAAGCGTATTGGTCGGGCGGAACTCGTGTTTTGCTCGATACTCCTTCCGCACAAGACTAGGTGACGGAGCCTGTGGCATGAGCGACCCCAAAATGGCACTCAGGTTAATCCTGACCGGGGCTGGTCCTCGGCTGGCCATTGGAGCCGTGATCGTTGCGCTGTTGTGGCTTGGGTTCTTTTGGGCAACCGCCACGCCGGGTGCGCTATGAACACCGTGGTTTCGTTTGAAAACCTGACGCTTGGCTATGATCGCTTGCCGGCGATTCAGCAGCTTGAGGCGGAGATTTCCGAGGGGAGTCTGACTGCGATCGTCGGGCCGAACGGTGCAGGAAAGTCAACGTTGCTCAAAGGTGTGACGGGCGCGCTTTCACCACTGGAGGGCAAAATTAACCTCGGGTCGCTCACACGCGACGACATCGCCTATCTTCCGCAGCAGTCGGATATCGACCGTAGCTTCCCTTTGAGTGTTCTTGATTTGGTGAGCATGGGGCTCTGGCAACATATCGGCGCCTTTGGTCATTTAAGCAAGTCTATGCGTGGACGAGTCAGTGAGGCGATCAGCGCCGTCGGCCTAACCGGATTGGAAAACCGTCCGATCGGATCATTGTCGGGCGGGCAAATGCAGCGGGTGCTTTTTGCACGTTTGCTTTTGCAAGACGCGCGGCTCGTACTGCTGGATGAACCCTTTACCGCGATTGACGCGCGGACCACGGCAGATCTTGTCGAGATAATCCACCGTTGGCACGATGAGGGCCGAACAGTCATTGCCGTGCTCCATGACTATGACTCCGTTCGTACGAATTTCCCCGACACGCTGATGCTGGCGCGGGAACTCGTCGCTCATGGGCCGACGCAGAACGTTCTGACCGCCGAAAACCAGTTTAAGGCGCGACAGATGTGCGAAGCATGTGCAAGCACGCCCCATGTTTGCGGCAAGGATGCCGCATGATCTGGGACGCCATTATCGCGCCGTTTGCTGATTTCGGGTTCATGCGCAGAGCTTTGTTGGGCTGTGTCGCGATTTCGCTGGGGGCAACGCCGGTTGGCGTTTTCCTGATGTTGCGCCGGATGAGCTTGACCGGTGATGCGATGGCGCACGCGATCCTGCCCGGGGCCGCCGTCGGTTTTCTGGTGTCCGGCCTGTCACTCGGGGCGATGACCATCGGCGGGCTGATCGCGGGGATGGCGGTCGCGTTGGCATCGGGGTTTGTCACTCGAGTGACGGCACTGCGTGAGGATGCGAGCCTTGCCGCCTTTTATCTGATCTCACTGGCGCTTGGTGTTCTGATCGTCTCAACCCGCGGCAGTAACGTCGATCTGATGCACATTCTGTTCGGCACGGTTCTGGCGCTGGACAATGCCGCGTTGATCTTGTTGTGCTCGATCACAAGTATCTCAGTCTTCACGCTCGCCTTGTTCTTGCGCCCGTTAGTTTTGGAATGCGCAGATCCGCAGTTTCTGAAATCGGTAAGCGGGCTGAGTGCGGTGACGCATTTCACCTTCCTTTCGCTTGTCGTTGTAAACCTTGTTGCTGGCTTTCAGGCGTTGGGAACGCTGATGGCGGTTGGCATCATGATCCTACCCGCGGCAGCGGCACGGTTTTGGGCAAACAACATCGGTGGATTGATCGTCGTGGCCGTTACTGTCGCGATCCTGTCCAGCGTTGCCGGACTGCTTCTATCCTATCACTTCAGCCTCCCATCCGGGCCGTCCATCATTCTCGTCACTGGAATTGCATACGGTGTATCGATGTTTTTCGGGCCGGTCGGCAGCGTCATTGCGCAAGCATTTCCACGCGCACAAATCAACTCTTGAGGGAACCTAAATGACCAATCGGAAAGCACTTCTTAGAACTGCAACTGCGCTTGTCGCGCTGGCGACGGCGTATCCAGCCGCGGCGCAAGATGGCGATCTGAAAGTCGTCGCGACATTCTCTATTCTGGGCGACATGGTTCAACAGATTGGTGGGGACAACATCACGCTGACGACATTGGTCGGCCCCGATGGAGATGTCCATGTTTACCAGCCAACGCCTGCGGACGCGCGGAGTGTAGCCGACGCTGACGTTATGTTCATCAATGGGCTTGAGTTTGAAGGTTGGCTTGAACGTTTGGCCGAGACGGCTTCGTTTGACGGTGATTTGGTCGTGGCAACCAACGGGATTGAGGCCATTGCCTTTGAAGACGATCATGATGATCACGATGATCACGATGATCATGGAGACGACGATCACGACGATCATGACCATGACGAAGATCACGCCGAGGACAAGGATCACGACCATGATCACGGCGAAGAGCATGCAGACGATGACCACGATCATGACCACGGCGAAGAGCACGCCGAGGACAAAGATCACGACCATGATCATGGTGAAGAGCATGCCGAAGGCGAGCATGATGACCACGACCATGATGAAGACCATGCGGGCGATCACCATGGCCATGACCATGGCGAGTTTGATCCGCATGCATGGCAGAGCATCGACAACGCCATCGTCTATGTCGACAATATCACAGCAGCACTTGCACAGGCGGACCCGAGCAACGCCGGTGAGTTCTATGAGAACCGTGCGGCTTTTGTTGCCGAACTCGAAGCGCTGGGTGCTGAGATAGCGGCCATGATGGCGGCACTGCCGGACGACGCACGCACGGTTGTTACGTCGCATGATGCGTTCGGATACTTTGCCGAGACCTATGATCTGACGTTCGAAGCGCCTCAGGGGATGAGCACAGAAAGCGAACCATCGGCGGCGGATGTCGCAGAGATGATCGAACAGATCCGCGAAGAGGGTATTTCGGCAGTGTTCGTTGAGTCGATCACGGACAACCGCCTTTTGGAGCAGATCGCGAGTGAAACCGGTGCAACGATCGGCGGAACGCTCTACTCGGACTCACTGTCCGGCGAAGACGGGCCAGCAAGCACGTATCTCGACATGATGCGCCACAACGCTCAGACACTGGCAGACGCGTTGGGGTCCTAAATTGACGGATACAAGGATGCCGGTGACGTTGCTCACCGGCTTTCTCGGCGCCGGCAAGACGACATTGCTCAATGCAGTGCTTGCCGGTAGCGCCCTTGGTCCCGTCGCCGTGATCGTCAATGAGTTTGGCGAGGCGGGGCTGGACCACGATCTGATTGCCTCGGCCGATGATGAAATCATGCTAATGCAATCGGGGTGCCTGTGCTGTTCGGTGCGCGGTGACCTGTCTCGTACGATGATAGAGCTTTTGGCACGCAAGAACCGTGGAGAAATCGCCTTTGATCGGGTGATGATCGAGACGACAGGCCTCGCCGACCCGGGCCCGATCCTTCAGACGATGCTTATGGACCCGTATTTGGGGCGGTACACGCGCGTGGATGGGGTCGTGACGGTGGTGGATGCCGTCAACGGCCCCGCAACGCTGGACGCTCAGTTCGAGGCTGTCTCGCAGGTGGGGATGGCGGATCTTGTGGTTCTCAGCAAAACCGACCTTGCCGAAAAACGCGACGTAGATGCGTTCGAACAGCGTTTGAAGGGCATCAACTCCAGCGCCCGAATTTTGCGGGCCACCAAGGGCGCAGATGTGGCCGATCACATTGCTGGCCTGCATGATATGCGGGACACGGCGCAACATGCGGATATCCTGTCCTGGACCACCGGTCAGCAAGCCGCCCCCGATCCGCTGGCCAATTTGTCAGGAATGTCGAGCGCAGCACCCATCGCTGCGACTGCGATGCCGCATGGCGATCGCATCCAAACCGCGTCGATCGTGTTGGATCAGCCCGTGTCAGACTATGTCTTCGACCGTTGGCTCGAAACGCTCATCGCCCTGCGCGGCGACAATATTCTCCGCGTTAAGGGGATCGTCTTTCTTGAAGGATTTGACGATCCGTTCGTCTTTCATGGCGTGCAGCATATCTTTGATCCGCCGGTCCAACTAAAGGATTGGCCAAAGGATGATCGCAAATCCCGCGTCGTCGTGATTGCCCGGGATATGTCCCAGCGTGAACTGTCGCGCAGTCTGGATATGTTGCGCGCTCAGCATGCACCCAAAGCGGGATCGGACGGCGCGGGCGCCCCGATGTCAATCTTTCCCCGCAGCTAAGTCGCGCAAGTTTTCGCCCGGACAATCCGACGCGGTGTACCGCGACCTGTATCATACGCTAGACTAGCAGATGAAAGAACCGGGCCTTGACCAAATCTGGAATGGGCGCAAGGTGAGGATGATCTGACGGTGCGGAGGTCGGGTATGCAACCTGGGGGACTAAAGGTAGTGGTCGCGCGCAGCTTTTGCGCGCTGTTCCTCTGCCTTGCGACGCTGTCGCTCGCCCATGCCTCAGATGACGCCTCTGCTCTTGTGGGCTGGGATGCGCTTGTGCCGGAAACCAGCACGCAAAGCACCCAAACACTTCTGGGTCAGGACGACACGTGGCAGACGCAAGTGTTGGACGTGGAAACGGAGCTTTTGGGTCAGAGCATATTGATTGATGGCTATGTGCTCCCCCTTACGTGGGACGGGCGCAAAGTGACTGAGTTCTTGCTCGTTCCGTGGGTTGGAGCCTGTATTCACACGCCTGCGCCGCCGCCGAACCAGATTGTGCATGTGGATTACCCGGACGGGCTGCGGCTTGATAAGCCGTATGAGCCTGTACGGCTGTCCGGAACTCTGCAACACGCACCTGACGCACATATGCTGTTTCTCGTTGATGGCAGTCGGCCGATCCCGACCGCTTATGGTTTGAGCGGTGCTGTCGTGGCCGGTCAGCCGGGAGAGATTTCGGCGGCCTCGGCCTCGGACATTCCACTATTTGCCCGCGCGCAGCTTTGGGCGAATGGGCTGTTCACCCAGAGCATGACATCACTTAGCGGTGGTAACGTAACAGGTGCCTTGTTCTTTGCGCTGTTGTTGTCCTTTGGGTACGGAGCGCTTCACACGCTGGGACCAGGCCACGGAAAATCGGTGGTCATCTCATACTTTGTCGGATCAGGTGGAAGCCTTGGGCGCGGCATCACGATGGGTACCCGCATCGCTGTTTTCCACGTTTTGTCTGCGGTGGTTGTCGTCTTCATTCTGGACTTTGCCGTCCGACAAGCCACGGGGGCCGCGCCGTCAGATTACCGTATGATCCGTTTGGCAAGCTACGCGCTGATCACGGCGATCGGCAGCGTCATGTTGTGGCAAGCGTTCAAAGCAGTCCAAGCCAGTCGCGCTCATACTGTGGCTTTGGCTTCGCATGAACAAGACCACGGGCATTACTTTGACCTCAGGCCAAGCGCTCATGACCACCACGATCATGGTCACGCACACAGTGGATGCGCGGCATGTGTGGCCGCAGCTGCGACACCGACGGGTGGCGGATGGGTAGCAGCGTCTGTGGGGATCATCCCGTGTACGGGCGCGCTCATCGTTATGCTGTTTGGACTCGCCAACGATCTTATATGGCCCGCAATTCTCATGGTTATCGCAATTTCGGCGGGAATGGCTGTCGCCATGTCCGCGATTGGAGTTGCTGCGCTTTGGGGCCGCCAATGGGCTGAACGTCGCTTTGACCGCGATTCTCGCCAGCGCCAACGATTTGAGAAAAGTGCAAGAATCCTTGGAGCAGCGAGCGTGTTTGCAATTGGTGTGATCTTGTTCTCGCTCACACTGGCCGTTCACCCAAATCCAATTGCGCCGACGCAGGAAATTGTTCTTCGCGGTGATGCGAACCCGCCTCTAGAGGGCTAGGCCCGGACAAACACGGTCAGATTCGTACGCGCTAGGAACATAGACAACAGTTGAACAATCGTTTAACTGTTTGGTATGACCAGTGACCTGAAGCCTGAGCATATCGTTGAACTGTCGGGAACCTTTGGGCTCTTGGCAGATCCTACGCGGCTGTCGATTGTGATTGCGTGCATGGATCAGCGACGCTCAGCGGGCGAGATTGCCGAGACTTTGGGCGTGTCACCATCACTCACAAGTCACCACCTAAGGCTGCTTCGATCAGCGCGCATTCTGAAGGCCGACCGCGAGGGGAAACACGTTTTCTACTCTATGGCAGATGACTGCGTTCACAGCGTCCTCAACATCATGATCGAGCATGTCTTTACCCACACGCACTGAAAGGACAGAACAATGCCAACCGTAACCCAACAGAAATGCGCCTGCGATGACTGCGTTTGCATCGTTGCAATCGACGATGCGGTCAAAAAGGACGATCAGAACTTTTGTAGCGACGCCTGCGCCGAGGGCCATCCAGACGGAGCCGGCTGTGGCCACTCGGGATGCAGCTGCGACGGTTGATGTAGCAGACGGGACCGCTGACGTCATTGAGTTGACTGCAGCGGTTTCGATCAAAAACCGCGATCAGCGCTGCTCGGTGCGCCAATTCGGATGCACCCATGGTTCATCATTGGCAGCAGAAAGGTTTGGGACGCCAAGGATCAGATCCGACGCCTTTTCCCCAACCATGATCGATGGACCATTGAGATTGCCGTTCGTGATGCGAGGAAAGATCGAACTGTCCACCACGCGCAGGCTTTCGGCGCCCCGAACCCGGCAGGACGGATCGACCACCGCCATCGGATCATTCGCCGCCCCCATCCTGCAGGTTCCGCAGGGGTGATACGCGCTTTCCGCGTGCTCACGAATATGATCATCGAGCGCATCATCACTTTCGACCGACGCACCGGGCAGGATTTCGCGCTTCACAAAGGGCGCAAACGCATCCTGAGCAAAGATCTCACGTGTCAGGCGAATGCAGGTCCTGAAATCCTGCCAGTCTTTGTCCGTAGACATATAGTTAAACCGAATGACCGGCGCCGCATCCGGATTTGCGGACCTCAACGTTACGCTTCCCCGCGACGGACTTCGCATTGGGCCCACATGGGCCTGAAACCCGTGCCCCTCAGCAGCGGCTTGACCGTCATATCGCACTGCGATGGGCAAAAAGTGGTATTGAATGTCCGGGTACTCAACACCCGCGGCGCTGCGGATAAAGGCCGCGCTTTCAAACTGATTTGATGCACCGTGCCCGGTCTTACTGAAAAGCCACTGCGCCCCGATCATGGCTTTGCCGAAAAGGTTCCAGTATCGGTAGAGCGTGATTGGTTGAAGGCTGGCGTACTGAATATAAAGCTCAAGATGATCCTGCAGGTTCTGCCCGACACCGGGCAAATCAATTAGTGGCTCAATCCCGTGACGTTTCAGGTGTTCGGCGGGACCGATCCCGGACAACATCAAAATCTTGGGCGAATTTATCGAAGATGCCGAGATGATGACTTCTCGCGTCGCCTTAATTGTCGTTTGCTGCCCTCCGCGCTGCACCTCGACTCCGGTCGCGCGGTTTCCATCGAACACGACACGGCGCACGTTACCGTTGACCAAGGTACAGTCGAACTTAGACAATGCAGGTTTGAGATAGGCATTGGCGGCTGACCAACGCCGTCCTTTCCAAACGGTCTGCTCCATCGGGCCGAAGCCCTCTTGTTTCTGCCCGTTGTAATCGCCCGTGACTTCGTATCCGGCCTGACGCCCCGCCTCGACAAAGGCATGAAAAAGCGGGTTCTGTCTTGGCCCACGCGTAACGTTAAGAGGCCCGCTTGTCCCGCGCCAGTCGGGGTCACCCCCATGCCCACCGGAATGCCAGGATTCCATACGTTTGAAATACGGCAGCACGTCGGCATAGCTCCAGCCCGTCGCTCCGCTTTCGGCCCAGAAATCAAAGTCTCGCGCATGGCCGCGGACATAGACCATTCCGTTGATCGACGATGACCCGCCGATAACCTTGCCCCGCGGTGTTGCGAGCCTTCTGCCGCCAAGATGCGGTTCAGGTTCGGATTGATACCCCCAGTCATACCGCGCCATGTTCATCGGATAGGACAGGGCCGCAGGCATCTGGATCAACGGCCCACGATCGCTGCCGCCAGCCTCGACCACGATCACAGATCGCCCAGCCTCGGCCAGCCGCCACGCGAGGGCACAGCCCGCAGACCCGGCCCCTACGATGACGTATTCGGCTTCGCTGCGCATCGGTCAGAACGGTGCCTCAACATCGCCCGCGGCAACGTAGACGGCTTTGACCTCGCTGTAGTGGCCTATGGCCTCTTTGCTGTTCTCGCGTCCGATGCCGGACGACTTCGATCCACCAAACGGCGCCTCGACGGGCGTAAGGTTGTAGGTATTCACGTAACAACTCCCCGCCTTGATGGCTCCAATGACGCGATGCGCGCGCGCAAGATCACGCGTGAACACGCCCGCGGCCAACCCAAACTCCGTGTCATTTGCGCGCGCCAAGACCTCATCTTCAGTGTCGAAGTCCAAAACGCACATGACCGGGCCAAAAATCTCTTCCCGGGCGATCGTCATCGCATCTGTCACGTCCGTAAAGACGGTCGGTTCAATATAGTATCCGTCACCAGCAATGCGCGACCCGCCGTAAGCAAGAGTTGCCCCTTCCATCAAGCCTTTCTCAATGTAGCTTTCGATGATGCCAAGCTGCGCCGCGTTGGATATCGGACCAAAGTTCGTTGCCTCATCAAGTGGATTGCCCATGACAACATTGCCCAGCCTTTCTGTGAGACGCGCGACAAATGCGTCGCGCAAACTGCGATGAACGAACACCCGTGTCCCGTTCGAACATACCTGCCCGCTGGAATAAAAATTTGCGTTGATCGCACCACTAACCGCGTTTTCGAGATCCGCATCTTCGAATATGATCAGCGGCGACTTCCCCCCAAGTTCCATCGTGATGTGTTTAAGCTCCGCCGCAGCCGCTGACGCGACTTTCTTACCGGTTGGAACAGATCCGGTAAGGGATACTTTTGCGGTCGCTTCGTGCGAAACCAAAGCTGCCCCGACATCTCCCAGACCCTGAACAACGTTAAACAGACCTGGCGGCGCGCCAGCTTCGACAAGGATTTCCGCGATTTTGAGCGCGCAAAGAGGTGTGACTTCAGATGGCTTGAAGACCATCGCGTTGCCGCAGGCCAAGGCTGGCGCCGCCTTCCAACAGGCGATCTGCGTGGGATAATTCCAAGCCCCAATGCCGACGCAGACACCAAGCGGCTCGCGAACTGTGTAAACAAAGTCGCCATTGCCGACGGGAATATACTCACCCGTCACGGCCCCGGCCAGACCGCCGAAATACTCCAGAGCATCCGCACCGCTGGTTGCATCAGCGACCAACGTCTCTTGCAACGGTTTCCCAGTGTCCAAGGTCTCAAGCACACTCAGATCCCGATTGCGGTCGCGAATGATATCAGCAGCCCGGCGCAAGACGCGCCCGCGTTCCGTTCCGGTCATTGCCGACCATTCGATCTGAGCGCGCTGTGCGCTCTGCATGGCACGCTCAACAATCGCGGGCGTCGCGGAATGCAGCATTGCAATCTGTTCGCCAGTCGCCGGATAGATTACCGGCAGTTCTGTGCCTGAGGCATCCTCGACATAGGTACCATCGACAAAGTGGCTCGCGGTCGGTTGGGCATTATGGGTCACGTGTTAATCCTTAGTGCGGCGATGCGTACCACGGCGTCACGATCCGGGTGCGCCTTGGACGATCTCGGCCCAAGTTAGACGCCTTGGACAGAATTTCGTTGGCAAGCGACGATAGAAGCCCTTTAATTGGCTGGTCAATGACCAAAAAAACATACCCTTGGGAGCCCTTTCATGAAACTGACCGCATCGATTTCAGCGATCGCTGTATTTGCCGCCTCTTCGGCTCTGGCCGACTGTGAAACCGTTGTCTTTTCCGACGTCGGGTGGACGGATATCACGGCAACAACCGCCGCAACCACGCTTGTTCTTGAGGGTTTGGGATACGAGACCGACGTCAAAGTTCTGTCTGTACCGGTAACCTACACATCGCTCGCTAACGGCGATGTTGACGTGTTTCTCGGCAACTGGATGCCCACGATGGAGGGTGATATCGCACCCTATCGCGATGCAGGAACCGTGGATACGGTGCGTGCAAACCTTGAGGGCGCCAAGTACACGCTGGCCGTCAATCGCGCGGCTGCCGATCTGGGCATCTCGGATTTTGGTGATATCGCCGCACAAATGGATGCGCTCGACGGCAAGATCTATGGCATTGAGCCCGGCAATGACGGGAACCGGCTGATCCAATCGATGATCGATGAAAATGCCTTTGGATTGGAGGGATTCGAGGTCGCGGAAAGTTCTGAACAAGGGATGCTGGCGCAAGTTCAACGCTCAGACCGACGTGGAGAGCCCGCAGTCTTCCTTGGTTGGGAACCGCATCCAATGAACGCCTCGATCGATATGGAATACCTCACCGGGGGCGACGACTGGTTCGGACCCGATCTGGGCGGCGCGACCGTCTTTACCAATGTGACAGCAGGTTTCACAGAAACCTGCCCGATGCTTGGCCAATTTCTTCGTCAGCTGTCGTTCAGCCTGGAGATGGAAAACGAGATCATGGGCATGATCCTAAACGACGGAATGGCACCGCGCGTGGCCGCAGGCACGTGGCTTAAGGCGAACCCTGGCGTTTTCGCGGCATGGGTTGATGGAATTCCCGCCAAGGATGGCACACCGGGCGAAACCGCCGTGCGCGCATACATCGAGTGATGTTCCCAACGGCCCCGGCAGGATAACCTGTCGGGGCTGATAAGAAAGACCCACCATGGATTGGCTGACGGACAACAAGATCCCCATTGGCAAATGGGCGGCCTCGGTTTTTGACTGGCTGCAGATCAATGCGGCCTGGTTCTTTGACTTTCTCGCAGACACGATGGAAGCACTGATTGACGCGATCCTATGGATACTTCAAACACCCAGCCCGCTGATCATTATCGCCATTTTCGCCGGGGCCGCTTGGGCGCTTCAACGGAATTGGAAGGTCGGCGTACTGGTCGCGCTTGGTTTTCTTTTCATCGTTAATCAGGGCTATTGGGAAGAAACAACTGAAAGCCTGACGTTGGTTCTATCGGCCTGTGTGGTCTGTATGGCCATTGGTGTGCCCATCGGCATTGCCGTGGCGCACAGGCCGCGGCTTTATGCATTTCTCCGGCCCGTTCTGGACTTGATGCAGACCCTACCGACTTTCGTCTATTTGATCCCGGCAATCGTTTTCTTTGGTATCGGAATGGTCCCCGGCCTGATCGCAACTGTGATCTTTGTCATCCCCGCACCAATTCGGCTGACTTATCTCGGGGTGTCTTCAACCCCGGCACAATTGATCGAGGCGGGCAGAGCATTTGGCGCGACACCGCTACAACTCCTTCTAAAGGTGGAACTTCCTTACGCCTTTCCGCAAATCATGGCGGGCCTCAATCAGACGATCATGCTCTCTTTGTCTATGGTGGTCATTGCGGCATTGGTCGGGGCCGACGGGCTTGGGGTACCAGTCGTGCGGGCCCTGAATCAAGTGAACACCGCGTTGGGTTTCGAATCCGGTTTCGTCATTGTCGTGTTGGCAATCATGCTGGATCGCGCACTTAATCTGGCGGGTAGGAAATGAGCCAGATGGTTGAATTTGATCGCGTATCGATCGTGTTCGGGAGCAAACCGGAAACCGCCCTTCCCGCGATGGATAAGGGCGAAACACGCACCGTAATCCAAGAGAGCACAGGTCAGGTTCTGGGCGTGCATGATTGTTCGCTCACCGTGGCAGAGGGAGAGATCCTCGTCCTGATGGGTCTGTCCGGCTCAGGGAAATCGACACTGCTGCGTGCGGTAAACGGCCTCAACCCAGTTGTCCGAGGCTGCGTTCGGGTCAACAGATCAGGCGAAATGATCGATGTCACGCATGCGCCGTCCGACGTCTTGCGTCAGCTTAGATTGAACCACATCGCCATGGTGTTTCAGCAGTTCGCGCTTTTGCCTTGGCGGACGGTGCGCGAGAATGTGGGCCTCGGGCTTGAGATCGGTGGGACCTCCAAATCCGAGCGGGATCGCCGGGTCGACCGCCAGCTAGAGCTTGTTGGGCTAAGCGGTTGGGGCGACCGCGCTGTGGGTGAATTGTCGGGCGGGATGCAGCAGCGCGTTGGCTTGGCTCGGGCCTTTGTCACCGATGCGCCGCTGTTATTGATGGACGAACCGTTTTCAGCACTGGACCCATTGATCCGAACACGACTGCAAGACGAACTCCTTGAGCTTCAAAAGGAACTCAAAAAGACAATCATCTTTGTGAGCCACGATCTGGACGAGGCGTTTAAGATCGGAAATCGCATCGCAATCATGGAAGGCGGCCGCATTGCCCAGTGCGGAACCCCGCATGACATCATCGCCAATCCAAACGGGGAATATGTCACGAACTTTGTGACGCATATGAACCCGCTTTCGGTGCTGCGCGCACAAGATGTAATGGAGCCCTTTGCCGGAGAGTGCGAAGTTGCCGTAGCGCCCAACGCCCCGCTTTCAGACGTCATGCGGCAATTGGGCGACGGTGCCGATCATGTGGGCGTCAGTCGCGCTGGAGAGACCATCGGGCGGATCACACCCCAGAATGTCCTGCGCACTTTGGCCGATCCGGTAAGCTCGGCCGTTTCCTGACGGTCCCCATGCCCAGCGTGTCCCGGAAACGCATCAAAGCTCACGCCCGGCGCGAAATTCCTGCCACCGGAGTCGAACTGTTGCACCGATTTTGCTGATCGGCGCAGGCGGAAGCTGTCGCGGCGCGGGGGACCCCACCATCCGGTCAAGTGCGAGGGATTTATGTCCGGTCGCAAGATCGGCAGCCATCATCCCAGCAAGCGTGCCTTTCGTCGTGCCCAAGCCGTTCTGACAACAGGCACTGAACAAGCCATCTTCAATCTCACTGACGAGTTGCACGTTGTTGAGGCTTAGGCAAAGTCGCCCGCCCCACCGGTACGCCATTTCAACATCCTTCAGCATGGGAAATCGGGCGCTGAACGATTTGTCATGGCTTCTCCCGACAGTCTCGATCCGACGGTTATCAACCTCGAGCGACGGATCGAACGTAAATCGATTTCTGACAACGATGCGATCTCCACCGACGCCAGAAATGCGACGCACAGTAGAGCCCATGGGATCAGCGGGCGTCATTCCCCACACCGAAGCCCCGCCAAGACGCACCGCTTCATTTTTGGTGAGCGCGCGGGTCATGGATGCATACGTGAAGACGTGCATCAGCTTTCCGCGCGCGAACCCAAAACTGTTGAGATGCCCATTGACTGCCAAAATGACTTTGGGCGCCATGACGCGGCCTTTGGGCGTCGTGGCGATCCAATCACCTTCCTTATGAAGTCGTGTTACCGGNCTGTTTTCGTGGATCGTGATGCGATTTGAGCGCAGCCCGGATGCCACGCCCCGGACAAACATCGCGGGCTGGATGATGGCGGTACCGGGTGTGAACAGTCCGCCCTGATAATAGTCGATGCCGGTCAGTTCGCGCATCTCATTCGCGCCGAGCATCTCGTGTGGCTCGTCCATAGCCTCTAGATGCGCCGCATAGCTGACATTGTGGGTGTCGCCCTTTGCGGTCGCCGCTGCATTGATTTTGCCCGACCGAACAAAGGCTTCTTCCGGCAGTCCAAACGCGCGCGCCATGTCTTCGGCAAAATCGATGGCCATGCGGTTTTCCCGCGTCTGAACGATATCTTTTTCGAGCGACCCACCGTAATCGCTCGACGATAGATCATGCGGTAGATCAATCATAAAGCCTGAGTTTCGCCCTGCAGGCCCTTCACCAATTCGGGTCGCATCCAGCACGACGACCCTGTCCCCAGGCAAATGCATCGAAAGCCTGCGCGCTGCAGCGAGACCCGCAAATCCTGCCCCGATGACCAACCAATCAGCGGTCGCGTCGCCTTCTAAGGGAACGGGAGGGTCTGCGTCAGGAAGCAGACTGTTCCAAGCCGCCGGGCCCGGATCCTTAGGGAGTTGGCTGACAACGATATCCATCACGCCACGGACTCGTCAGTACGTTTGGTTCAACGCGTCGGCCGCCGGAATTTCGCGCTCGCGTCGTGCAATGTAATCTCGCAGCGCCTCGTCCCTCGCGGGATCAAGTTTCGGCTCTTCATAATCCGCCAAAAGCGCGCGCACATGACCAAGCGCCCGGGCCGTGATCTCATGCGCACCCTCGGCTTCCCATTGCTCTATCGAGTTGTTGTCGAACATCTCTGGCATAAAGAAGGCGCGCTGAAAATTCTCCAGCGTATGCGGATGGCCCAAGTAATGCCCACCGGGTCCAACGTCCGAAACAGCCGCGATAGCCTGGTCAAAGTCATCCCATCGGACACCCTCGGCCATGCGGTATGCCATCGCGCATTGCTCTGCGTCGACAACAAACTTCGCCATGGAACAGTGCATGCCGGCCTCGTTCCAACCGGCCAAATGCCAGACGTAATTGGACCCGCTGAACATCACGGCTTGTAATGTCGTTGCACTTTCATAACCCGCCTGCGCGTCAAGGTCTTGGCCCCGCCAAGCGTGTTCGATGTACGCCAAGGTACGCCGTAGAAGCGCGCCATTTGCCCGATCATGAAGTTCATCAAGCTTATCTCGGGTGTGCCGGCCATTGGCGCGCCCGACTTCATCGATACCGTCGACAGGTAATGTCCATAGATCGCCGGACAGCCCTTTCGGACCACTTGGGTATAGGCCAGCGCGGACAGCGCTTCCGCGTTAAGCTGGGCGACAGTTGGGGCGACCGAGGCGGGCGTATTCGCGCCACCCAACACAAAGGGTGAGCACAATACCGGCTGATTGCGGGGGCAAAAGGCGCGCATCGCCCCCAACATCGTCTCGTCCCAGACCAGCGGTGAGTTCCCGTTGCAGTTCCCGGTGACAACCGGGTGTGTCTCCATGAAGTCTTCGCCAAACAGGATGGCGCACATCTCCATGACGTCCTCGGCGTTTTTCGGACTGGTTGTCATACCCATAAACGTCTTGTCGGAATGCTTCATCGACGAATAGGTGATCCGCAAATGCCGCTGGCTGATCGGATGGTCATAGGGTTCAACGATGTGATGCGCACTGGAATGAAGCGCGGGCAGCATGTGCGACAGCTTGTGGAAATTTGCGAGATCGTCCAGCGTTGGATTTCGCCGGACATCGTCAAGGTCCCGCAAGTACGGAGCACCCGTCATCGGCACAAAGATCATGTGGTCTTTGCCAAATGGAAGGTTATTGGCGGGGTTTCGCGCGTGGTATGTGAAGGTTTCAGGAATTGTTGAGATCAATTCCCGCACCAAATGGCGGTCCAGATACACGCGTTCGCCATCGACCTTGGCCCCGGCACGCGTCCAATCCGCCAAGGCGATCGGATCACAAAAAACGACGCCGACGTTTTCAAGAATATGCATCGAAGCCGCGTCGATCCGTGCGATTTGGTCAAGATCCATCGGTTCTACCAGCGGCAACCTGCGCCGGAGTGCGGGTAGCATCTTAACATCCCGCTTCTGACGCACGGCTTTACGCGCCCCACGGCCACGCCGCGCGGTTCCGACAGCCTCAACGCTCATCAGGCTTCTCCATTCCGTTTGAGATGGCCGACAGGATATCCGGCAAAGCCGCAAAGCTCTCTGCGGAGCGCAACCTTTCGACCATTTGCAGGTTCAACGTACCCGGCGTTGCCAAAGCCCATTTCGCGGACGCCATGTCCCCGGCTTTGGACTTGGGCATGTCGCGCAGAAAACCGGCGACCAGATTAGCGACATAGATTTCGGCCTGCGCAGGATCTCCGGCGGCCTTGGCCAGCCAGCTCGCGCCAGTCTCCATAAACTCCAAAATGCCCGACAGCATGGCAGAGGCGGTAAAATGCGCATTCAGCGCGCGTTCGTCCGGCTGTGGCAAAACTGGATTGTCGTCGCCGAAGAGGCCCTGCAGAACTTTCGGATCTCCCGCGACCGGCAATGGACACCCGCCATTTTCAATGAACCCAATCGGTATTGTGACCGAGACGTCTGCAACCGGCGCACAGGCCGCGACAAGCGCAGAAATGGGCACGCCCGCCATGACCGAAACGATGCTTTGATCGTCGTGCCATGTCAGTCCGGAAAGCGCTGAGCTCCAAATGGCAGGGCGCAAGCACAGAAAGACGACATCGCTCGCGTCAATGACACCCTGATTGTCCGACGAGGTTATGCCCAATCCTTCAGCTACCAGCGCTTGAGACACGTCAATACTGCGCTCTGAGACGACAACCTGATGTCCCTTCCGCGCCAAAGCCCGCGCCATTGGCGCTGCGATATGGCCCGTTCCGATAAAGCCGGCCCGCGTCATCCGACGTTGTCCCCATCGCGGGGATCGGTCAGGTCGATCCAGATTGTCTTAAGCTCGGTATACTGATCATGGGCGTGAACTCCGTTGTCACGTCCACCAAAACCCGATTGTTTGAATCCGCCAAACGGGGTCGATATGTCACCCTCGCCATAGCAATTGACGGTTACGGTTCCCGCGCGAATGTCACGTGCGGCCCTCAGCGCTGTTCGAGTGTTCGCGGTAAACACGCTCGCCGTCAGCCCGTACGCGGTATCATTGGCAAGCTGGATGGCTTCAGCGGTTGAAGCAACCTCAAGAACACTGAGAATTGGGCCAAAAACTTCATCTTGTGCCAAAGCATCGCTTGAGGCGACCTCGTAGACCTTCGGAGAAATGAAGGGGCCATCGGGCGCGTCACCCGACCGCAAATATCCGGCAACCTTTGCGCAATGCGCATCATCGATCAGCGCGCCCAAATGGTTGGCCGGGTCGAGTGGATCGCCGGTCTTCCAATCTCGCAACCGTGCCTCAATCCGCTCCATAAGCGGGGCTTTGACTGCGCTATGCACGATCAGCCGCGACGCCGCTGAACAGTTTTCGCCCATGTTCCAGAACGCCGCATTTACGACGTGCTCTGCCACGTGATCCAAGTTCTCGGCGTCTTCCAAGACAATCGCCGGATTCTTGCCTCCGCATTCAAGAACCACCTTCTTAAGGTTGCTGTCCGCCGCGTAGTGCAGGAAACGTCTACCGGTTTCAGTTGATCCGGTGAACGTGACAAGGTCGACATCCATGTGCCGCCCCAACGGTTCTCCCACGGTGGGTCCGTCACCGGGCAAAACTTGCAAAACCCCGCGCGGCACACCTGCCATATGCGCAAGCTCTGCGATGCGCAGCGCCGTAAGCGACGTCTGTTCGGCAGGCTTCACGATGATCGAACACCCAGCCGCAAGCGCTGGAGCGATTTTCCACGCCAACATCAACATGGGAAAATTCCAAGGTAAGATCGCCGCGACCACGCCAATCGGTTCCCGAACAATCATCGAAATCGCGTCATCGCCGGTCGGACCGGTTTGGTCATAGATTTTATCAATCGACTCAGCATGCCATTTGATCGTGTGGATCGTCTCGGGCACATCGATCATCTCGCAGTCGCGGATCGGCTTGCCGGACTCGAGGCTTTGCATCACCGCCAACTCACGCCTACGGCGCGTGATGTATTTGCATAGTTTGATCAGAACGTCCTTGCGTTCAGAGGGGTGCAATCGAGACCAGTGACCTTGCTCGAAAGCCTCACGCGCCTTTCCCACGGCAAAGTCCACATCTTCCGCACCCGCAGCGGCGATGGTCGTTAAAACTTCGCCTGTCGCCGGGTTCGTCGTCACCAGCGCCGGGCCTTTTCTAGCGCGAAACTTACCGTCCATGAACGGAGCTGATGGTAGATCAATCTCTGCTGCGATGGCTGCATCTTCAGCGCGCGTTAGAAGATCGGTCATGCGGAGGCTCCTTCGATTGAAGCAATGGCTGCATTCATGGTGCGGATCACCTCCTCTAATTCGCGGCGATCGTCCTTGTTCAAGGGCTGCAGCGGCTTGCGTGGTGGGCCCGCATCAATTCCACGCATCGTGAGACCGTGCTTGATGCACTGAATGAATTTGCCGCCCTGTTCGAGCACCCGCATCAAGGGAAGCATTGCCGACATTATGGCCCGCCCCTTGGCAAAGTCTCCTTCAACTGCACAGGCGCGGTAGAGTGCGATATGTGCCTCGGGAGCAAAGTTTGAGCCTGCACAAACCCAGCTTCGTGCGCCCCAGGCAAAGAAGTCCAACGCCTGATCATCCATCCCACAGCTCAACGCGATGTGCGAGTAATCGCGCGCCAGCATGTGCAATCTGTTCGGGTCTCCCGAGCTTTCCTTAATCGCCCGGAAGTTTGGGGATCGCCCGAGGCGGTCGAGGCACTCTTCGTCCATGTTGACGCTCATTCGACCCGGATAATTATAAAGCATCACGGGCAGGTTGGCGGTACGGTCAACGGCCAGCGCATGCAGGGCAATCTCTCGCCCGGTTGGATACGCGTAAGGCGGAGTTGCCACCAAAATTGCATCCGCTCCGATGGCCTTTGCTTGGATTGCATACGCTACGCTGTCTTCGGTGCGCATCGCCCCGGTCCCAACAACCAGCGGCACGCGTCCATCGATCAGGGTTTTTACCTGTCCCATCAGATCGACGCGTTCTTCAGCCGATTGGGCATAGTATTCGCCGGTGGTGCCCGCAGCGATGATCCCATGTACACCAGTTTTTATGAGGTGTTCGACAGTTGCCGCCAAGGCTGGCTCATTGAGACTGAAGTCGTCGTGATACGGCGTCACGATCGGGGTAAAGATGCCCTCAAACTGCATCCCGGCGATCCTCCAGAGAAATGACCTCAACGGGAAGGGGATCAGGTCGCACAAACCGCTCCATTCGATCGCGCGACAGATCCCAATGCTGCAACGTCAGGTCTATAGCCAAAGCAGCCTCCCGCGCTTCAATTGCCGAAATCATTGCGTCATGCTGCTCTGCCGCCTTGAGGATCAAAACTTTTTCTGACGGCGCGGCAGGCCGATAAAATGTCTGCCCCAAGCGCGTATGGTCGATAAGCAACCGGTCCAGACATGCCGAAAGATATGGGTTGTGGGCCATGTTTCCGATTGTGTCGTGAAACGCATGATTGCTGAGAGCCGCGCCTGTCGCATCTTCGCTGGAGATGGCCTCGAGAAAACTTCGCTGCGCGTTCTTCAGCTCAACGAGTTGCTTAGAAGTACGGTTTTCAGCGGCGAGACGCGCGATGTTCGCATAAATCAACGGCGCCGTCTGAAAGAACGTGCGCATATCTGAAACGTTCATCGACGCGACCTTTGCCCCCCGGTTCGCTTCAATCCGAACCACGCCCTCGCCTGCCAATCTCTGAAGCACCTCACGCAATGGCGTTCGCGAGATCCCATAACTTTCCGAGAGCCGCGCCTCATCAAGATCGGATCCCGGCGCAAGCTCGGTCGTGAGGACACGTCGCTTGAGATCCTCAAAGCACTCTTCTTTTGATGACTGGGACATCGCAACCTCCGGTACGCGTTTTGTATACAAATAAAATACATTAGCAAGTCTGCCGTTTAGGTGGCAGATCGGTCTTTAAGGGCATTCATTGGCAAGCGAGAAAGCAAATGCGCGCAATTACCTACGACAGCTTCGGACCCGCCCGGGACGTTCTGAAACTCGAAGACATCCCAACGCCGTCACCGGGACCCGGGGAAGTTCTGGTCCGCTTGCACGCATCTGGCGTGAACCCATCCGACACGCGAGCCCGTTCGGGCGGCAGGCCCGGTGTGACGAAGCCGCCGTTTCCAAAGATCATTCCGCACAGCGACGGCGCAGGCGTGATCGAGGCGGTCGGCGACGGCGTCCCCACGCGCCGGATTGGAGAAAAGGTCTGGGTTTGGAATGGTCAGTGGCAACGTGCCTTTGGAACAGCGGCAGAATACATCGCACTTCCTGAGGAAAATGCGGTTCCTCTCGGGGACAGTGTTCCGTTCGAGCATGGTGCAATCCTGGGCATTCCGGGCCTGACGGCGCATCACACGGTCTTGGGCGATGGTCCGATTGCCGATCAGATTGTGCTGATCAGTGGTGGTGCAGGCACCGTTGGGCATATCGCAATCCAAGTCGCCGCCGCGTCTGGTGCCCGCGTGCTTGCAACTGCTCGCGGCGCAGATGGTATTGCAGCCGCGTCTCAGGCTGGCGCCGAGGCGGTCTTTGATTACTCAACATCCGGATTGGCAGACCAGATTTTGGACCATACGGGTGGAGCGCCGGTTGACCGGATCGTCGAGGTTGAATTCGGTATGAACGCCGAGACCAACGCACGCATCATTGCAGAGCGTGGAACGATTGCATCCTACGGATCGGCTAAGGATATGACGCCAACTCTGCCCTTTTATCCGTTGATGTTTAAGGCGGTAACCATTCGGCTCGCCCTGATCTATATGATGTCCCCGTCCGAGCGTAGCGCAGCGACCCTCGGTCTTTCGTCGCTCGTGAACGAACAGGCTTTGACGTTCCGGATATCTGAAGTTCACGATTTGGAAGATTGCGCTGCAGCGCATGAAACCATCGAAGCCGGACACCGAAGCGGATCTGTGCTTCTCCGAATTTAAGCGGCCGCGCACGCCATATTGTCGCGGATATGCACTTCGCGGCGTTTTCGGGCATGCGGCCTGCATTTCGCCCGCTTTACTCCGTTCATATGGGCAATCCGGACACGGCACCGGAAGAGAACTTGTGGGAGTGTCACAGGGGTATGAACAGTTTCGATATGGGCCGTGTGCCAGCAGTCTCGTTTGGAAACGGACGGGTCGCAGATACCGCGCAGGTCGTGGGCGATCTGGGGGGTGGCCCGGTTTTTTTGATTGCCGATGCCGCGCTTGCCGAGTTGGGAATTGCCCCGGAACTTGCGAACACGCTGAATGATGCCGGGCTCGCATGCACCCTGTCTGCAGAGATCGTTGGTGAACCCAAAGAAGCCTTGATCGACCGTCTGACCGAACAAACTCGGTCAAGCGGCGCGCGTGTGGTGGTAGGTCTGGGCGGAGGCGCCGCAATGGATGCTGCCAAGCTTGTTGCCGCGATCGCCCCGTCCGAGACGGAGGCACGATTGTACGCACTGGCAAGCGCACCAATTCCAAAAACCGGATTGCCCGCAATCGCCATCCCGACAACCGCTGGCACGGGATCGGAGGTCACTCGGACGTCAATCGTATCAACCAATTCAGGTGCCAAGAATTGGTATTGGTCAGAAGAGCTGATGTTCGCCCATGCGATACTCGATCCCGGACTCACAGTTAGCCTCCCACCGCATTTGACAGCGTGGACCGGAATTGACGCCGTTGCGCATGCGCTTGAGGCAGTTACATCGCGCCGAAGCAACGCTGCGGGGCAGATGTATGGTCTTGAAGCGCTACGGTTGCTGTCTGACGCATTACCAATCGCTGTGACACAAGGCGACGACATCGACGCACGCAGTCAGGTTCTCTGGGCCAGCACCCTTGCGGGATTGGCACTGCACAACTGCAACACACATATGGGTCACAATATCAGCCATGCGTTGGGCTCTCTGGCGCGCATACATCACGGTCTGGCCACCGGTCTCGCGCTTGAAGTGACGCTACCATGGTTGGTGGATCAGCCCGACGGCGGCGACACTTATGCCCTCGCGGCACAAGCCCTTGGTGCAGCGCCGGCGGTAGACGAATTGCCAGACGCGTTTGCGTCGTTGATGCGTGCTTGCGAGATCGCGCGCGCGCTTCCCGAAGTGTGCGCTGGCGTTACATCCGAAGCTCTTGCCTCAGAGATGAAATCGCCGGCCAATCGTTCGATGTCGCTCAATGCGGCTTGTACGATTCAGGACGACGACCTTGACGACATGGCACACATGATGATGTCTTTGCCCATCGCTCAGGCTGCCTGAGCCAACGCTCAAGTATCGACAGGTGGGAACCAGGTCAGCGAAGAGTGGTGCAACGATATCAGAACGCGCTCATCCAGCTTGTGGTAAGCAAAGGTATAATCGGCGCGCGTCGCGTTACCGCTTCCATCTGTGAAGGTATAGTGCCCCATATCCTTATAGCCCAGCCCGCCCGCTTTGAGGATCGGTCCCGCCGCGCTTTGGAATTCCACGCTTTTCCATCCACGCTTTAGGAACCCGTGATCGTTGGGATAATTTGGGTCACCACCAACAAAATAAGATCGCGCGCCTGCCTCATCCAGCCGGATCACATCGGCCAGAGTGGGCTTGAAAAGAAGCGGCTCATCAGGTGTTCCAAAGTCATAGAGGCCCAGAAGGTTCTCGACATCCTGAGTGGTTACGTATCTCGCCCAGGCACGTTGTGCGGCGATCACCTCAGCCTTGGTCATAGGTTCATATGTCGACATCGCTCGATCCTCCCTTTCCGTTTTGGGAGGGTTAAACCATTGCGGGGCGATTTTGCTATAGGCGCACGTGTAATTTTTGCCGCTGCGCGCAGATCAGGCGGTGCGCTTAAGCGTTAGTCGTCGACAAAGCGCGTTCAAATGCGAGCTCGACCCACTCGCCTTGATCGGCGGGGCCTCGGCAAGCCAGGAATTCGAGCTCTGCCGGGTTACATGCGACGACCGCATTGGTTGTGGCGCCTGTATCGTCTTCAGCAAACCGATTGATGCTGAGACGCCCATCCTCACGATTGGCGAACAATTGACTGAGCGAACGCGCCGTATGGTCACGCGCACTTTCCAAAAGAGTCTGCATGCGTTCAATCCGCGAATGGGTGCTCTCTGAAAGGTCTGTCTCAAGGGCGACATTCTCATCGAACAGGCAATGGTTCGAGCGTGAGAGAGGGCCTGTATCTGTGCTGCGTGAGAAGGCTGTATCTGGCGAACGTTCCCACTCAATCGCACCAAACCGATCGCCAATCCAATAGGAGTGGCTGCCGGCAACTGGAACC
>JABSSC010000057.1:10259-23197 GCA_013214635.1 Paracoccaceae bacterium | reverse complement strand
AATCAACTCCTCATGACCAACCCACCCACTCCGCGCGGTCGATTGACCCCGAACCGATCTCTGAAAGACCTGACCTGGCTGCGCGTCGGCGGTCCGGCCGAGTATCTGTTTCAGCCCGCGGATGAGGACGATCTTGCGACCTTTCTGCGCGATCTCGACCCTGCCATTCCCGTCTTTCCGATGGGCGTGGGGTCGAACCTGATCGTGCGTGACGGCGGTATTCCGGGTGTCGTGATCCGGCTTGGGCGCGGCTTCAACAGGGTCGAAGTCACGGGCAATCGTGTCACGGCTGGGGCGGCCGCACTCGATGCACAAGTCGCCAAGCGGGCGGCAGAGGCGGGGGTCGATCTGACGTTTCTGCGCACCATTCCCGGCGCTATCGGTGGGGCGGTGCGCATGAATGCCGGGTGCTATGGCTCTTACGTGGCCGACCATTTTGTGGAGGCGCGCGCGATCACGCGGGGTGGGGACGTCATCACGCTGACGCCGGACGACCTCAATTTCCAATACCGTCAAACCGATCTGGCCGCCGACACGGTCATCGTTTCTGCCACTTTCGAAGGCCCATCAGGCGATCCGGAGGTGCTCGCGCAGCACATGGAAGATCAGCTTGCCAAGCGTGATGCCACCCAGCCGACCCGTGACCGCACGGCGGGCTCGACCTTCCGCAATCCGGCAGGGTTTTCGTCAACCGGGCGGGCCGACGACACGCATGAGCTCAAAGCCTGGAAGCTTATTCAGGACGCCGGGCTCAAGGGTGTGCCGCACGGTGGCGCGGTCATGAACGACAAGCACGCCAATTTCCTGACCAATGCCGGGGACGCCACGGCGCAGGAATTGGAAGATTTGGGCGAGCGGGTGCGCGAAAAGGTATTCCAAAACAGTGGAATACTGTTAGAGTGGGAAATCATGCGGGTCGGAAAACCGGCCCCGGAAAATGAATAGAGCAGCCGCGCCGTAACATCGGTGCACCAAAATCAAAAGACGCACCGCAACGACGGTGCTGAAACTTGAAAAACCAGCGTCGAAAACGGCGCGATCAGAGGCACGTTGGGCATGTCGAGCAGGGCAGCCCACAAAGTGGCGGTACTTATGGGCGGACCCTCGGCTGAGCGCGAGGTGTCGCTGTCATCAGGGCGTGAATGCGCAGCCGCTTTGCGGGCAACAGGATTTGAAGTTGTCGAGGTGGACGCCGGTCCCGACCTCTCTGCACGCCTGTCTGAAATTTCTCCCGATGTGGTGTTCAACGCGCTCCATGGTCGTTGGGGCGAAGATGGCTGTGTGCAGGGTCTGCTGGAATGGCTGCGCATTCCCTACACGCATTCTGGGGTTCTGGCCTCTGCGCTTGCCATGGACAAAGAGAAATCCAAAGCCGCCTACCGCACTGAGGGTTTGCCCGTGGTGCACTCGCAACTGGCGTGCCGGGCAGAGGTCGAAGGGCGCCATGTCTTGCAGCCGCCCTATGTGGTCAAGCCCAACAACGAAGGCTCCTCCGTCGGGATTTACATCGTCCACGAGGCCGCCAATGGCCCGCCAAAGCTCGACGATACCATGCCGGATGTGGTCATGGTCGAAGAATACGTCGCGGGCCGCGAGTTGACGACGACCGTCATGGGCGACCGCGCCCTTGGCGTGACCGACATCATCACCGACGGCTGGTACGACTATGAAGCGAAATATGCCGACGGCGGGTCGCGCCACGAAATCCCGGCCGATGTTCCGGCCGAGATCACCGAGGCGTGCCTCGACTACGCCCTCCGCGCCCACCGCGTTTTGGGCTGTCGCGGGGTTAGCCGCACCGATTTCCGCTGGGACGAGGCGCGCGGGCGCGACGGTCTGATCCTGCTGGAAACCAACACGCAGCCCGGCATGACACCCACCTCGCTCGCCCCCGAACAAGGGGCGCATGCGGGCTATGATTTTCCGGCCTTTTGCCGTTGGATGGTGGAGGACGCGTCATGCGATCGATAGGGCTCCGCCGCGATCCCGCGCCCAGCCGCATTGCGTATCGCCTCAACCGGTTAATGCTGACGCCGCGGTTCCGTGTTTTTCTGCGCTGGGGCGTACCGCTTATTCTGATTGCGGCCCTCATTGGAGGCTATTTCTCGTCCGAGACACGCCGGGACGAGGCCATCGCGACGGTCCAGGATGTCCGCCACCAAATCGAACAGCGCCCGGAATTCATGGTGCGAATGCTGTCGGTGGACGGCGCATCGCCCGCTGTGGCGGAAAACATCCGCGCGGCACTGGCGCTTGAATTTCCGATCTCCTCCTTTGATCTCGATCTCGATGCGTTGCACGACACGGTTGCGGCGTTTGAAAGCGTTGCCTCGGCACGGGTCAGCGTGCGCGCCGGTGGAATTCTGGATGTCACGGTCGACGAACGTGTGCCGGTCGCCCTCTGGCGCGATGGCGGGCAGACGTACCTTGTCGATCTCGATGGGCATCGTGTGGCCACCGCCGAACGCCGCCTCGACCATCCCGAACTTCCCTTGCTTGTCGGAACGGGCGCCGCCGCACATGTGTCCGAGGCCATTGACCTCATCCGTCAGGCACAGCCGGTTCATGGCCGCCTGCGCGGTCTGGTCTATGTCGGGCAGCGCCGCTGGGACCTTGTGCTCGACCGTGATCAGCGCCTGCTTCTGCCCGAAAGCGACCCGCAAGGGGCACTGCGCCATGCAATGGTGCTGCATTATCGTTCCCAGCTTTTCGATCGCGATGTCGCGGTCATCGACATGCGCAATCCCGACCGGATGACGGTGCGCCTTACCCCCGCCGCTATCGACGCAATGAACGA
Source organism: Paracoccaceae bacterium (assembly GCA_013214635.1). GTDB lineage: Bacteria > Pseudomonadota > Alphaproteobacteria > Rhodobacterales > Rhodobacteraceae > JABSSC01. The sequence goes on along the minus strand of JABSSC010000057.1, from coordinate 20,400 downwards.
CGTCGAAGAGATCAAGACAGGAGCCGACTGAGCCATGAGCGACTTTTATCATACCCAGCGGACCATGCGGGCCATGCGCGCGGCGGCCATCCAGCGCGGGGTAATCGCCATTCTCGACATCGGCACCTCCAAAATCGGGTGCCTCATCCTGCGTTTCGACGGGCCGCCACGCATGCCGGAGGCGGACGGGATCGGGTCACTGGCGGGGCAATCGTCGTTCCGGGTCATCGGGGCGGCCACAACGCGGTCCCGCGGGGTCGAATTGGGCGAAAGCCGCGCCTTGCAGGAAACCGAACGCGCCATCCGAACCGCCCTGCAAGCGGCACAGAAAATGGCCAATGTCCGCGTCGACCACGTGATCGCCTGTATTGCGGGCGGTAGCCCGCGCAGCTACGGGCTTGCCGCGCAGGTCGAGCTGGAAGATGACGCCGTCACCGAAAGTGATGTGGCGCGCGTGCTGGCGGCCTGCGACGTGCCCGATCTGGGCGAGGGGCGCGAGGTCGTCCATGCGCAACCCGTCAACTTCGCCGTTGATCACCGCTCGGGCCTGATCGATCCACGGGGTCAGATCGGCACCCATCTGGCCTGCGACCTGCATTTGCTGACCGTCGATGCAGCGGTCATTCAGAACCTCATCTACTGCGTCAAACGCTGCGATCTGGAACTCGCAGGCGTGGCGTCGTCGTCCTATGTGTCGGGCATCGCGAGCCTTGTCGAAGACGAACAGGAACTGGGCTCAGCCTGCATCGACATGGGGGGCGGCGCGACGGGCGTGTCGATCTTTCTCAAGCGTCACATGATCTATGCCGACAGCGTGCGTCTGGGGGGCGATCACGTCACCCGCGACATCGCGGCGGGACTTCAAGTTCCGATGACAACCGCCGAGCGCATCAAGACATTCCACGGAGGTGCCATCGCGACGGGCATGGACGACCGCGAGATGATCGAGATCGGCGGCGAAACCGGCGACTGGGAGAAAGACCGCCGCAAGGTCAGCCGCGCCGAGTTGATCGGGATCATCCGCCCCCGTGTCGAAGAAATCCTTGAAGAGGTGCGCGCGCGCCTAGATGCGGCCGGGTTCGATCACCTGCCCAGTCAACAGGTCGTCCTGACCGGCGGGGCAAGCCAGATCCCCGGCCTCGACGGTCTCGCCCCGCGCATTCTCGGTCAACAGGTCAGAATCGGTCGCCCGCTGCGCGTGCAGGGGCTTCCGCAAGCGGCAACCGGCGCCGCCTTTGCAAGCGCCGTAGGGTTGTGTCTGTTCGCAGCACACCCGCAGGACGAGTGGTGGGACTTTGAAATTCCAAGCGACCGGTACCCGGTCAAATCTCTCAGGAGGGCCGTAAAATGGTTTCGAGACAATTGGTAACAGCTATATCTTCACTCAGACGCCAGATGCCGGGGTCGATGAGCGAATATCTGCAAGATTTTGTGGTGCATTCGCGTTTTTTTGATGACCTGAAGCGCCGCAAAGCGTAATGTCGCAGGCAAATCGATCGAGCTCGGCCTTTTAGGGCCACAACAATGCGGTCCTGCCCGAGGACCCAAAACAACACAACAGGCGGATACATCCAAATGACTTTGACCCTGACCATGTCCCCCAAGCACGAAGAGCTTAAGCCGCGCATCACCGTGTTCGGTGTCGGCGGGGCGGGCGGCAACGCCGTCAACAACATGATCGAGAAACAGCTCGACGGGGTCGAGTTCGTGGTCGCCAATACCGACGCGCAGGCGCTGTCGCAATCGTCGGCGGATCTCAAAATTCAGATGGGCGTCAAAGTCACCGAGGGGCTCGGCGCCGGGGCACGCCCGTCCGTCGGCGCCGCAGCCGCAGAGGAGACGATTGAAGAGATCGTTGATCACCTCGCCGGCGCACATATGGCATTCATCACCGCGGGCATGGGTGGGGGCACCGGCACAGGCGCGGCACCCATTATCGCACAGGCCGCGCGTGAGCTTGGCGTTCTGACCGTCGGCGTTGTCACCAAGCCCTTCCAGTTCGAAGGCGCAAAGCGGATGAGGCAAGCCGAAGAAGGCGTTGAAATGCTTCAGAAGATGGTCGACACGCTGATCATCATTCCAAACCAGAACCTGTTCCGCCTCGCCAACGAGAAGACGACGTTCACCGAGGCGTTCTCGATGGCCGACGACGTGCTTTACCAGGGCGTTAAGGGTGTCACTGATCTCATGGTCCGTCCGGGTCTGATCAACCTCGACTTCGCCGATGTGCGCGCCGTGATGGACGAAATGGGCAAGGCGATGATGGGCACAGGCGAGGCGACGGGCGAAGATCGCGCCATTCAGGCAGCTGAAAAGGCCATTGCCAACCCGCTCCTCGACGAAATCAGCCTCAAAGGCGCGAACGGTGTTCTCATCAACATCACCGGCAGTCACGATCTCACGCTGTTCGAACTCGACGAAGCGGCCAACCGCATCCGTGAGGAAGTCGACCCAGAGGCAAACATCATCGTCGGTTCGACGCTCGACACCGGCATGGAAGGCTCCATGCGCGTTTCGGTCGTCGCCACTGGCATCGACGCCAACCAGTCGCAGCGTCCGGTTCCGGTCGCGACCCCGGCGGCTGAGGCCGCACCTGCACCTGTCGCCACGCCAGAACCCGAAGCGATGGAAGAACCAGCAGCGGTTGACGCCGCTCCGGCAGAAGAAGATCACGGTCTGTTTGATGCCTCGGCCGCGCATGAGCAGGCCGAGAACGTCTTTGCCGATGACGACAGCGACGATCTTCCTCCGCCCGCCTACAACCCGGCAGCCGCGACCGCGGGGCAGCCGTCTCCTGAAACGCTCGTGCGCCTCCAACAGGCTGTGCGCAAAGTGCCGGGTCAGGCGCCGGTCGACACACCCGAGGTTGCTCCCGCTCCCGCCGCAGAGGTCGAGGACGACAAACCCCGGTTCGGGATCAATTCGCTCATCGGCCGCATGACCGGTCAGCAGGGCGAGGCACCCGCGCCACGCGCCACCGCAGCCCCCCGTCAGCAGCCTCCGGTTGTCGCGCCGCGCGGCGAATCTGAGGGCGGCGACGATCAGGATCGCATCGAAATTCCTGCATTCCTGCGCCGTCAGGCAAACTGACGTACCGTCACAAGATCACAGTCAACGGCCGGTTAATCCCGGCCGTTTTTGTTTGTAATCAGCGGCTTAGCTTGTGGAAAACCGGATTGGGGCGGTTTATCGCCGAACGCGTGGGCGCATGTTTCAGACCGTTACAAAGAGTGAGTTGAGCATTTCAGGCCCAAACCCTACCTCGGAGGTGTCGGAGAGGCGTTGGGGGACGCCACGCTGATTGAGGGACGATTAAAATGCAGACGACCTTAAAGGCGCCTGTCACATTTGTGGGAACCGGACTACACAGCGGTCGCGCTGTACGCATGACGCTCAAGCCAGCGGCAAGCGAGTTTGGTATTTGGTTCAAGCGCACCGACATCACTGATCGTGATCCGCTGGTTCCAGCGCGGTGGGATGCTGTCATCGCCTCACAACTTTGCACCAAGATTGCCAATGATGCCGGGGTCGAAGTTTCGACCATCGAACACATCATGGCGGCTGTCGCCGGGACGGGGTTGCACAACCTCCTGATCGAAATCGACGGGCCAGAAGTGCCGATCCTTGACGGATCTGCTGCGCAGTTCGTGCGCGCCATCCTTAACAAAGGGGTGCGCAAGCAGGCATCGCCCGTGCGCGTTCTGGAAATCCGCAAGACCGTCACCGTCCGCCGGGGCGACGCCATGGCGCAGCTTGCGCCGCATGATGGCCTGGTCATGGATTTTGAGATCGACTTTACCGATGGCGCGATTGGCCATCAGGCAAAATCGCTCGACCTGCACAATGGTCGTTTCGTTCACGAGCTTTGCGACAGCCGCACGTTCTGCCGCAAGTCAGACGTCGACGCGATGCGCGACAACGGTCTCATCCTGGGCGGTACGATGGACAATGCGATCGTCTTTGACGGCGATCAGGTTCTGACACCGGGCGGCCTGCGCCACCAAGACGAACCTGTGCGCCACAAGATGCTGGATGCGCTCGGAGACCTCGCGCTTGCCGGTGCGCCAATCCTTGGCCGGTACACGGGCGTCCGCTCAGGCCACGCGATGACCAACATGCTCCTGCGCAAGCTTTGCGCGACGCCGGGCGCGTTTGTGATGCGCGACGCCGGTCCCGAAATCGAAGCACGCTTGCCGGGCGTTGGCCTCAGCCGCACAGATATCGTCGGTCTCACAACCGCCGCGTAATCACGCAACTTAGCATTTTCGCCGCCGAAGCTTCGTGCTAAATCATGCGCAAGGTGGGAAACCCCACCTTTTGCCAAGGGTGTGCGGGATGCCAAAGACCACGTTCAGATCCACGCTCGCAGCGGTCTCGCTGGTGGCACTTGCCGCCTGCGGTCAGGACCCGTTCATCACGCAAAGCGTCCCGCTTGATGGATTCTCGGCGGCCGAAATCTTCCAACGCGGCGAGTTTGAGCTGGTCGATCAGAACCCCGCAGACGCCGCCTTTTTCTTTGGTGAGGTCGAACGCCTGTATCCGTTTTCGGACTATGCCCGGCGGGCTCTGATCATGCAGGCGTTCTCGTATCACCGTGACAAAGACTACGAAAACAGCCGCGCCAGCGCCCAGCGGTACATCGATCTCTATCCGACCGATGACGACGCGGCTTATGCGCAGTTTTTGCTCGCGCTCAGCTATTACGATCAGATCGACGATGTCGGGCGGGACCAGGGGCTGACCTTTCAGGCCCTGCAATCTCTGCGCACGGTGATCGAGGTCTATCCCGAAAGCTCGTACGCCCGCTCCGCGATCCTCAAATTCGATCTCGCCTTTGACCATTTGGCTGGGAAAGAGATGGAGATCGGGCGCTATTATCTTCGCCGGGGCCACTACGCTGCCGCGATCAACCGTTTCCGCGTTGTGGTCGAAGATTTCCAGACCACAACCCAGACGCCCGAGGCGCTCTACCGTCTTGTGGAATCCTATCTTGCCCTTGGCCTTACGGAAGAGGCGCAGACGGCCGCTGCGGTTCTGGGCTTCAACTACCAGAACTCCGAATGGTACGCCGAGGCGTTCTCGCTTGTCTCTGGCTCTGGGCTGCGCCCCGAGGCAGAAGGCGACAATTGGCTGAACGAGATTTATCGCCAGACCATCGCTGGCGAATGGCTCTAAGGCGAAACCCAAACCGGAAATGCTGACGTCCCTCGACATCCGCGACATGCTCATCATCGACCGGCTGGAGCTTGCCTTTCAGCCCGGCCTGAATGTGCTCACGGGGGAAACCGGTGCGGGCAAGTCCATCCTGCTCGACAGCCTCGGGTTTGTCCTGGGCTGGCGGGGCCGGGCCGAGCTTGTGCGGCAGGGGGCCGAGCAGGGCGAGGTCACCGCGGTTTTCGAAATCGAACAGGATCACCCCGCAAATGCGGTGTTAGAGGCCGCAGGCTTGTCTAAATCGAACGAATTGATCCTTCGGCGCGTGAACCTTGCCGATGGTCGCAAGACCGCATGGGTCAACGACCGCCGTGTCTCAGGCGATGTGCTACGACAACTGTCTGACACGCTGGTTGAACTTCACGGCCAACATGACGACCGGGGTCTTCTGAACCCGCGCGGCCACCGCGACCTTCTTGACGCCTTCGCGGGCACCGCAGGGTTGATCGACAAAACCCGCAAGGCCTGGCGTGCACAGTCCGAGGCGCAAGCCGCGCTCGATGCGGCCGAGGCCGACCTGATCGACCTAAAGGCCGAAGAAGACTTCCTGCGCCATGCCGTGGGCGAGTTTGACGGCCTCAACCCCGAACCGGGGGAAGAAGACACGCTCGATACCCGTCGCCGTCTGATGCAGGCGGCGGCCCGCGTGGGGGAGGATCTGGCGCGCGCTGCACAGGCGCTTGGCCTCGACGGGGCAGAGGGCGCGATTTCCGATGCGGCACGTTGGCTCGAAGGGGCCGATGGCGCGCTTGAGGGCGCGCTCACCACTGCGCTTGATGCGCTCGGGCGGACAACGGCGGAACTGGGCGAGGCGCAGGATGGGCTCTCCCGCGTGATTGATGCGCTGGATGTGGACCCAACCGAGCTGGAACAGGTCGAAGAACGCCTCTTCGCGATCCGCGCGCTCGCCCGCAAGCACGGGGTTGCAGCGGATGATCTGGCCGCGTTTGCCGATACACTGCGCACCCGGCTCTCGGTGCTTGATCGCTCGGACGCGCATCTCATTGACCTGACATCGGTCCGTGACGCGGCGCGCGCCGCCTATGCCAAGGCCGCCGCCGCGCTCACCAAAGCGCGCACCAAATCCGCCGCCGCGCTCGACAAAGCCATGATGGCCGAACTCAAACCGCTGAAAATGGAGCGCGCGGTCTTTGAAACCGCCGTCACTCCAACCGATCCCGGCCCCTCGGGGCAGGATGCGGTCGCGTTTACTGTCGCCACAAACCCCGGTGCGCCAAAGGGCGCGCTGAACAAGATTGCGTCAGGGGGGGAGTTGTCGCGCTTTCTCCTTGCGCTCAAAGTCTGTCTGACGGGTACGTCCTCTGGCCTAACGCTGATCTTTGACGAAATCGACCGCGGTGTCGGAGGCGCAACAGCCGATGCCGTAGGTCGACGCTTGTCGTCGCTTGCAGACGGGGCACAGGTGCTGGTCGTCACGCACTCGCCACAGGTCGCCGCACTTGGGGCCCATCACTGGCAGGTCGCCAAGCGCGTTGAAAAAGGCATGACCCTGTCCGATGTGGCGCCCCTTCACGACACCGCGCGCGTTGATGAGATCGCGCGCATGCTCTCAGGCGACACCGTCACCGATGCCGCCCGTGCTGCCGCGCGCGCGCTTCTCGAAGCGTCCTGACCGCTTCACATTCCGTTTCAATTCGCGATTGCGCGCATCTGGCACCTTTCCGCGCTGCGGCAACCGTTCTAGAACAACGGGATACCAAGCGGCAAAGCGGGCACCGCTCAGGTGCGTTGGTGAGGCCAGCCCGCGAAAGTGAACCCGTATGAGCGGGCCAAAACGCAACTTCTGGTCTGGCCAGATAGACGATGTGGTCGAGGCGTGTCAGGACGGCTGGCGCGTGCTCAAGCATCAGGGCCCGGGGGAAATCACGTTCTGGTTTATCGCGCTCGCCATCGGCATCACCGCCGGTGCGGCCGCTGTGGGACTTCGTGAGGCAATTTCGTTCCTGCAGGCCACGATCTACAACGTCGATGACGTGCGTCGTCTCCATTCCTTTGCCGCCGCCATCCCGTGGTACTGGGTGCTGATCACCCCAATCGTCGGTGGTCTCGTCGTGGGGTTCATCCTCACGCGCTTCACACCCGACGGTCGCGTGCGCTCGGTGGCCGATGTGATCGAAGGGGCCGCGATGCATGACGGACGGGTCGAGACCAAAGCGGGCCTCGCCTCTGCTGCCGCGTCGCTCATCACGCTGTCCACCGGCGGCTCGACCGGGCGGGAGGGGCCGGTCGTCCACCTCGCAGGCGTCATCTCGACCTTCGTCTCAAAACGCATCAACGCCGATGGCATCACGGGCCGCGACCTTTTGGGCTGCGCCGTTGCTGCCGCTGTCTCGGCCAGTTTCAATGCCCCCATCGCGGGCGCGATCTTTGCGCTAGAGGTCGTGCTGCGCCACTTCGCCGTTCACGCCTTTGCCCCCATCGTCATCGCCTCGGTCGCGGGCACGGTCGTCAGTCGCCTGAACTTCGGCAACGTCACCGAATACGCGCTCCCACCTGAAAGCGCGCTGGCCTTCTACATCGAATTGCCCGCTTTTCTGATGCTCGGGCTGGTCTCAGGCCTCGTCGCCGTGATCCTGATGCGCTCGATCTTTCTCGCCGATGACTACGGCACGCATCTCCAGAAGAAATTCCGCATCCCCGCCATGCTGCGCCCGGCCATCGCGGGCGCCATGCTGGGGGCCATCGCGATCTTCTACCCCCACATTATCGGCGTTGGGTATGAGACGACCTCTGCCGCCCTGACGGGGGAGCTGATGCTGCGAGAGGCGGTGATCTTCACCGTGCTCAAGGTCGCCGCCGTCGCCATCACGATGGCAGGGCGTATGGGCGGCGGCGTGTTTTCTCCCGCGCTTATGGTTGGCGCGCTCACGGGCCTTGCCTTCGGTCTTGTCGCGACGGCGACCTTCCCGGACGTCTCGGGCACTGAAAGCCTCTATGCGCTCGCAGGCATGGGTGCGGTCGCGGCTGCGGTGCTCGGTGCACCTATCTCGACGACGCTGATCGTTTTTGAACTCACCGGCGACTGGCAAACCGGCCTTGCCGTGATGGTCGCCGTCTCGCTCTCCACCGCGCTCGCCTCGCGGCTTGTGGACCGGTCGTTCTTCCTGACCCAGCTTGAAAAACGCAACATCCACCTCGCCGCCGGACCGCAGGCCTATCTTCTGGCGATGTTCCGGGTGGCCAATGTCGTGCGCAAGCCCGACCACCCCCGCGCAGCGACCGAAGACATGATCTGGGAAGCGATCGAAGAGGGGGCCTATATCGACCCCAACGCGACGCTGGAAGACGCGCTTCCGATGTTCGACCGCACAGGCCGCCGCTTTCTCGCCGTGGCGCGCGTGGGGGACAAAGGCGAAGCGCCCGAAATCCTCGGCGCGCTCTTCCACGTTGATGCGCTCAAGGCCTATAACCGCGCGCTCGCCGCCACGGCGGCAGAAGAACACTCCTGATCCACCACTGGACGCGCGCTTGCCTTGCACTATCGTTTCCGGCGCACGCACCAGAGGCTTGCCATGTCCGATCAAGACACCGTCCTGAAGCCCGAGACCAAAGCCAAGGCTGAACGGCCAAAGCTCTGGAAGGTCGTGCTGTTGAACGACGATTTCACCCCGCGCTATTTCGTGGTCAAAGTCTTGGGCGCAATCTTTCGCATGACCGAGGATGAGGCGATGAGCGTCATGATGGCCGCGCACCAGCAAGGTGCGTGCGTCGTTGCCGTTTTCACCAAGGAAATCGCCGAGGAAAAAGCGCGTCAGGCGACAGAGATGGGCCAACGTGAAGGCTATCCGCTGACCTTCACGACCGAACGCGAAGACTGACCCGCCTTCCATTGATCCCAAAATATCCCGGAGCGCGAGGCAGAGCCTCGCATACCCATCCCGTTGCCGGGTCTCAGACCTTCTCGACCGTCACTGTGTCCGAAGGAAAAAACGCCAGATGCCCGGTAATCGCCGCGACACCTTCTTTCGGTGCCTCATAACTCCAGACCGCATCTTTCAGCGTCGTGCTTTTGGTGACGATGGAGAAATAGCGCGCATCCCCTTTCCACGGGCAATGGGAGGTCCGGTCCGACGGCTCCAGAAACGCCATCGCGATGTCTTCGCGGGGGAAATAGATCACAGGGGGATAATCGCCCTCGGTCAGTTCCACCGCATTCGTGCTTTCGCCCAATACGGCCCCACCTGCGCGCACCACCCATGTTCCCGGTGCGATACGGGTTTTGATATGATCTGCCAAAGCTGCCTCCCTTTCGTTCGCGCGAACATAGCCCACCAGATGTGACAGTCCAGTGTCAGAGCGGCGCGCAGGCCGCCTCAAGCCAGACCCGCGCATCATCGCTGACGCGGGATCCGAGCTTTTCCAGGACGTCCGCGTGATAGGCGTTCAGCCACACGCGCTCTGACCGCGAAAGCTCTTCGACATCCACCAAACGCCGGTCAATCGGAGCAAAAGTCACCGTCTCAAAATCAAGCTGCGGCGCACCGTCGCCCATGGGCGCGGCCTCGCGCACGATGACGAGGTTTTCGATCCGAATTCCAAAGGCGCCTTCGCGGTAATAGCCCGGCTCGTTGGACAGCATCATACCCGGCTCCAGCGGTACCTCAGAAATCCGCGATATCCGCTGCGGCCCCTCATGAACGCTCAGGTACACGCCAACCCCGTGCCCGGTCCCATGGCCGTAATCCTGCCCTGCCGACCAGAGAGCGGCCCGCGCCAAAGGGTCAAGATCGCGGCCCGCCAACCCGGCCGGCCAGCGCACGCGACTGATCGCGATCATCCCCTTCAGCACGCGGGTGAAACAGGTGCGTTCCTCGTCTCCCACCTCGCCTATGGCCACCGTGCGCGTGATATCCGTCGTCCCGTCCACATACTGACCACCGGAATCCACAAGCAGCAGTTCGCCCGG
>JABSSC010000057.1:0-10249 GCA_013214635.1 Paracoccaceae bacterium | reverse complement strand
CGTTTCCTCCGTCACGCGGTAATGCACGATGGCCCCGTTCGGCCCCGCACCGCAGATCGTGTCGAAAGAGATATCCTTGAGCGCATTGGTCGCCCGGCGGAATCCCTCAAGCGCGCGCACCACGTCTATCTCGGTCAGGGTGCCTTTTGGCGCTTCCCGGTCGAGCCAGGCCAGGAATTCGACCATCGCCGCACCATCGCGCAGATGCGCTTCGCGGGTGCCTGCGATCTCTTCCGCTGACTTGCGCGCTTTGGGCAAGATACAAGGGTCCGCGCCCCAAACAGGCTCCTTCAGCGCCATACTCACGGCAAGTGGTGCGCTCTCACGGTCAACGCGAACAGGCCCCTCAAGCGCTTGCAACGCGGGTTCGAACGCCTCCCAATCCTGCAAGGTTATCGCAGGATCTGGCCCAAGCTCTTCGAATTTCGACCGCGTCGAGAACAGATCGAGCCGCCCGTCCGCGTGGAGGATGGCGAAGGCCTGCACGATTGGCACGCGAGGCAGGTCGGCCCCGCGAATGTTCAAAAGCCACGAGATAGAGTCGGGCAGAGTGAGCACCGCGGCGACCTGACCGGCCTGCGCGATCGTTGCGGAAATCTCAGCCCGCTTGGTCTCGTCGCCTTTGCCCGCAAGTTCTTTGGGGTGCTTGACCACGGGGCCTGCAGGACGCGCGGGCCGGTCGTCCCAGATCGCATCCACCAGATTGCCCACCGGCACCAGGATCATACCCTTGGCGGCGACGGCTTTGGTGATGCGTTCAATCTCTCCTGCTGTGTGCAGCCACGGGTCAAACCCCACACGCGCGCCGTCCCACAGCGTCTCCGCCAACCATGGACCCGCTTGCGTTGCGGGGTAGCTGACAATGTCAAACACCTCTGCGGTCTGCGAGCGGCCCTGAAGCGTATACCGGCCATCAACGAACAGAGCGGCCTTTTCGCAGGTCACTATCGCAAAGCCCGCCGATCCAGTGAAACCGGTCAGCCACGCCAGACGATCGTCACAGGGCGCCACGTATTCGCCCTGATGGGCATCGGCACGCGGCACCAGATAGGCGTCGAGCGTGTCGCCTGTCATCGCGCAGCGAAGCGCGGCCAGTCGCGGGGGGCCTTGTTCGGGGGAGGTTGTCGCCTCAAAGCTCTGAAACATCGCCGCTCACCCCTTTCCAAAATGCGCGCCTTGCGGCGCAAGCGTTTGTTTTTGCGCCGCCTTTCGGCGTCGCGGTGCCTCCGGCGGGAGGTATTTGTCGACCAATGAAGCCGTCAGCTTGCCCGCTTCAGTCCCGTCAGCCGTGCCCGCGCGCGCGGGTCCTGATCAAAGAGGCTCGCCAGTTGTTCTGTCATTGCCCCGGCCAGCTGTTCGACATCCGTGATCGTGACCGCGCGATCGTAATAGCGTGTCACGTCATGGCCAATGCCGATGGCGGTCAGTTCCACCTGCTTGCGGCGTTCGATCATGGCAATCACGTCGCGCAAGTGCTTTTCAAGGTAATTGGCCGGGTTCACCGACAGCGTGCTGTCATCCACCGGCGCGCCGTCTGAAATGACCATCAGCACCTTGCGTGCCTCGGGCCGGCGCTCCATCCGGCGATGCGCCCATTCCAGCGCCTCACCGTCGATGTTTTCTTTCAGCAGGCCCTCTTTCATCATCAGACCCAGATTGTCGCGCGACCGCCGCCACGGGGCATCGGCCCCTTTATAGATGATGTGGCGGAGATCATTCAGACGCCCGGGAAGCTGCGGACGCCCATCCGCCAGCCATCTCTCGCGGGCCTGCCCGCCTTTCCAGGCGCGTGTCGTGAACCCAAGGATCTCAACCTTGACCTGACACCGCTCCAGCGTGCGGGCCAGCACATCGGCGCAGATCGCCGCGATTGAGATCGGGCGTCCGCGCATGGACCCGGAATTGTCGAGAAGCAGCGTTACGACCGTGTCACGGAATTCGGTGTCTTTCTCGATCTTAAAGCTCAGGGGCGTCGTCGGGTTCGCCACCACGCGCGCCAACCGCCCAGCATCAAGGATACCTTCATCGCGGTCGAACTCCCAACTGCGGTTTTGCTGGGCTTGCAAACGGCGTTGAAGCTTGTTGGCCAGCCGCGACACCGCCCCTTTGAGCGGGTCAAGCTGCTGGTCCAGATAGGCACGCAGGCGTTCGAGTTCGGCGGGTTCGGCCAAATCCTCTGCCGCGATTTCCTCATCGAAATCAGCGCAGTAGATGTCATAGTTCGGATCGGCATCGCTGACCGGGGCGGGCGGTGGCGGCTCTAGCGGTGCCTCACCTTCGGGCATCTCCGCCTCTTCGCCAAGCTCGGCATCGGCCAACTCGTCCATCGTGACTTGTGCCTCGGACGGGTCCTGCTCCTGCTCTTGGCTTTGTTCGGGCGAGGCTTCTGTCTGATCCTCGTCCTGATCCTGATCGCCCTGCTGGTCCTGATCGTCCTCGGGCTCATCTGCGCCCTCGGCGGTTTCATCCTCCGCTTCGTCAGTCGCATCGGGATCATCGCCCAGCTGATCGCCATAGCCCAGATCGTCGATGATCTGTCGGGCAAAGCGGGCAAACTCTGTCTGATCGGTGAGGTAGTTCTCAAGATCGCTCAGGGTGGTGCCGGCCTGATCCTCGATAAAGCCCGACCAAAGATCGAGCACGTTTTGCGCCGCCGGGGGCAGGGGGCGGCCCGTAGCAAGCGAGCGGATCATATACCCGGCAGCCACTGCCAAGGGCGCTTCTGCTGCCTCGCGAATTTCGCCATACCCGCGGCGTTCGGCCTCCGCGCCGATCTTGGCGTCGATATTGCCCGCACATCCCGGCATTTCGCGCATGCCAACGGCCTCACACCGGGCAATCTCCATCGCCTGATACAGATCGCGCGCCATCTGACCGGCGGGCGTGTAGCGGGCGGAAATCCCCTCGTCATGGTGCCGGTGGCGCAGCGCCATCGCATCTGCGGCGCCCCGTGCCTGCAGAACCTCGTCCCGCGTCATGCGGCGCGTCACCTGTGGCAGGCGGATCTGATCCTGTGTCTGCCCAGGTGGATCGACGGAATAGCTGACACCCAGATCGGGGTCATCGGCCAAGACACGTGTGGCCTCGGCCAGCGCCTTCTTGAACGGTTCAGCAGGGTTGTCGCTTGTCGTGCTCATCCCTCGTTACATCGGTCGCTCCGGGGGGAAAGGCAAGGGCGAATGTCTGCCCGATTTCATTGGTCGAGAAATACTCAAGCACGCCGCACCAGCGGCGCGAGCCCGAAAGCGTTTTCAAAGAAGAAGTTGGGAACAGGTCGCCAGATGCACGCGCGCAGAATGTGCCGCACGAAACGCGGCTGACGGGTTGCCGTCTTCGGCCATGCGCAACAACACATGCTGGGCCGCTTTGGCCGAGATTTGCCAACTACGCGCGGTGCCTGCAGGCAGACCCAGCGCCACCGCATCCGGTTCCACCGCGTCCAACAGCGACGTGAAATGCTCGGCCTGCGCTTCGGCCTCTGATCCGGCATAGATCTCGTCGCCGGGAAGTGTGCCGGAATACTGCGCCTGCGCGGCCAACCGACCTGCGCACCCGGCAAAGACCTTGGCCATGTCGATCGGATGCGACGGAAGCGGTGCGGCGGGGGTGCTGCTGAAGACTGCCAGACAGGTCGCCGCGATTATCGTCTCTTTGCAACCCATGGCGCGAGTATATCACACGGGGCCGCTTGGTGCAAAGATTATACGTCAGGGTTCAAAAATTATCACCAAAAGCCGCAACCCGCTCTAACGCATGGCAGTGGATTTCGACCGCATCCAGCACGGGAAAACCGGGATCGTGCCCGGAAAATGCAAGCCCCAGATCGGCGCCCCCCAAAAGAACCGCTTCGGCCCCCTGATCCATCAGGGCGCGACCAGCGTCGAAGAACCGCGCGCGCTCTTCAGGTGTGCAAACGCCGCTACGGGCAAGCTGGAAGTAAAGCGCACCAAGCGCGTCCAGATCGTCGCCGGGGATCAGAACCTCAACCGTCAACCGACCGTAAACGCGAGAGGCCATGACACCGCCCGCGCCCAACACACCGAGCCGTGCAAGCCCACGCTCTGCCAAAGCTGCGTTGAGGGCCTCAAAGATGCTGGCAAGGGGCAGGGGGCTGATCGCGCGGAGTTCATCGAAGCAGAAATGCCCGGTGATCGACGTGATGGCGGCAACCTCCGCCCCTGCGCGTTCCAGCCGCTGCAGCAGCGGGAGATATGTTTCGGCCTGTGCCGCTGCGTCTTGCGCGACGGCGTTGGCGACGAGCGTTTCCATATCCGCCTGCACAACGGTCAGCGCATGCGCGCCGCCGGAAAAGGTCGGGCTCAGCCGTTCGTAATAGGCGACCGTCGCCGCCGGGCCGATCCCGCCGATCAGGCCCAGATGCATGCCTAGCCGAGGCTCATGCTGGCGGCACTTTCGGGGAGTTCCTCGTCAAAGCAGCGCTGATAGAACTCGGCCACCGTCTGCCGCTCAAGCTCGTCACACTTGTTGAGGAAGGTCAGCCGGAACGCATAGCCGATATCGCGGAAGATCTCAGCGTTTTGTGCCCAGTTGATGACCGTCCGCGGGCTCATGACGGTCGACAGATCGCCATTCATGAACGCCGTGCGGGTCAGGTCGGCCACGGTCACCATCTGCGCCACGCTCTTGCGGCCAGCCTCGGTGTTATAATGCGGCGCCTTCGACAAGACGATCATCGTCTCGGCATCGTGGGACAGATAGTTCAGCGTCGCCACAAGGCTCCACCGGTCCATCTGCGCCTGGTTGATCTGCTGAACCCCGTGATAAAGGCCGGTCGTGTCGCCCAGACCCACGGTGTTCGACGTCGCAAACAGGCGGAAATAGGGGTGCGGAGTAATGATCTCGTTCTGGTCGAGCAGCGTCAGCTTGCCGTCATGCTCCAGCACGCGCTGGATCACGAACATCACGTCTGCACGGCCTGCATCATATTCGTCAAAGACGATGGCGACCGGATTGCGCAGGGCCCAGGGCAGGATGCCTTCGTGGAATTCGGTGACCTGCTTGCCATCCTTCAGCTTGATCGCGTCCTTCCCGATCAGGTCAATCCGGCTGATATGGCTGTCGAGGTTGACGCGCACGGTTGGCCATTTCAGGCGCGCCGCGATTTGCTCGATATGGGTCGATTTGCCCGTCCCGTGATAGCCTTGGACCATCACGCGGCGGTTGTGCGAAAAGCCCGCCAGAATGGCGAGTGTCGTCTCGGGGTCGAACTTATAGGTCGGATCGATCTCGGGAACGCGATCAGTGGCTTCCGAAAAGCCCTTTACGATCATGTCGCTGTCGATTCCAAAAACCTCGCGGACTGAGATGTCCTCGCTCGGTTTCAACCCTGATTCCATGTGTCCGTCCGCCATATCTCGCCGTCTTCATGAGGTTTTCGTTTTGCGCAACTCGGCTCTGGTGCAACATATCCCGACCAAGGGCAAGGGAAAGGCCATCAAATGTCGATACCAGCTCAGAAAACTTTGTCGCGGCGCGCTGCGATCGTTGGGGCGGCGGCCGCCACTCTGTGGCCGGCGCGCGTGGCGGCGGTCGAGGATTTTCCACAGACCGAAGTTGCGTGGAGACAGCAACTCACAGAGTTCGAGTACAAAGTCATGCGCGAGGGCTATAACGAGACGCGCGGCACCAGCCCGCTGGCCAATGAAACCCGCGCCGGGGTCTACGCCTGCAAAGGCTGTGGTCTTGAAGTGTTTTCAAGCACGCAAAAAATCAATGATGGATCAGGCTGGCCGCGTTTTGCCCAACCGATTTCAGGGCGTGTTTTCACGCGACGCAACGGTCGGTTCTTCGGCATTGGAACCAATGTCGGCTGCACGCGGTGTCAAAGCCATCTTGGTATCGTCGAGAGTGGGACCTATCGAATGAACGGCATTGCGCTGACCTTCACGCCGGGGCAGGGCGCGTAGCGGCGCCTTGACCATCTACTCAGCGGCGATCCCGACAGTGGGATGATCGCTGGGGGCGTCATTCGCCGGGGTCAGCCGAAAGCGCGCCATCATCTGTTCGATGCTGTCAGCCTGCTGCTTTACTTGCGCGGCTGTCTCACGACTTTCATCGGCTAAGATGGCGTTCTTCTGCGTGATCAGATCGATCTGCGTGATCGCACCTGTCGCATCTTCCACGCCAGCGGCCTGTTCGCGCGCGGTGGTTGACAGCTCTTCCATAACGCCAGCCATGCCGCGCACGCCGCTGACGATGTCCTGCAGCGTGGTGCCCGTACGTTCGACCAGATCGACCCCGCGATTGACCTGCTCGGTTGTCTCTTCGATCAACTCTTTGATGTCGTGGCTGGCTTCGCTTGAACGTTGGGCGAGCGCCCTGACCTCGGTCGCCACAACCGCAAAGCCCTTGCCGGCAGACCCTGCGCGCGCGGCTTCGACCGAGGCATTGAGCGCGAGCAGATTGGTCTGAAACGCGATCCCTTCAATTGTGGTCACGATCTCGCCGATGCGCTGCGATGCGTCGCGGATATCGCCCATCGCGTCCACAGCATTGTTGACCACGCCGCCCGCCTCTTCGACCTGCGCGGTGGCGGTGGCGGCGGTTTGCGAGGCGCCTTGCGTGCCTTGGGCACTGGATTTTGCCGAGGCGAGCATTTCTTCCATCACCGCGGCGCTTTCTTCCAGCGATGCGGCCTGTTGTTCGGCGCGTCGCGACAGATCGCCTGACTGGGTCGTCATCGCTTCGGCCTGATGCGACAAGCCGGTGCATTGCGCCGCGATCTCGCGCACAAGATCTGACAGGTTGTCCATGGTTCCGTTTACGCTGCTTTGCAGTTCCGCGAACGTTCCCGAGAATTCGCCCTGCATCCGGTCGGACAGGTCCCCATCGGCCACTTGTTTCATGACGCGCGCAGTCTCGGTCACGCCGGTCTGCACGTTATCGACCAGCAGGTTGATCGCACCGGCCATCTCACCCAGTTCGGGGTCATCGAACGCCGTCTCGATCCGGTGCGAGAAATCGCCCGCGGCGGCCGCGCTGACCACACCGCCAAGGCTGTCGCGCAAACCCACGATCGTCTCGCGGCGCGCCTCTTCCGCTTTGCGCTGGCGTTCGGCCTCAACCTCTTTGTCGCGCTGGGCGCGGGCTTCCTCGGCTTTGCGTTGTTCCTCTTCGGCGGCCTTGTTGCGCGCCTCAAGGGCGCGCGTTTCCAGCGCGGTATCGCGGAAGACAACCAATGCGCGCGCGATATCGCCCAGCTCGTTCGGCGCGTCCTGACCGGTGATGTCGACGTCAAGATCACCGCCCGCCAGCGTTGTCATCGTGGCCACGGATCCGTCGATCCCTTGCGCGATCGACCGGGCGGTGCGGCGTGCGAAGATCGTGCCCGCCACCAGGCTGACCAGCGCCAGACCGGCCAGAACAGCGACCGCGATGCGCCCGGTTTGTACTGCCCGGTCGCGCGTCGCCAACTGGCGCGCGGTCAGCGTATTGATCAGACCCTCAAGCTGCGTTTTCAGATCGTTCGCCCGTGCCTCCATCCGGGTGCGTACCGCATTGCGTTCTCCGATGGCAAACGCGGCCTCGGAAAAGGCGGCGCGGTAGCGGTCGAAGAGCGCGCCCAGACCCTCGATCGCGCCTTTGCGAACCTCGATTTCGGTGCTGTCAGCCGCGGACGCCACAAGTGAGACCGCAGCCGCCAAATGTTTGTCGGCGACTTCAAAGTCTTCCTGCGCGTTCGACAACAGGAACCGTTCGGCGAAAATCCGGCCCAAAAGGTATTCCTGCCGCGCGTCGCCAAGCGCCTGGATGCCGCGTTGATTGCCGTCAAAGATCATCGTCGCCACGGTTTGGTTCAGGTCGCGCCGTGCGGCGGGCCCGGTTTCCATCATGGCGGCAACGGCGTCATTGCGGGTGCTTTGCCATGCGCCAACTTCGGTAAAATCATTTTTATAGGCGACGGCATCTTGCCGGATATCGTTCAGAACAGGATCAAGTTCGGGGTCGCCCGATAGCAGGTCCGAAATCCTGTCAACGGCATCAGACTTTGCGGTAAGATTTTCGTTGAACCGCGTGGCCGCGTCCGAATTGGGATCAAAGCGGAAATCGCTTTTGGCGGCAGCGGCCCGGTACATGCTTTCGGCCGCTTCAACTGACACCCGGACCTTGCGCGCCACCTCGGCCATGTCGGTGATGCTTCGGCTGATGCTCAACGCCGTGAACAAACCCGTCCCCGCAATCAGGACCAACACGCCCAAAAGCGCCATTGTCATCATGCCGATGCGTTTCGAGATGCTCCAATCCGCCATCACGCGATCTCCCACAAATGCGATGAGAGCGCTTTAGCGTCCGTTGTTGACCAGCAGTTTAACGGTGCAGCGATGCCACAAAAAATGTTGGCGCAATTTTAGGCAATCCCCAGCGGGGGTGATTACGCCTGAAAGTTACGGCTGTCCTTGATCTGATCCCAGGCCCAGACGACCTCTTGCAGGCGGTCCTCATCCGTGCGGTCGCCGCCATTCATGTCAGGATGCAGATCCTTGACCAAGCTTTTGTATTGCTTGCGAATTTCGGCCTTTGTCCAGTGATCCTTGGCCTCAAGAATATCAATCGCGCGGCGTTCGGTGGGGGGCAGTTTGCGGGTGCCGGTGATGGACTTGCCGGGGTTACGGGTGGCGTTTTCGCCCAGAACCTGATGCGCGTCATCAATCCCCAGCCGCGCCCAAGCGCGCTGTTCTTCGGACTTGCCAAAGGGCTTGGTCTCACGCTCCCAAACGCGGTCCTTGTCGATCTGTGCATCCATTTCCTCTTCGGTCGCGCCGTTGAAGAAATTCCATTTCAGATTGTACTCGCGCACATGGTCTTTGCAGAACCAGTAGAATTCATCGAGCACATCAGGCGATTTGGGCGCCCGATACTGCCCCACTTCCTGACAGCCGGGAAAGTCACACTTGCGCGTCGAGGTCTCGAACGCACCGGACATGCCGCGCCGCCCGCGGGTCTTTTTCTTCTTGGCGCTGGAAACCCGGATATCAAAACCGAAGGGATCGTCATTTGGCATGGGGGCGTAACCTTTCCGACTCGGACGAGAGAGTTTAGTGGTTTGACGCCGGGATTGAAGAGGGATCGGAGAAAAAATGCGGGTTGAAGATGAAATAAGGGGCCGGCTGGAAGAAGCCTTCCAACCGGACACCCTAAGTGTAGTCGATGATAGCGAAGCGCATCGCGGCCACGCTGGCTTCCGAGAAGGGGGTCAGACCCACTTCATCGTTGCAATCCAGAGCCCCCGGTTTGCCCCCATGTCCCGGATTGCACGCCACCGTGCCATTCATGAAGCTCTTGGGCCCGAGCTGATTGCCCGGATTCACGCCCTGGAGCTTAAGATCAGTACTTAGGTCTTTGGATTATTCCGCGGCGATGGCGTTGATCGGCTCACCGATCTCGACCCGGCGCGCGCCGGACTGCACCATCGCGACCAGATCATCGCGACGCACGCGGCGGGCGCGGATCTTGGCGGCTTCGACATCATGGTCGTTGCGGCGTTCCAGGCTGCGCTTCATCTCGCGACGGAAAACAAGCAGGTCACGCTCGGGCAGGGTCCGGCGGAAGGGCCAAACGCCTTTGGTTTCGCTCAGCTTGTCGGCGCGAACGTATTCCCATCCCTCGCGGGCGTGGTCGTTCATCACGTCGGTAACGGTCAATGAAAACGCGTCGTCTTTGCGCGTAAGGCCCTTGAACCGCGTGCTGCGCTTCGGGGCGGGTACAACCTGATATTCAAAATGCTGCGTCATCGAACTCACTCACTCACTCTTCGCAACCCCCGGAAGACACAATTGCGACAAAGACTGCCCCAATCAAGCCACAATTCGCTTTTGGCACCGCAAAACAGCGATGCCAAATCGTCAACAATTGAATTGAACTAGGTTAATGCGCTCAGGTCGAGGCGGGACGCATGTCGTCCGCGTCGGCGGCATCAGGCGGCCCCAGCGCCGGGGCGGGACCCGACCCTTCGAGCACTTGCAGCGGGGGAACAGGGCTGGCCACGGGGCGGGGGGCGACCTCTTCCAAGTCAATCGTGCGACGGAAGATCAGCATGTTCTGGAACACTGTCGTTTTGCCTGTCAGTCCTGAGCGTTCTTCGGACGGCAGCGTGTCGGTGCGCAAGTATTCCCATCCCTCTAACGCCTTTTCGTTGATCAGCGCCGCCAAAGCGTGCGCAAAGCGTTGATCGGCCGTCTTGGCCCCTTTTGCCTTTGCGCCTTTCCTGGGCGCTGGCACGACAGCATAC
>JABSSC010000056.1 GCA_013214635.1 Paracoccaceae bacterium | reverse complement strand
ACTTGCGTCAAGATGATCCGGGAAGACGTAGCGGAGATTAAGCGGCTCTATGTGCGACCTGCTGGGCGTGGACAGGGGTTGGGACGCGCATTGGCGGAACGCGCTATGGAAGCGGCGCGAACCCTTGGGGCCAAGCGCATGTTTCTCGATTCACTCAAGGGCATGACGGCGGCACGAGGGCTGTATGCGGATCTGGGGTTCGCCGAGATCGCCGCCTATCCAGAAACGCAGAACCCTCCATTGATACACCCGTTCACGGTGTTTATGGCCCGCGATTTTCAACGCCCCGGCACTTGAATCGTGAACCTCTCGCCGCCCCAACCTGTGGTGTTGGTGCTGGATTCGATCTGTACTATCGCAACGCCTGTCGGGATCGAAACGCCTGAAAGGGACCGCGTGAAGGGCTGTTCATTCACATGCGGGTGCAGCAGTTCCCGTGTCCCGATGACTGTTCCATCGGCGTCCAGAACCCGCCAACCATCAGCATAGTCATCCCATCCGGTGTCGCCGTGGCTTAGCGTGACGGAGACCCGCCAGGTATCGCTCGACGGCTGCAACTCGGCGCTAACGACCGTCGCAGGGTCAGCCAGCACATGTGGTGCGGGGATTAGGAGCGGCAAAATGGCAAAGAACTTCATGTATCGTGACTAGCATTATGACCGCCCTCGGGCCAATTCACTTGCCTGTGCGCGCAAATTGGTTATATCTTTTTACCAATTGGAGGAGTTCGCCATGGAAATGCCCGCCCCTGATCCGGCAATCCTAGCCAAAAAGCCGCGTTTGATTGAGCGGTTGCAGGCTGTGCTTCCGGCGGACGCAGTGATTCACAACGATCACGAAACGCGCGCTTATGAATGCGACGCGCTGACTGCCTATAAGTGCCCTCCGCTTTGCGCGGTGCTTCCCGCAAGCACCGAAGAGGTCGCGGCGGTACTGAAGATTTGCCACCAAGAAGGTGTGCCGGTTGTGCCGCGCGGATCGGGTACGTCGTTGGCGGGTGGGGCGTTGCCCACGGCAGATAGCGTCATCCTTGGTGTGGCGCGGCTCAATGACGTGCTTGAGACCGACTATGACAACCGGATCATCCGGGTGCAGTCGGGGCGTACAAACCTCAGTGTATCGGGCGCGGTTGAGGAAGAAGACTTCTTTTACGCCCCTGATCCGTCGTCCCAGTTGGCCTGCGCGATTGCCGGGAATATCGCGATGAACTCCGGGGGCGCACATTGCCTGAAATATGGCGTGACGACCAACAACCTGCTCGGCGTGACAATGGTCATGATGGACGGGACCGTGGTCAAGATTGGTGGCGCCCATCTGGATGCGGGCGGTCTGGACTTGCTGGGAGTGATCTGCGGGTCGGAAGGGCAGCTTGGCGTTGTCACCGAAGCGACGTTGCGGATCTTGCGCAAACCCGAAGGCGCGCGGCCGGTTCTGATGGGGTTCAATTCGTCGGAGGTCGCGGGGGCCTGCGTGGCCGATATCATCAAGGCCGGCGTACTACCGGTGGCGATCGAGTTCATGGATCGCCTGTGTATCCGTGTCACGGACGAGTTTTCGGGTGCGGGTTATCCGGATTGTGACGCGCTTTTGATTGTAGAGGTCGAAGGCTCGGACGCCGAGATTGACGAACAATTGGGCATGATCCTTCAGATTGCGCGTAAGCATGATCCGGTCGAGTTGCGCGAAGCGACGAGCGCGGACGAGGCCGCCCGCATCTGGCTCGGTCGCAAAAGCGCCTTTGGTGCGGTGGGTCGTATCAACGATTACATGTGCCTCGACGGGACGATCCCTGTGACCGAACTGCCTTACGTTCTGCGTCGCATCGGTGAGATGAGCGAGGAGTTTGGGCTGGAGGTCGGCAACGTCTTTCATGCGGGTGATGGAAACATGCACCCGCTGATCCTCTTTGATGCCAACAAGCCCGGTGATTTGGAAACGTGCGAGGCGTTCGGTGCCGAAATCCTCAAGCTGTGCGTTGAGGTGGGCGGCTGCCTGACGGGTGAGCATGGCGTGGGGATCGAAAAACGTGATCTTATGGGCGCGCAATACTCGGACGCTGATATAGAGGCGCAGTTGCGCGTCAAGGATGTGTTCGACCCGGGGTGGTTGCTGAACCCCGCCAAAGTCTTCCCTCTTGCTGTGACCGAAGCCAGACGGCTTGGGCCGCCAGCCGCAGCATAGGATCAGAAGATGCTGGACACCCTTCCCGGTGAAGCCGAAATCGCCGACCGCATTCGTGCTGCGACCGGCCCACTTCGCATCATTGGCGGTGGAACGCGATCCATCGGCGTGACCGATGGCGCGGTTCTGGAGACATCTGCAACCGCGGGTGTTCGACTATATGAACCCGGGGCTTTGACAGTTGTCGCAGGTGCCGGAACATCGCTGGACGAAATCGAAACGCTTCTTGCGTCCGAAAACCAGGCCCTGCCATTTGAGCCACCGCGCCTCGGCAATGTGCTAGGAAAACCCGGCAATTCGACCATTGGCGGTGTGGTGGCTGCCAACGCCTCTGGGCCGCGCCGAATTCAAGTGGGCGCATGTCGCGATAGCCTGATCGGTGTACGCTTTGTTGATGGGCGCGGTGACGTTATCAAGAATGGCGGTCGTGTGATGAAGAACGTCACTGGCTATGACCTCGTCAAGCTGTTGGCCGGAAGCTACGGCACCCTGGGTGTTTTGACCGAAGTGGCGTTCAAGGTGTTGCCTGCGCCGGCGTCGCGGGCGACGCTGCGGGTGACGGGACTGAATGTGGCGGATGCCATTCGTGCGATGAGCGCGGCGCTGGGCTCTCCTTTTGAGGTCAACGGGGCGGCGCACATTCCCAGCGGCGAAGGCGGACAGCCAGAGACGCTCATGCGGATCGAAGGGTTCGCGGAGTCTGTCACATATCGCCTAGGCAGGCTCACTGAACTTTTGGCACCATTTGAACCAGTTTCGACGGAAGAAGACCCCGCGGCCATTTCCCAGATTTGGGAGCAGGTGCGCGATGTGACGCCATTCGCGGACGTCGAAGGTGATCTGTGGCGCCTTTCCGTCAAACCCAGCGACGGGGCCGAGGTCGCGGCGCGCTTGCCCGAGGCGCAGTTGATGTTTGATTGGGGTGGTGGGTTGATCTGGGCGATTGTTCCGACTGGGTGTGATCTGCGGGCTGCTGTGCAGGGCATCCCTGGTCACGCAACGCTGATGCGGGCCTCAGATGACACCAAGGCGTCGCTGGGTGTGTTCCATCCCGACCCTGCGCCCCTTGCAGCGATCTCAACCAAGCTGCGGAGCGAGTTCGATCCGCGCGGTACTCTCAATCCCGGTTTGATGGGCTGATCCAGTGCAAACGACATTTTCTTCTGAGCAGTTGACCGACCCAGCGATCGCCCGGTCCAACGAAATCCTCCGCTCTTGCGTCCATTGCGGATTTTGCACCGCAACTTGTCCAACTTATCAAGTTCTGGGCGACGAGTTGGATAGCCCGCGCGGTCGGATCTACTTGATAAAGGACATGCTTGAGAACGACAGGCCAGCTGACGCCAAGACGGTTAAACATATTGACCGATGCCTCAGTTGCTTGGCCTGCATGTCAACCTGTCCTTCGGGTGTGCACTACATGCATCTGGTCGATCACGCGCGGTCGCATATCGAAAAGACATACCGTCGGCCATGGCGTGACCGTGCCTTGCGCTGGGTTCTTGCGCAGGTGCTGCCCTATCCGACACGGTTTCGATTGGCGTTGCTAGGCGCCAAAATCGGTCGCCCCTTTGCATTTTTGATGCCCGATGCGCGGCTCAAGGCCATGCTTGAGATGGCGCCTAAGAAAATTCCGCCCGTCAGCCGAAACGATGATGCGCAGGTGTTCCCAGCCATCGGCGAGCGGCGGATGCGCGTGGCATTGATGACCGGCTGTGCGCAACGTGCCCTCAACACGGACATCAACGATGCAACAATCCGCCTTTTGCGGCGTCTTGGGTGCGATGTTGTCATCGCCAAGGATATGGGTTGCTGCGGGGCCCTGGTTCATCACATGGGGCAAGATGATAAAAGCCATGCTGCCGCGGCGCGGAATATTCGGACGTGGATGACCGAGGATCGGGGTGAGGGGCTGGATGCGATCGTTATCAATACGTCCGGCTGCGGTACGACGGTAAAGGACTATGGTCACATGTTCCGCAATGATCCGCTGGCAGAGGATGCTGCACGCGTGTCGGAGCTTGCCATGGACGTGTCCGAGGTTCTGGCCAAGCTAACGATACCGGCGGGACCTGCGCGCGGGCTCAAAGTTGCTTATCACGCAGCCTGCTCGCTCCAGCACGGTCAGCAGATCAAGTCTCACCCCAAAGATCTTCTGAAAACGGCGGGTTTTGAGATCGTCGAACCTGCAAACCCACATTTGTGTTGCGGATCGGCGGGAACGTACAATCTTATGCAGCCCGAAATCTCCAAAGAACTGAAGGCGCGCAAGGTTAAGACGCTCGAGGCCAAGTCCCCGGATTTGATCGCAGCGGGCAATATCGGCTGCATGATGCAGATCGGGTCGGCAACAGATGTGCCGATCGTGCACACGGTCGAGCTTTTGGATTGGGCAACTGGTGGACCCTGGCCACCGGCACTGGCAGAAATGCCGCAGCCCGCTGCGAAGGTCGCCGCCGAATAATCTTGAGCCTTATTTCCGCCCAACCTGATTGCTAGGCTCTCTGCGAGGTTGCAAGAGAGATCATGCACAGGTTGGTGCGTCACATTCTGTTATTGTTGTCACTTGCCGCGCCAGCGGCGGGTTTTGCGCAGTCTGACCTGACGCGGCTTGTGACCGGTGACGACAGCAAAGGTTGGGAGGCCGTGGGGCGCGTCGATGTGGGCCGTACCGGGTTTTGCACTGGGACCCTGATCGCCCCCGACCGCGTGTTGACGGCGGCGCATTGTCTTTTTGATAGCACAACGCTTGAGCGCGTTCCCGATCAGGACATTCAATTCATGGCGGGTTGGCGTGGTTCGCGTGCTAACGCGATCGCCGGTGTGTCGCGTGCATTTATCCACCCCGATTACAGATATGATGGTGTCAGCCGTACCGACAGTGTCTGGAATGATGTGGCGATCCTGGTGCTGAGTGCGCCTATTCGGAAATCGTCGATCACGCCGATCCCGTTGGGTGAACGACCACGAAAAGGCGCCGAAGTTGGTGTTGTAAGCTACGCCTATGATCGCAGCGAGTTTGCGTCGCTTGAGGATGACTGTCACGTCCTGTCGCGTCCGTCGGGCGCCCTGATCCTGTCTTGCTCGGTCGATTTCGGCTCATCCGGCGCGCCTGTGTTCGCAGTGATAGATGGCGCGCCGCAGATCGTGTCGGTCGTCTCGGCCAAGGCCGAGGTCCGGGGACGTGCAGTATCGCTTGGCACGGGGCTTGCCCGCCCGCTTGAGCCAATCCTTGAACAAATCGCAGAGGATGCCCCGGTCTTAACCTCGAGCAAACCTGCCGTGCGCAGGATTAACGTGGGCGGCAGTTCGACCGGGTCGGGCGCAAAATTTGTGAGGCCATAAGATGACACGTTTTCTGCTTTCGGCCCTTGCGGCCCTGATCGTGGCAGCACCTGCTTTGGCTCAGAACACAGGTCTTAAGCGTTTGACGTTGCGCGAAGACCTGTTCGGATGGGAGGCCGTGGGGCGCGTAGACATCGCAGATCAGGGGTTTTGCACGGGCGTTCTGATTGCCCCGGACCTTGTTCTGACGGCGGGTCACTGTGTTTTTGACGCTGCAACTGGTGCACCTTACACACCCAGCGACATCACATTCAGCGCCGGGTTGCGCGATGGAGAGGCTATTGCGCAACGTCCGGTGGCAGCGTTCGTACCGCATCCGGCCTACAGCGCGACCGCTGGAACGTCTGCGGCGAATGTTCGCCACGATGCAGCACTCTTGAAGTTGACCAGTGCCATTCCCTCAGCCGATGCAGCGCCGTTCCCCGTGGCCGATACCCGCGCGGCAGACGTCAACGTCGTCAGCTACGCCCGCGATCGCAGCGACGCCCTGTCTCAGCAACGTGTCTGCGGCATTCTGGGACGGCAGGAGGGTCTGTTTGCCTTTGATTGTGATGTCTATTTCGGGTCGTCCGGCGCGCCTGTTTTCGACATGTCCGGCAACCGGGGACGGATCGTTTCGCTAATCTCGGCGGGTATCTGGAACAACGGTCAATCGATCTCGTTTGGCATGGAGCTGCCGCAACTGGTGGATGAGATGAAGACCGCCTTGCGCTCGGGTTCTGGTGTTGTTGGGCAAGACGCGCCGCAAACACAGTCGCGCCGCTTGCGCGTCGGTACGCTAAACTCGGAAGGGTCCGGCGGATCACGTTTCATCCGTCCCTGATTGACGGAACTGACCGAAGCGCTCAATCAGTCGGTATGAAGCTCGCCCTACGGTCCATTTTCGCGCTCGCAGTAGTGCTTTCGAGTGCACCCCATGCGCACGCGGATCCGCACCCTCTATCCGGTGTTGGGCGGCTCGAAAGCGCCGATAAGCCGCCCTGCAGTGCAGTCTTAATCGCGCCGGATCTTGTTTTGACCGCAGCACATTGCGCCAACCTTGTCACGACGACGTACACGTTTCACTCTGCCGCTTATCCCGGAACGCCGGGACGCAGCCGAACCGTGGC
Organism: Paracoccaceae bacterium; assembly: GCA_013214635.1. Classification (GTDB taxonomy): domain Bacteria; phylum Pseudomonadota; class Alphaproteobacteria; order Rhodobacterales; family Rhodobacteraceae; genus JABSSC01. Next base: position 16,943 of record JABSSC010000056.1, on the reverse strand, counting down.
CGCCGTGGCGCCGCATCCCGTCTTCATGCTGGGCTTGGGCAGTCGTTTGTCTCGTTTACGTGTCGACGTCGCATTGATGCGCGTAGACCCCCCGTTTCCGCCGGAGGAAGTCAGCGCAATCCCCGTGGGCGCGCCTGCGCGCGCAGGGTCCAGTTATCAGGTCGCGTCATTCATCGGGGGCGTCGGCATCCGACCGCGCGAGCGCCCGTGCGAGGCCTTTTCAGAGTCACAGGAGCTTGTGTCGCTCGGCTGTGTTGTCCAAGGCGGTGAATCTGGCGCGCCCGTTCTTCGGCGCACGCCCCAAGGCGTAGAGGTGGCGGCCGTGCTGACGGCACGAACGCGCGCGGGACAACAGCCGATTGGGCTGGCAGTCGCGGTCGAACGGCATCTGGAAACGCTTAAATCCGCCCTAAAAAACGCTGAACAGACCGCAAGTGGCGAGGGGGGTTGAAGGGGCGATCTGGGCTTCTTAGCTAATGGGTGTCGGACGCCGATGGTCGGGTCCGATGACCGCCTGTCCCGTAATGGGAGGGCACCACACTAGTTGTCGCTCATGATGGAGGATAACCCATGCGCACTTTTGATCTTGCACCCCTTTACCGTGCAACCGTCGGTTTTGACCAAATTGCCGACCTTATGGATCGGGTCCTGACGGACACCAACACGTCCACCACCTATCCACCCTACAACATCGAGAAAACCGCTGACGATGCCTATCGCATTTCGCTGGCCGTTGCAGGTTTTGCCGATGCAGATTTGGGTGTTGAGGTGAAAGAGAATTCGCTGATCGTTACGGCCAAGAAAGGTCAGGACGACGACAGCAAAAAGTATCTGCACCGTGGCATCGCGACCCGCGCATTCGAGCGTCGCTTCCACCTTGCCGATCACGTTCGCGTCTCGGGCGCAAGCCACGTCGACGGCATGCTGCACATCGACCTTGTCCGGGAAGTTCCGGAAGCACTGAAGCCGCGTCAGATCGAAATCACCGGTCCAAACACGGTTGACGCGAAAGCTGTCGAGCACGCAGCCTAACGCAGCGCAGTGATCGGGGGCTCTGCCCCCGGCGCTTTCGCGCCTCCCCCGGGATATTTTCGGATCGCTGGAGGCGCGACGTAAACACGAACGCGCGAGGTTGGCCCCCCGCGCGTTTTTCTTTTTGAGCGATGACTCACATCTTTGGAATTGGGAAAAGCATCGTCTCGCCCGAGTGATTGTCAACGCCGTCATTGTCGGTCGACACCCAGATCTGATCCCCGACGATCGCCAGACCTTCGACTTTGTCGAGAACGTAGCCGCCCGTTGACGTCAACATCGGGATCAAGTCCGCAACGAGTTCTTTGGACACGACGGGCAGGTCGCCCCCAAGCGGTGCAGGAACCATTTCCGAGACAGGGATGCGGTAGACCTTTTTTGTCACGGCGTCGCCTGCGTGTTGGTTGTCGCGCTCAACGACGTAGATGAAGTCGCCGTCAGCCACGATTTCGCTCATGCCGACCCACCCCTTTTCAGGAGCGGCCTTTTCATAGCGAACAGCGCCCCATTCCTCGGTTTCGAGATCATAGGCCACGATCTTGATGTGGTTCTCTGGATCGTCGGCCCATTCGCGCTGAACCACCATCCAGAGCGTGTCGCCAACTTTGGTGATGCCTTCAAAGCCGAACCGGCGTTCGACGGCGAGGAGTTCGGCGGGCAGGCTGATTTCATCCTCGATATTGCCATCGCTACCAATGTGATAGATGCCGTGCGGGATCATCCGATCGGTCCGCCCTTCTGATGCCACGAAGAACCCACCATCCCCGTCAAGCGTGATGCCTTCCATATCGATCTTCTGTGCTGGCATTCCCGCGCGCGTGACGGGTGTGTGTTCGACAATGCGGGCAGGTGTCCGCGTGATGTCGATTTTGAAGATGGTCGGTTGATAGCCATAAAAGCTGTCGTTCACAGCATAGATCATGCCGTCTTCCTCGGCGGCGACCATCCCTGAAATTGCGCCCCAACCAACGGGGGCACCATTTGGGTGGGTCAACCCGGCGGACGTCAGGTGCGGATAGACCGGTGATGCGTCTGGTTGAAATTCAAAGATCATGACATGCGCGCGTGCGGCGCCGTCCTCCAGACCGTCAAATTCGTTTGCGGTCACGAACAGATTGCGGTCTGGGATTGGCAGAAGGCCTTCTGGCGAGATACCCGAAGGTAGCAGCTGCGCAAGTGCCGGGTTGGCGGGGTCGGTGATGTCATAGACGCCTACAATCGAGCCACGTTCCGAGCCCACGAACGCCATCGGGACACCTCCGAAGGTCGCAGCAGTGACTGCCTCGGGTTCGCTACCTTTGGCGTCAGAGCGGCGGTCGGGATAGTGCCCGATCTCCATCATGGCATACTCGAATGAGGGACCGCTTTCGTAAATCACGGTGCCGTCTTTTCTGAAGATGGTCCAACCGCGCGACCCGCCGTCCATATCGCCTTCGTTGGCGGTGGCAAAATGGTCGTTGTCGATCCAATAGACCGCGTCAGGTTCGCGCACGCGGCCTGGCTGGCTGTCCACAGGCAGAATTGCGGCCCGTTCGTCAATCGTGTCGATGTTTTCAAGATCAACCGCGCCGGCCGAAAAATGGCTTACGATTGACCCGTCGCGCGCGACGACAACCATGTGGTTGTTTTCCTGCATCGTCACAACGGTTTCGCCAAGGCTGTTGATGTCCACGTATTCAGGTTCAGGATCCTCGGGGGCAACCTCGGCAAGGCCGGTCAGGTCTGCACGGATCAGCGTGTCGCATTGGGCGGTGTTGTCGGCCAACGCGATCATCACCAGATCACCAGCGGGCATTTGGCCGACACGGCCGTCGCCCAAGTCTTCGTCGCGCTCGTTTTCAATGGCGATGGAGATAAAGCTTCCCGCATCATTAACCGCGATGCTGTCGGGTTGACCGGCGATGTCGCAGCGCGTGACCTCTTCACCCGATGCGAGGTCGATGACCGCGAGTGCACCTGAAGGCTCAGTAAAGCTTTCCGAGGTGTTGATCCCAACATAGGCGCGGTTCCCGACAACGGCGACTGAGGTCGGTTCGCAGTCAAGCGCCACGTTGCCAAGAGGGGCGGGGTTGGCCGGATCAGTGATATCGATCAGTCCGAGTACGCCCAGCGGGCTGTCAGTATAGACAAGCGTGTTTCCGTCGGGTGTTGCGGCGATAATCTCGGCCGAGCTTTCGCGGCTCAGATCTTCGCCATCGCCCATATTGGCGATAACCGGAAATGACGCGATACGGTTGAAACTCTGTGCAGCAACAGGTGCCGCTGCGGTGAGTGCCAGAACAGATGTCAGGCAGGCCAGTGTGCTTTTCATGGAAGTCCCCTTGGAGGTGTAAGCACGAAGGGCCTGCCGTTTGGCGGTGACGCGTGTGTAACACTCACGCGTCAGTTTAGTGAAATCATTCATCTGGATGTTTTGGGCATGACTGGACGCCGACGGCGCGCGCGCATATTTGGGAGAGGCGCCCGAGAAAAGGCACATGCCCTTGCAACAGACACTTCACCGACTGGATCGGGCGCTGGCCCGGATTGCCGACGCGTCGCCGCTTGTCGCCTTGTTCGTGCTTGCGCTTTTGATGTTTGCCGTACTGGCCCCGTTGCAAGCGACGATCCCGCCGATTGATCGTGATGAGGTTTTGTTTGCGCAAGCGTCACGTCAGATGGCCGAGAGCGGCGATTGGGTCGATATCCGTTTTGGTGAAGGTGTTCGGTACAAAAAACCGGTTGGCATTTATTGGCTCCAATCGCTTTCGGCGCGAGTGTTCGGAGGCGCGGATTTGGGCCAGATGTGGCTTTATCGTCTGCCCTCGCTCGTGGCCGCGATTGGCGCGGTGCTGGCCACCTATGCCGTTGGCTTGACGTTGCTTGACCGGCGGCGCGCTTTCATGGGGGCGCTGCTCTTGGGCGGCACGCTGGTACTGGCCGGGGAGGCTCGGTTGGCCAAAACGGATGCGTCGCTTCTTTTCTCGATTGTGCTAGCGCAATGGGCCCTGGCGCGGGCATGGCTGGGTGAGAGCCGCCTGGGTTGGCCGATTGTTGCCCTTTTCGCGGGTGCGCTCGGCGCGTCGATGCTTATCAAAGGGCCAATAGGGCTCATGGTGGTCGGTTTGACCGCCGCGGCCCTGAGCCTTCTGGCACGTGACGCGCGGTGGCTGGCACGCCTGCGTCCGGTGCCGTCTCTGGTAATCTTCGCTGCCGTGGTTTTGCCGTGGTACATTGCCATCACAATCACAGCCGGAAGCGCATTTTGGGATGAGGCGTTGGGCCGTGATCTGTTGGGCAAGGTCGCGAGTGGACAGGAAAGCCATGGCGCACCACCTGGGACCTATCTTGCAACACTTTGGCTGACCTTCTGGCCCGCAGCGATCCTTTTGCCAGCGGCGTTTATGCCGGTTTGGCGCGCTCGCGTTGATCCCGCGATCCTGTTTTTGCTGGCCTGGGTCGTGCCGACCTGGATCGTGTTCGAACTGGTGGCGACAAAGCTCGTCCACTATGTGATGCCGACCTATCCTGCTTTGGCTTTGCTTGTGGCCTTTGGCTGGGACGCCCGTGTGAGGGCGGGGTTTGGACCTGTTTGGTTAGGGGTGATGACGGCGTTTGCTGCGCTTGGGCTGGTCTATGCGTCGATCCCGTTGGTTCTTTCGATGACGGTCAATATCGGCGGGTCGCTGATTTATTATTCGGGGTTCTTGCTGGTTGCGTTTTCGGCCTATGCCGTATTTGCGGCCCTGCGGGCACGGCTTGCTCTTGCGCCACTGGTATTTTTTCCGGTGCTTGGGCTGGGGATTGCGCTGACGCTTTTTGGGCATCTGTCGCGGGTCGACTACCTTTGGCCCGCGCAAACAATTGCGGCGGCTGAAAATCCTTGTGGCGACGGGCCGGTTCGGGTCGTGGGCTTTACCGAGCCGTCGCTGGTCTTTGCCAGCGGGGACTGGGCGATAGATGATGGGCCTGGCACGCTGACCGGGCCCTGTGCCTCGATCTGGATAGAAGGGCGTGCCGAGGAAGCGGCTCAGCAAACTCTGAACGATGCAGGTTGGGTCTTGGCGCCAAGTGGGGGTGCGATCACGGCTATGGACCTTGGCAAGGGACGCGAAATTACACTGACGCCCTATGTGGCGCGTCGGGAGGCGACAGAGTGAAGAACGATCAGGCTTATAACAACGTCGACTTCATCCCTGATGGTGCCTCCTATCCCGAGCGATGGGAGATGGCGGCGCGAGAATACCGGGAAGTCGAGGCCGCCATTGGCCGCGCACGTTTGAATGAACCCTATGGCGAAGGCCCTCGTGAAATCTATGACCTCTTTCATCCCGCAGGTCCGGCGGCGGGGCTGGTCGTGTTTGTCCATGGTGGCTACTGGCTTCGCTTCGACAAGAATTCGTGGTCGCATCTGGCCGCTGGGGCCACAGCGCGAGGTTGGTGCCTTGCCATGTCTTCGTACCCGTTGGCACCAGAAGCGCGCATTACCGCGATCCTTGGTTGTGTTTGCCGATCGATTGAGGCCGCGGCGGCGCGTGTCGCCGGGCCAATTCATCTAATAGGGCATTCTGCCGGGGGGCATCTGGTCGCGATGGCGGTGACAAAGGACAGTCCTCTGGCACCAGACGTCCGGGCTCGTGTGGCGCATGTGTTGCCGATCTCGCCGGTCAGCGATTTGCACCCGCTGATGGAAACCTCGATGAACGCGGACCTTAGGATCGATCTGGAAGAGGCGGACGCGATGAGCCCTGCGCTCTTGCCTGCTCCCCAAGATGTTAAAACAACCGTTTGGGTCGGTGCGGAAGAGCGTCCGGTTTTCCTCGACCAGGCGCGGTGGCTGGCAGAGGCGTGGCCCCATTCCCGGTTGCATGTCGCGCCGGGGCGTCACCATTTCGATGTGATCGAAGATCTGGCGGTCCCCAACAGCCCGATGATGACGGCGCTCTTGGGTTAGGTGAATTTTTCTGACCATGTGGGGACAATGTCGCCCTCGGCTGGCCGCGCGTCATAAACAGCGCGCGCAATAGCCCGCGTCACGCAATGTGCTGCCGCATGACCCAGCTCCATCGGTGTGAGAACGGGGTCGCGCATCTCGCGTCGCCCGGTCGAGACCGCGAAAATCAGATCACCATCATAGGGTGTGTGCGATGGATAGATCGACCGCGCCATTCCATCATGGGCCGCGATGGCCAAGCGCTTGAGCGCGGCTTTGTCCAAAGCCACATCCGTTGCGACGATCCCGATCGTGGTGTTGGCGCCGGGCGCTAGTTTGGTCGGGGGCAGTGTCGGCGGAACTGAGGCCGCAGCGGGTCCAATGCCGCCGAACTCATCCGCAACTTCCCAGGGTGCCGCCCAGAAATTGCGCGTGTCGCCCACCGTGACCTGGCCCAGTGAGTTAACGGCGATGACAGCGCCCACGGTGCCGCCGCCTTCCAGCGTGTAGGACGCTGATCCCAACCCGCCTTTGAGCGCTCCGGCGATTGCTCCGGTCCCCGCACCAACCGTGCCAAGCGCAAATTCGGGTGCAGCGACATCAAATGCGGCGCGCCCCAGCGCGGGATATGGCGAGCTATCCCAAGTCTTGTTGCCACCATTGAGCAAATCCATCAGGATCGCAGCAGGTACAATCGGTACAACCTCTGTCTCAACGGCGTAACCGCGACCCGCCTCTCGCAGGGCTTGCATCACACCCGATGCTGCATCCAGTCCAAACGCAGACCCGCCCGACAGAACAAGTGCATCGACACGGTCGACAAGGTTCTCTGGCGCGAGGAGATCGGTTTCGCGCGTGCCCGGCGCGCCGCCCATGACATGCACGGCCGCTGTCATTGGCGTGTCTGACGTGACCACCGTGACGCCAGATTTCAATTTCGCGTCTTGAGCGTTCCCCACCAGAATTCCTGGCACATCGGTAATCAGGTTCTTGGGAGGCTCACTCATGTCTCAATCCCGGCGCTCACTGCGGTGCCAACAAGCGTCGAGATCAGCGACAGCCGTTCCGTGCCCGAAAATGGAGGGAAGCTGTTGCAGGCAGCAGAGCGGATCACAATCAAGGTGTCGCCGTCAGCTGCGGCGATGGCTTGATCGGCGGTTGCGCCTTCGAAGTAGGCCCCAAGCCGGCGTTTTGCGGTTGCGACCGGAATGACATCGACAAAGTCGAAATCCACATGCACGCCCAAACGGTCGCAACTGTCCAGAAGATGCGCAAAGGCAAGCTGTTGGCTGGCAAAATCTCCGGAATAGACGGCAAATGTTTCGCGGATACGTGGCATCAGATGCACCGTCCCCCATCTACTTCCATCGCGACACCTGTCACCATGCTTGCTTCGTCCGAACACAAATAAAGGGCCGCGTTCGCAAGATCCTCCGGTGTCGAAAAACGCCCGATCGGAATGGTCGAGAGGAATTTTGCGCGAATTTCGGGGGTGTCTTCGCCCATGAATGATTTCAAAAGCGGCGTCTCGCCTGCCACTGGGTTCAAGGCGTTCACGCGCACACCAAAGGGCGCGAGCTCAACTGCCATGGCCTTGGTTGCGGTGATCATCCATCCTTTGGAGGCGTTGTACCAGCTGAGGTTCGGGCGCGGCGACACGCCGGCAGTCGATGCGATGTTCAGGATTGCCCCCGCGCTGCGGTCTTTCATATGCGGGACAATCGAGCGCGCCGTGAGGTAGACCGATTTCGCGTTGACGGCGAGGACACGGTCAAAGTCATCTTCACTGATCGTGTCGAGCGCAGCGGGCAGGTGCGTGACGCCGGCATTGTTCACCAAAATGTCGATCCAGCCCCAAAGATCCAACGCCCGATCAGTCATGTCTTGAACCGACGCACCGTCCGCAACATCGACACCCTGTGCCTCCGCCCCGATATAAGCCGCAACAGACTGGGCGGCAGCTTCGTTGATGTCCGCCACCATCACCTGCGCACCTTCTGCGGCGAAGCGGGCGGCGATCCCTTGGCCAAAGCCCGATCCGGCGCCGGTCACGATGGCAGTTTTTCCATTCAATCGCATGTCGTGACTGTTTCGCGGCGAAAGGCATAAGTCAAAACGCTTTTTTGGGCGACGGCGGGCGCAGCCTCGGGTAATGTCGGCTCTGGCTCAGGAGGTTGGCTTGATGCGTAGGATTGGTCGTGTATTGCAAATCGCGTTTGTTTTGCTGGTGATTGCGCTTTTGCATTACTGGCTGCCCCAGCGTGACATCGTCCGGATTGTCGGAACGGAAATCCAACGTGTGAACGTGGGCATGAACGCGATTTTCTATGACGGCCGGATGCGCGACCCAGACGGCAATCTGATCGGCACCGATGTTCGGTTCATCAATACCGTCCGCCCAAATGGCAATACGCGGGTCTATCGCAACGAGGACACGAATTGGTGGCCCCCCTACCTTAAGTTCGACAGCGCCGATCTGCATACGGAAGCGACCGACCTGATTTCGACCGATGATGCGCCGCGCTGGGTGGCAATCCGGCACTATGGATGGCGCAGCAATTTCCTCACGATTTACCCCAACGCTGTCAGCATGCGCGAAGTCGAAAGCCCCGACGTGCAGCTCATCCCATGGTTCAATATCGTTTTCCTTACGGCCTTCGCCTTCTTCGTTTTCGCGCTTTGGCGGCGCTGGCGTCGGTTCCGCGACAACCGACTGACCCCAGCTGTAGAAGCCATCGAAGACAGCGTCGACGACACCACATCGGGTATTGCGCGTTGGTGGAACGGTCTTTTTGGGTCCAAGAAAAGCTAACGGGCCTTCATTGGTCTTCAAATACCTCCGGGGGGCGTCCCTTCAGGGGCGCGGGGGCGGAGCCCCCTCAGCCTTCGCCGTAAGGCACCCAGATCGTCCGAACCTCGGTTGCGGCTGACAAGAAATCACGACCCTCACCTTGCGCGCTGCTCCAATCGCGCGCGCGCCCGTTGTTCACCCATGTGCGCTTGAGGTTGCCCGCGCTTTCCGCCTCGATCATCGCCGACAGATCGCTGGACGAGAAACTCCACACTGCATCGACGTTGAGATGCCCGGCCAAGGGCTTGGCGATCTCTGCGTGATTGCCCGTGAGGATATTTACCACCCCGGCGGGGACGTCAGACGTATCAAGGACCTGATAGAAATCCGTGGCTGACAAGGGGTACGGCTCGGATGCGGCAACGATCAGGCGGTTGCCCATCGCCATCGCGGGCCCGATCAGCGACACGAGGCCCAAAAGCGGGGCGTCGTCCGGTGCCATGGCTCCGATCACGCCAACAGGATCGTTCATGGCCAAAGCGATGCCGCGAAGCGGAACACCTTTTGCGGCGCCGTCAAACTTGTCCGCCCAGGCGGCGTAGGTAAACAGGCGTTGGATGGATGCGGAAACCTCTGCCTCGACCTTTGACGCCGTTGTGCCGGTCATATCCTTCAGCCGATGTGCAAACTCATCGGCGCGTGCAGACAGGTTTTCGCCCATGTAATACAGGATCTGCGCTCGCAGATGTCCGGTGGTGTTGCTCCACTTCGCGGCGCCCGCCGCAGCCTCGACTGCGTTGCGCACATCCTTGCGGTTGGCAAGGCCCGCATGCCCCAACAGTTTGCCCTTGGGTGACCAGATCGCCTGAGAATACCCGCCATCAGGTCGCGCCTGCTTGCCGCCCACATAGAGCTTGGCCGTGCGGTCAAGGTCGGCCGTTGCGACCTCTTTCGGCGCAGGATTGGCCGTGATGGGTTTAAGCGGCTTGGCGTTGCCACCTTTGGGGCGGGTATAGGCCAAAAGGCCCTCCCAACCACCTTCCCGCCCAAACCCGCTTTCTCGTACGCCTCCAAAGCCGGCGGCAGCGTCAAACAGATTGGTGGCGTTGACCCAGACCACACCCGCAGCCAGCTTGGGGGCGATGTCGAGTGCGAGATTGACGTTCTCGCTCCATACGGTCGCCGCCAAGCCATAACGGGTGTTGTTGGCCAGTTGGACCGCTTCTTCTGGCGTGCGGAATGTCGTGCCGACCAGCACGGGTCCAAAGATTTCCTCCTGCATCAGTCTGTCGGCAGGCTCCAAGCCTGTGATCAGGGTCGGCGGATAGTAGCATCCCGCCTCGGGCAAAGGCGTGGCGGCGTGATATACCTCGCCCCCGCTGGAATTCACGAGGGAGGTTATTGTCTCCAGTTGCACCGGGTCCACGACCGCGCCGACATCGATGCACTTGTCCAACGGATCGCCGAGGCGAAGCTTGTCCATGCGCGCGCGCAGGCGGGCGTAGAATGTTTCGGCAATCCCTTCTTGCACCAAAAGGCGCGAGCCCGCGCAGCAGACCTGACCCTGATTGAACCAGATCGCATCCACCAGCCCCTCGATCGCGCTGTCGATGTCAGCATCGTCGAAAACGATGTACGGACTCTTACCGCCCAGTTCGAGGGTCAGTGCTTTGCCTGATCCGGCTGTGGCTTGCCGAATGCGACGGCCTACGGCGGTTGAGCCGGTGAAGGCAATTTTGTCGATATCTGAATGGGTTACGAGCATTTCACCCACGGCGCCATCGCCGGTGACGATGTTCAGAACGCCGGGTGGGACGCCAGCCTCGCGCGCGAGGTCGGCAAAGAGGAGCGCGGTGAGCGATGTGTATTCGGCGGGTTTCAGAACAACAGTGTTCCCCATGGCTAGCGCCGGCGCGACTTTCCACGCAAGCATCAGCAGGGGGAAGTTCCACGGGATGATCTGGCCACAGACGCCAAGCGCCTCACGGTCTGGTAATTCGGCGTCCTGAAGCTGCGCCATGCCCGCATGATAGTAGAAATGCCGCACAACCAAGGGCACGTCGATATCGCGGCTTTCGCGGATCGGTTTGCCGTTGTCGAGGCTTTCTAACACACTGAAAAGACGCGACTGTTTCTGGATCAGCCGCGCAATCGCATAAAGCACTTTCGCGCGCTCGTGGCCGGGCAGCGAGGCCCATTTCTTCTGCGCTTTGCGAGCTGCAGAGACGGCGGCGCCGACGTCTTTCGCGTTTGCTTGCGACACCTTTGCAAGGACATCGCCCGTGGCCGGGTTGCGGCTGTCGAACGTCTTGGCGGGCTTGGTCCACTGACCGTTGATATACTGGCCAAATTTGCCTTTGTGCCCGTCGATCCATGCCATTGCTTCGGCGCTGCTTTCGGGGGCGGGGCCGTACTCCATGCTCTCAAAAATCTCGGGCACGTTCATGATAGCTCTCCTGCGCGAGGGCGCGATTTTGGCCGAAATGCCATGTCGGCATAACGTCGGAGTTTCGTCGGAGTAACGTCAGGCAAGCGCATGGCGATAGCCTGCGGAGTAATGACCGGTCACGTGGTGTTCCAACTGCCGTTCGATATCGCCCAAAAGCGACGACGCACCGAAGCGAAAGAGGTCAGGCTGAAGCCAGCGGTCGCCAAGTTCCTCTTTGATCAACGCGAGATAGGTCAATGCGTCTTTGGCCTTGGAAATCCCACCAGCGGGCTTGTAGCCGACCTTGATCCCCATGCGCTCTTCGTATTCGCGAATGGCGCGGATCATGACGAGGCTGACGGGCAGGGTGGCGTTGACGCTTTCCTTGCCCGTGGACGTCTTGATGAAGTCTGCGCCCGCCATCATGCAGACAACGCTTGCGCGGGCGACGTTGCGCAGCGATCCCAACTCGCCCGTGGCGAGGATCGCTTTGACATGAGCATCGCCGCAGGCGTCGCGGAAGGCGCGCATCTCATCGTAGAGCGCTTGCCAGTTCCCGGTCAGAACGTGGCGGCGAGAGATGACGATGTCGATTTCTTCTGCACCCGCTTTGACGCTTTCCGTGATCTCTGCCACGCGGAGGTGAAATGGCGACAGGCCCGCCGGAAACCCGGTCGAGACTGCTGCAACGGGGATGCCGGTCCCCTCAAGCGCGCGCACGGCCGTCGGGACCATGTCGTGATAAACGCAGACAGCGCCTGTGTGGATCGGCCCCATGCCCATCGCCTCAAGCAGATCCTGACGCACCGGGTTTGCCGCCTTGGCGCAAAGCCTGCGCACCCGACCCTCGGTATCGTCGCCCGCGAGCGTCGTGAGATCGATCAGCGTGATGGCTTTGAGCAACCACGCCGCCTGATAATCCTTCTTGACCGAACGCCGTCCGGGCAGTGTCGCAGCGCGCCGTTCGATAGCGGATGTGTTGGCCTGAACCGACTTCACCCAATCAAGGTCCAGGGGCATGCCGTCATTGCGCGGCTCGTGCACTTGCGGAAGGCCCGCCGCACTGAGCGCCGTTTCGGTCTGTTCGGTTGTGGTGGTCACGTTTGATGATCCCAGATGGCAGCGTGCGGAGGGTCGCACAGGGGGGGCGTTATGACAAGTTTGACCATTTGGTCAAGAATTGCATGGGAGAGAGGCTGAAGGCAGCGTAGCGCCGCGTTTGTCCGGTGGCACAATGTAGACATTCGATTTGCGTCGGCGCTAGGGTTGCTTTGTGCCTTTGACTGATGATCTCAAGCCAATTCTGGACGTTGTGATGCGGACCGATCCGAGCTTTGCCACAGTCGATCCGGAGGCAATCAAGTCGCATATCGAGGATGCGACGCACCATGCGCGTCAGGACGACAAAGAAGCCTTCTTGCTTTCGGCGATGCGGCTTTTGGCCCTGTCGGACAACGGGCACACGCGCCTTATCCCCAACGATGCCATCTCGGTCCTGCCTGTTCGTTTTGTCGCTATTGGGCAATCGGTTTTTCTGACCAAGACAGCAGAGCCTTTGGACGACATTGAACCTCAACAATTGATTGCCGTAAATGGCGTGCCAATCGAAGAGGTTCATCGTGCCGCGTCCCGCCTGCTGCCGGGAACACCGCAACGCAAGCGCGTGATTGGTGCAATCCTTTACGCATGGCCTGCGGCGTTGGCGGATTTGGGGTTTGCGTCATCCAACCACGAGACGAGCTATCATCTTCAAAACGCCGATGGACGTGCGACCACGCTGACGATGGCGCATTCGGATACTGTTCCGGCGTCTTCTCTTTCCCCAAGAAACGAGCACGGCCAAGTTGACCCTGTCTGGCATCACAGCGGGTTTATGGAACGGTTCGACTGGGAAGCGACGGGTATCTATCTGAAGCTGCCAAGTTTCTTTGATCCTGGTAGATCAGAGCTTCCCAAAGCTATTGAAGAGGCCGCCGCATGGGTTCGATCCCGCCCTGATGCTTTTGTTACGGTTGATGTGCGGGGCAACACCGGCGGAAACTTTCTGATGACGATGCCGCTGATCGAGGCAATTGCCGATCGTGGGCACTCGCGCGGCTGTGCGGTTTTGGTTGATAAGTTCACCTTTTCGGCGGCAATCGTCTTTGTTGCGATCCTCAAGCATCGGCTTGGGACAAGGTTGACGATCATCGGCGAAGACATGGGCGATGGGCTGCGGTTCTTTGCCGAAGGTGACCTAATCGATCTGGCGAACAGCGGTGCGGCGGTTAGGTATTCAACCGCGCTTCACGACTGGGAAACAGGCTTGGCCGATCCAACAACGCCGCCTGAAATTGCGCGTGAACTTGTGCCGGTTGGCAGAATAGGGGTCGACCGAGGTTGGGTTGCGACCCCGTTTGACGAAACGCCCGCCGATATTGCGATCAGAAGGCAGGTAGAGGGTTTGGTGTAAGGCATGAACGCCCGTATCAGCGCTTCATAGGCGGGAACGCCCCATCCTGACGTTGCGCCGACCGCAATATCGGCTATGAACCCGGCCAAGCTGCTCTAACTCCGCGAGTGTCCCATGACCTTCGACCGTTCCATCAAGATCGCCCCGTCCATCCTTGCCTCAGACTTTGCCAATTTTGGCGCTGAGATCAGGGCGGTTGAAGCCGAGGGCGCTGATTGGATCCATGTGGACGTCATGGACGGTCATTTCGTGCCCAACCTGACCTTTGGACCCGACACATGCCGGGCTATTCGGCCCCATATCAAGACCGTTATGGACGTGCATCTGATGATCGCGCCGGTCGATCCGTATGTTGAGGCCTTTGCCAGTGCTGGGGCGGATATCATCACAGCCCATGTTGAGGCGGGTCCGCATATCCACCGCACGCTGCAGGCCATTCGCGGGGCAGGGGCGAAGGCAGGGGTCGCACTGAACCCCGGCACCCCGGCGGACGCCGTGGCGCATGTGATCGATATGGTTGATTTGATCTGCGTGATGACCGTGAACCCGGGTTTTGGTGGGCAGTCCTTCATCGATATGACCGGCAAGGTGCGCGCGTTGCGCGACATGATCGGGGATCGCCCTGTACATATCGAGATTGACGGCGGTGTGACGCCCGTGACCGCACCCTTGGTCGCCGCGGCGGGCGCCGATGTATTGGTTGCGGGCTCGGCCGTGTTCAACGGCGGGTCGGTCGAAAATCCGGCACCTTACGGCGAAAACATCCGCGCGATCCGGGCAGCCGCGCAATCGGCTTGATCCCCCGGCGAAACCGCTCATACTCCCGCCTATCAAGACAGGGAGTTCACCAATGAAAATGAAAATGAAAACAACGCTTCTGGCGGTGTCTGCAATCGCTTTGACAGCGGGCATGGCATCAGCCGAGACACTGCGCTGGGCACGTGCGGGCGATTCGCTCACCCTTGACCCACACGCGCAGAACGAAGGCCCGACACATACGCTGGCCCACCAAATTTATGAACCGCTTTTGATGCGCGACATGACGGGTGCAATCGTGCCCGTTCTGGCCACCGAGTGGGGCCCCTCGGACAACCCCAACGTATGGCGCTTTGATCTGCGGCAGGGTGTGACGTTCCACGACGGTTCCGAATTCGACAGCGAAGACGTCGTGTTCTCGATCGAACGGGCGCAGACGCCTGACAGCGACATGAAAGAGCTTTTGGCGTCGGTCGTCGCGGTGCGGGCTGTCGACAAATACACGGTCGAGATCGAGACGGACGGCCCGAACCCGATCATGCCCAACAACCTCACCAACCTGTTCATGATGGACAAGACCTGGACCGAGGCGAACGGCAGCACCAAGGTGCAGGACTTTGAAGGTGGTGAGACGACATTCGCGACCACCAACGCCAATGGCACCGGCCCTTATTCGCTGGTCAGCCGCGAGACGGACGTGAAGACCGTTCTGGCCGCCTATGAGGGGTATTGGGGCAAGGGCGAATTCCCGCTGGCCTATACGGAAGTTGAATACACCCCGATCCAGAACGCCGCGACCCGTGTTGCCGCACTTCTGTCGGGTGAGGTCGACTTCATCCAGGACGTGCCGGTGCAGGACCTTCAGCGCGTGCGAGACGCAGACGGTCTGGATGTTCGCACCGCGCCGCAGAACCGCGTGATCTTTTTCGGGATGAATGTCGGTGACGCAGACCTGACCAAGGACAGCGTCGAGGGCGCGAACCCGCTGGCTGATGCGCGTGTGCGCGAGGCGATGAGCCTTGCCATCAACCGCGACGCCATTCGTCAGGTTGTGATGCGTGGTCAGTCGGTGCCTGCGGGCGTCATCATGCCTCCGTTCGTGAACGGTTGGACGGAAGAGCTCGATGCGGCATCGTCCACCGACCTCGACAAGGCCAAGATGCTGATGGACGAGGCAGGCTATGGTGATGGCTTCTCGATCCAGCTCGACTGCCCGAACGACCGCTACATCAACGATGAAGCGATCTGTCAGGCGTCGGTCGGTATGCTTGCCCAGATTGGTGTCACGGTGAACCTTGATGCCAAACCAAAGGCACAGCACTTCCCGCTGATCTCGAACCTCGACACTGACTTCTACATGCTGGGGTGGGGTGTTCCGACGTTCGACTCAGAGTACATCTTCAACTTCCTGATCCACTCGCGCAGCGATGATCGTGGCTCGTGGAACGGCACCCGTTTCTCGAACCCTGAGTTGGATGAGAAGATCGTATCGCTGGCGTCGGAGACGGATCTTGACGTGCGCAACGGCACAATCGCCGAGATCTGGGACGCGGTACAGGCCGAGACGCTGTACATCCCGATCCACCACCAGGTGCTGAACTGGGGTATGGCGTCGGGTGTTGGCACGGTCGTGCAGCCAGAAGACCAGCCGAAGATCAAATACTTCACCACCAATTAATCGAAAAGGGCGGGCGGCAATTTTGCCGCCCGCATCCTGTATGATCCGAGCCCTCCTTGCCCTGATGCTTTTGGCAGCACCAGCGTTCGCGCAGACGAGCGACGAGACCGCGTTCGCACGCGGTCTTCTGAATTCAATTCAGGAGCAGTCCTTTGAAGAGGGGCGGGAGTATTGCGGCTACATCGGCTATCGTGCTGATGGCACTTTGGCTGCAACCAAGCCGCGTCGTGGGCGCGAGGCGTCCTGTCTGATTTGGCGCTGGCCGCGCACACTGGATGTGGTTGCGAGTTACCACACCCACGGCAATTTCAACTCTGCCTATTTCAACGAGACGCCTTCCGTTGAAGACGTATTGGGCGATAACGGTGCGGGCATCGATGGGTATGTTGCGACGCCGGGGGGGCGGCTGTGGTACGTCGATGGAGAGACAGGGGCCGTCCGGCAATTGTGCCGGCCCGGTTGTATGAAGGTCGATCCCGGCTTTGTCGCAGGTCAGGAAGGACCGGTCGCGATGCGCTATAGCTTCGACGAGCTTATTGATCGGTTCTCCAACTGAAAAATTCCTTTGAAAGGAATTTGCCAATTTCCTTTTCAAGGAAATTTGGCGCCTTAACTCACACTGAAAGCCTCACGATAAGGTTACCGCGACCTGTAAGACGTGCGCCAGCCTGTCACACCTTGGGGTGAAGCTTTGCCGAAACAGGGAGAATTGCGATGCTAAGAAATGCAACGCTATTGGCCACGGTGCTGATGGCCGGAGCCGCAACCGCTGAAGAGTTTCGGTGGGCTGGCACAACCGACCCGCAAACCATGGACCCGCACGCCGTTAACTCTGCACCGGTGCTGGGGTTCCTCAACAACGTCTATGAAGGTCTTGTCCGGCGCGGCAAAGAC
>JABSSC010000055.1:20841-23883 GCA_013214635.1 Paracoccaceae bacterium | reverse complement strand
CCGGTCGAGGCGGGGCGCTTTTTCGTCTATGGCGGTCATGACGCGGATCAGGTGCCGGATGATGCGGTGCCTTTGTTGATCGAGGCGTCTATGGCCTTCGGAACTGGCCATCACGGCACGACGCTTGGCTGCCTGCGCGCGCTTGATCGGCTTCTCGGGCAAGGGTTTGCCGCGAACACAGTCGCAGATATCGGTTGCGGAAGCGCCGTCCTCGCGATGGCCGCTGCCCGGATGTGGAACGTGCCGGTTCTCGCCACGGATATTGATCCTGTTGCCGTCGAAGTGGCTCAGGCCAATGTCGCAGCCAATGACCTTGTCGGGCGCGTTGAGTGCCTTGAGGCGACCGGGTTTGATCACCCGCGTCTGAGCGAGCTTGCCCCCTTTGATCTCATCTTTGCCAACATCCTCAAGGGCCCGCTGATTGGGCTGGCCCCAGCCATGGCGGCGCATGTGGCGCCGGGGGGATTCGCCATATTGTCAGGAATTCTGAACGATCAGGCGGAAGAGGTGCAGACTGTTTATGCAGCCAACGGGTTCAATACCGCGCATATCGAACGCATTGTTGACTGGACGACGTTAACGCTGTCCTATTCAGGATAAAACTAAGCCAAAACAACACCTTCTCGCCGCATTTGCCATAGTTTCGCCACATTTGAGGCAGAGGTTATGGCGTCAGTGGGGGCCGACACTGGAGGCTGCTATGGGTGATGTTGTAATGGGTAGTTCCGACCTTCAAGAGTTCGATAATCGTCTGCGTCGTATTGATCGGCGCAACCGCAAACTTGCCAAAGGCTTTGTGACGTCTGTCAATCAGGACGGACTTGTCGTGGCCGAGCCGCGCGGACGCGGCATGACCTTCCCCTGGCGCGGACTTTTGTTCGTGCTGGTCGCGTTGATGGTCTTCAAGGCATTCGTATTCGCGCAAATCGGGGCCGAGCCTTATACAGCCACGGTCGCGCAGCTTAAAACCGGCACATTGGTCGAGCAGATCGGTGCCTGGGCGATGACAGCAGATCCGTTGACCGTCCAGATTGCGGGCTACATGCCGCTTATCTCTCAGTAATCAGTTTCAAAGACACACCTGAAAAACAAGACGGCCGCCTCGGGTAAACCGGGCGGCCGTTTTCAATTCAATTACGCGCGGACTTAGAGCGTTTCGACGTCTCCGCAGGTCAGGCCGATGTCTTCAAGCTGGCGCTCGGACAACTCAGCCAGAGCGTTCCGGGTGACGCGTGCGTCATTCCAAGCTGCAAGAGCACCGAACAGGCCGTTCAGGCGAGCAGAAAAAGTTGCCGAAGCGCGGGAGGCATCGGGGGCGTAGCGGGTTTCTTCAAAGACTGCCATTTCATATGTCCTTAGGTCGGGGGATGCGGTTGCATCCGTTGTCTGATGATGCGCACCTATGCCTGTGCGCGGTCCCCCACAAGCCTCAGAAAAGTCATGTCCCCTTTGCATTTTTTGCAATGGTCCAATCGGTGTTTCGGCGCGTTTAACTTGCCCCTCATTTGCCAAGCCCATTGTCACGTGTTCCCGTTTTGTGCTAATCGTTCCTTAACGACAAGAACCGGGCAGTTGAGCATGCGCGTTTTGGGGATTGATCCCGGCCTGCGCACCTTGGGATGGGGTGTGATTGATGTGGATGGCCCACGTCTGCGCCATGTGGCTCACGGCAACTGTGCCGGAACTGGAAAACTTCTCTCTGACAGGCTTCTGGCGCTCTTTGATGGCCTGACCGAAGTTATCGATCTGCACGGCCCAACCGAGGCGGCGGTCGAGGCGACGTTTGTCAACAAAGACGGGGCGGGAACGCTCAAGCTCGGTCAAGCACGCGGTATCGCGATGCTGGCCCCGGCGCGGGTCGGGCTGAAGGTTGGTGAATACGCCCCAAACGCCGTGAAAAAGACCGTTGTCGGTGTCGGTCACGCGGACAAGGGCCAGGTGATGCACATGGTCCGCATGCAATTGCCGGGTGCCAATGTCACCAGTCCCGATGCTGCTGATGCACTGGCGATCGCAATCTGCCATGCGATCCATCTCCAATCCCGTGCCCGGACCAGCGCCGCATGATCGGGCGGCTGGCAGGGCGGATCGACTATCGCGGCACGGATCACGTGCTGATCGATGTGCGTGGCGTGGGGTATATCGTCTATGTCTCTGATCGCACTTTGGCCGCGCTTCCCGGTGTGGGAGAGGCGGCCGCGCTATACACCGACCTCTTGGTGCGTGAGGACCTGCTACAACTCTTTGGGTTCACGACCTTGGTCGAAAAGGAATGGCACCGGCTGTTGATGAGCGTTCAGGGCATCGGCGCAAAGGCATCAATGGCGATCCTCGGCACCCTCGGCCCCGACGGCGTCAGTCGCGCCATTGCGCTGGGCGATTGGAACGCGGTCAAGGCCGCGCCGGGTGTCGGGCCAAAGATCGCGCAACGCGTTGTGAATGAACTCAAGGACAAGGCGGCAACCGTCATGTCCATGGCACCCGCTGCAGCCGTTTCGCTTCCAACAGATGACGTCATCGACACCGGAGACACACCGCTGCAACCAACCGTCACCCCGGCCCGTGCCGACGGTGCGGCCCAAGCTGATGCGATGTCTGCGCTCGCCAACCTCGGATATGCGCCGGGAGAGGCGGCAGCAGCAGTTGCAACGGTGCAATCGGAACAGCCCGATGCCGATGCGGCGACTCTGATCCGGGCGGCGCTTAAGACTCTGGCGCCTAAATGACCGAACCTGATCCAGCCCTGCGCCCAGACCCACTTCCTGAGGACGCCGACCGCGCGCTCCGGCCTCAGGTTCTGGACGATTTCATCGGCCAGCAAGCCGCGCGCGCCAATCTGCGCGTCTTTATCGAAAGCGCCCGCCGTCGGGGCGAGGCGATGGACCACACGCTGTTTCATGGGCCCCCAGGCTTGGGGAAAACCACGCTCGCGCAGATTGTCGCCAGAGAATTGGGCGTCAATTTTCGCATGACCTCCGGCCCGGTGCTGGCCAAAGCCGGGGACCTCGCCGCGATCCTCACAAATCTCGAAGCGCGTGACGT
>JABSSC010000055.1:0-20741 GCA_013214635.1 Paracoccaceae bacterium | reverse complement strand
GAGCTTTGCCAGATCGTTGCCCGCGGCGCGCGGCTCATGTCGGTTGAAGCGGACGAGGGCGGCGTTCGCGAAATCGCCCGCCGCGCCCGAGGTACCCCCCGGATCGCGGGCCGGTTGTTGCGCCGGGTCGTGGACTTTGCACTTGTCGACGGGGACGGGCGATTGACCCAAAGCTCCGCCGATAGCGCTCTGTCACGGTTGGAAGTTGATGGCCTCGGCCTCGACAGTGCCGACCGTCGTTATCTGCGACTGATCGCAGAAAACTACGCGGGCGGGCCCGTAGGGATTGAAACGATTGCCGCCGCACTCTCAGAAAGTCGCGATGCGCTTGAAGAGGTTGTTGAACCCTATCTTCTTCAGCAGGGCCTGATCCAACGGACCCCGCGTGGACGGATGTTGGCAAGCAAGGGTTGGCAACATCTTGGTCTTCCAGCGCCCAAAGCAGATGACGGGGCAGGGCCGCTGTTTGAAGGCTAACAAATTGCACAGGGCCGCGCCCGACCTCGGGAGGGTGCGAAGCGCCTTCCCTGGGGGGAGGTCGGGCGCGGCCCGTCGCTTCGCCACGCGCCGAGGTGTGTCTAATCCTTAGCTAGAAGTAGACCAAGAACGACGTTATGCGCGCGTTCAATTGCCTGTCCTTGGTTAGTCAATTGATAACTCTCGTCAAAGCCAATCTCGACGAGCAAATCACCCAGCGTTTCTTCTGCAAAGACTAGATCGGATACGGGTAATTCAGCAGTGTGCTTTGTGTCCATGTGCTCACGAGGCTTGGCGAACTGATTCAAGACACGCGCCATGCGCGTCTGGTTGCTGGAGCTATGTTTGAACAACGTCTTGAGCGTATCAATCACATCGGCATCAAGCGCCACAGAAACGACGTCTTCAGGCACGATTTTTCGCGTCCAAAGCCGCAAACCGTGGCCACAAGCGATCCCATGTCTCTGCAAATAACTGCCCGTCGACTTCTAAATCTCCTGTTTCGTCGGACCAGTCATCGCAAGCGTCCAGCAGGAACCCATAGTTTCCCTCAACTGGCCCAAGGACTATTGGGATTCCCAAGGAGTCAAACCCGATTTCGCGAAGTGGGAGACCGCTATCGTCGACCTCGAGCCACCAAAACCGAGCTTGTTCATAAAGGTCACCGAGATCCGGATTTCCGTTTGGCAAGGCCAACTCTAGCACCCTCAGCCAAAGCGGATGGTTGCTGATGAGCGTGTCAGCGCTCGGTTCTGATCGGATCTCCAAGTATCGCATTCTAGTGACTTGTCCTATTCACGGACTTGGCCAAAACAAGGAAAAACATGTGAAATTCTGATGTGTCAAGCTCCCGCCCGGCGGCACCGCCGGGCATCGCCCGTACGGGACTTTGCCCGTGATAGGCCGATATCATCCGTCGGACGATATCCAGGTCGCCTCTCAACCTCCCCCATGAGGGCGATTTTGCTCCGGCGCAGCACCAAACCGCCGTCCACCGTAATGTACCCGACCTCGCAACTCTGCCCTCACAACGCCCTCCAGGTCGGGCGACGCCCTTAGCAGAGTTGCACCCGCGCCCCCACTCCGCTACCTCGCCCCCATGACGCCTGAAGATATCGAAGCTGCTTTCACCCGGGCAGACGGAACTTTTGTGTTTGCCCGTTGGGGGCGTCCCATCGCGCCAGTGGTGTTCGGTGTTGACGCGCGGACCCTCGAAATCACCAAAGGCGCAATCGAAGCCTTCAGTGCGCTTAGCGGTCACCCTCTGGCCGAGACGGACCCCGAGCTTGGCTCGAACCTGATGTTATTCTTCCTCAGGGAATGGTCCGAGCTTACCGAGGTGCCGGGGCTCGACCACCTAATCCCGGAATTGGCTGAGTTGACCACCAGATTGGCAGAGGTTGATGCCAACCAATACCGCATCTTCCGCTTCGACGAGGGCGGTGCGATCCGCGCTTGTTTTGCGTTCGTGCGCATGGATGACGAGATGGCAAAGGTCTCTGCCGAAGCCATCGCGCTGGCTCAGATCGTCCAATCAGGGCTGCTGTGGTCCGACACGATGTTTCAAAAGGCCGGGCCGTTGGCGCTGGTTGATGACGTGCTGATCTTGCGGCCTGATGTTGCGGATCTGCTCCGCGCCGCCTACGACCCGGTCATTCCATCAATCAGTCGCGACGCCTCAATTGCACTTCGCCTGTTTGCGCGCATTCCACGCGCGCAGTAGGACTGTCACATGACTGACGCCCACACGCACATTTGGCCGGTCCGGGTTTACTACGAGGACACGGACCTTGCCGGGATCGTATACTACGCGAACTATCTCAAGTTCATCGAACGCGCCCGCACCGAATACGTCCGCGAGATGGGCGTCGACCAAACCCGGCTAAAGTCGGAACAGGGCGTCGTCTTTGCGGTCCGGCGGGTGGAGGCGGATTACCTGACGCCTGCGCATTTCGACGATCGACTGAACGTTGAAACAACCGTGGTGGAAACGACGCCAGCCCGTTTGGTGATGAAGCAGGACGTCAAACGTGGCGACACGCTTTGTTTCACCGCAGTGGTCACGATTTTTGCCCTCACCGCCGAGGGGCGACCCACGCGTCTTCCAGCGGATATTCGCCGACATCTGTAACATGGAGGGCTGAAAATGCCCGCTCGCGCTGTTGTGTTGGCCTTCATCCCATATATCCGCTAGAACGGTCGCAATTGGAGCTGTGGAGACACCGCAGCCCGTATTGAGAGAGCAGGCAGATGGAATCCGAAGCCCTTGCGGTTGCGCAAGAGATTGATTTCTCGATGTGGTCGTTGTTCATGCGCGCCACACTCACCGTAAAACTGGTCATGCTGGCACTGATCGCGATGTCGATCTGGGCGTGGGGCGTGATCTTTCAGAAACTCATCGACTATCGGCGTTCGCGCGCCAACGCCGCGCGGTTTGATCGCGCCTTTTGGTCAGGCGAGCCGCTGGATGAGCTTTTCGAACAGATTGGCCCAGATCCAAAGGGGGCGGCGGAAAAGGTTTTTGCTTCTGGCATGGTCGAATGGCGGCGCTCACACCGTGACGACGGCGGTCTGATCCCCGGGGCGCAGGCACGCATCGACCGGTCCATGGACGTGGCCATTGCGAAAGAGGCGGAAGGTCTGAACAAAGGCCTCGCACTTCTTGCGACGGTTGGGTCAACGGCCCCCTTTATCGGATTGTTCGGTACGGTTTGGGGCATCATGAACTCGTTCATCGAGATCGCGCGAGAGCAATCGACGAACCTTGCCGTCGTGGCACCGGGTATCGCGGAGGCGTTGCTGGCCACCGGGCTTGGTCTTTTGGCCGCGATCCCGGCTGTTGTGTTCTACAACAAGCTTTCCGCCGATAGTGACCGCATCGTCGCCGGGTACGAGGCATTTGCAGACGAGTTTGCGACGATCCTGTCGCGGCAGTTGGACAGCTGACCGATGGGCGCGGGTGTCATTCAGAACGACGTCAAGCACGGTCGGCGCAAGCGGCGCGGGCGCGCGCGACCCATGTCGGAAATCAACGTCACACCCTTTGTGGACGTAATGCTTGTCTTGCTGATCATCTTCATGGTCTCCGCGCCACTCCTTACGGTGGGCGTCCCGGTTGAGCTGCCCAAGACAGCGGCTGCGGCCCTGCCGTCCGAGCAGGAGGAACCGCTTACGATCACGCTCACTGCCGATG
This sequence comes from Paracoccaceae bacterium, assembly GCA_013214635.1. Taxonomy (GTDB): domain Bacteria; phylum Pseudomonadota; class Alphaproteobacteria; order Rhodobacterales; family Rhodobacteraceae; genus JABSSC01. The sequence goes on along the minus strand of JABSSC010000055.1, from coordinate 17,071 downwards.
GTCTGATCCTCATCCAAACGACCGAGACCGCAGCGGAGGAGTTCATTCCAAAGCTCCGCGCCATTGCCGCCGAACGCACGGACGACAAAGTGTTTCTGCGCGCCGACGGTTCGGTCCCGTATGAGCGCGTGGCGCAGGTCATGGGGGCCCTCAACGCAGGTGGGTTTTCCTCCATCGGGCTTGTGACCGACGCGGATGGCCCGCGATTTGACGGGCAGGGCGGGTGAGGACGCCCGGTGACAACCGGCACCAATATCTCTCTGGCCGCGCATGGGGCCCTGATCTTCTTCGTTCTGTTCGGAGGGATCTTTTCCAGCAGTCAGGCCCCGCCAGTGCGAGTGGCTGACGTCTCAGTCATAACCGAGGCCGAGCTTCAGGCGCTGACCCCGCCTGCACAAGCCCCCGAACTTGCCACCGAGGCGCCCACACCGACCCTGCCGGAAGAGCTTGACGCGCCCGAGGTCCCCGAGGCCGACACAGCGCCGGAGCGCCCTGAGGTATCGGTGGCCGAGGCGCCGGAACCACCTCCACTTGCGCCGAACATACCTGAAACGCCAGACGCGCTTGAGACGAATGTCCTTGATTCCGCTCCAGTGTTGGATTTGGTCCAGGATGGGGCGGAACTTGTCCCTGTAATCCCGGACGGTGCACCCGCGCCTGCGCCGCGCGTCGCGCCCGAGGCGGCCCCGGCACCTCCGCCAGACGTGGCCATCGGCCCGGATGCATTGCCCGACATTTCAACCGACGCGCCGGAATTGGCCGAGGTGGAAGAGGAAAGCGAAGCACAGGCCCCGGAAGAGGCGACAACGGATCTGGTGACCGAAGCCGACGAACAGCTGGAACTGGCCCCCGAACGGTCCCAGCGTCCCCGGTCGCGCCCCGCACCGCAGACGCAAGTTACAGAGGCGACCGAGGACACCCCCGAAGATCCCGTTGAGCCACTGATGAGCGTCGACCCCGAAGCGGCGCGCGATGCCGCCGTGGCGGCTGTCGCAACGGGTCAGACCTCGGCCCAACCGGCCCAGCGCGTGCGCGGCACACCCATGACCGCCGCAGAAGAAGACGCGTTCCGCCTCTCGGTGCAGCGCTGCTGGGTTGTCGATATCGGTTCCGAAGCCGCCGAGGTTGAGGTCGTCTGGGCATTCGAACTTGATCCTGACGGCAAAGTCATCAACGGCAGTATGCGCCAAGTGCGCGCCTCTGATGGCTCTGACGCAGCGGTGCGCGCTGCATATGAGGCGGCAAGACGCGCAATTCTGCGTTGTGGCGCCTCTGGCTTTGACCTTCCCGCCGAAAAGTATGAACAGTGGCGGGAAGTGGAAATCACCTTCAGCATTGAAGAGATGGGACGATGACTTTTTTCCGGCTCCTTTCCGTACTCCTGACACTCGCACTTTTGACGCCGGTCCCGGCTGTCGAGGCGCAGAGCAATCAGGGGCCGCTCAGAATTCGGATCACCGAAGGCGTGATCGAACCGCTGCCCTTCGCCATCCCTGAATTCATCGCTGAAAGTCCCGCCGCGGCCCAATTGGCGCGCCAAGTCAGTCAGGTTATCGCGGCTGACCTCACAGGCACTGGTCTTTTCCGCGAAATCCCGGCCTCTGCGCATATCTCTGAGGTTACAAATTTCAACGCCCCCGTCCAATTTGCGGATTGGAAAGCGATCAACGCGCAGGCCCTGATCACCGGGTCGGTCGGTGTAGGGTCTGGCGGGCAGATGACGGTCAAATTCCGCCTCTTCGACGTCTTCTCCGAAGCGCCTTTGGGCGAAGGCCTCCAATTCGGGGGAACCCAAGACACATGGCGGCGCATGGCGCACAAGGTTGCCGATCAGGTCTATAGCCGGATCACCGGCGAATCCGGCTATTTCGACAGTCGCGTGGTGTTCGTGAGCGAAAGCGGGGACAAGGCCAACCGCGCGAAACGGCTCGCCATCATGGATTACGACGGCGCAAACGTGCAGTTCCTGACAGGGAACAATGCTCTCGTGCTCGCCCCGCGCATCAGCACCGCGGGCGACCGCGTGCTTTACACCAGCTATGAAACGGGCCGTCCCACGGTCTTTGAACTGAACGTGGCCAATGTCAGCCCGCGCGCGCTGAACCTGTCTTCGGATGCCGTGACGTTCTCGCCGCGCTATGCGCCTGATGGCCGGTCGCTGATCTATTCCCAATCGCAGGGTGGTAACACCGATCTCTATCGCTTTGACGTCAATACCGGGCAGCGCACGCGCCTGACCTCGTCTCCGGCAATTGATACTGCGCCCAGCTATTCCCCCGACGGACGCCAGATCGTCTTTGAAAGCGACCGATCAGGGAGCCAGCAACTCTATATTATGCCGGCAACGGGGGGTGAGGCGCGGCGGATCAGCTTTGGTCAGGGTCGCTATGGCACGCCCGTCTGGTCACCACGAGGCGACCTGATTGCGTTTACCAAACAGAACCAGGGACGCTTCCACATCGGCGTCATCCGCGTGGATGGCAGTGGTGAGCGGCTCTTGACCGCGTCCTTCCTCGATGAGGGTCCCACATGGTCGCCAAATGGCCGCGTCATCATGTTCACGCGCGAAACCCAAGGGGCGTCGGGCGCACCGGCCCTATTCTCGGTCGATGTCTCTGGTCGCAATCTCAAACGCGTGCCGACGCCTGGACCAGCTTCCGATCCTGCGTGGTCGCCGCTCTTGCAATAGTCCGTGCGTTTTCAATGGCACGCGTTGGTGCTACTCTTCTCCAAAGGCAAAAAGAATTCGGGTGGTTGATATGAATTTCAAAGCAATAATCGCGGTGGCAGGCGTCGCGCTCTTGTCGGCCTGTACAAATGCTGACCGGTTTAGCGACGGAAGCGGTGCCGGGGCAGGCGCAGGGGCTGGCGCGGCAGGTGATCCGACATCGCCCGCATACTTTCAGCAGACCATCGGCGACCGCGTCTTCTTCGAGGTGGATCAGTCCACACTGACCGAGGCGGCACAACAGACACTGAACGCTCAGGCCGGTTGGCTGGCGGACAACGGTGAATTCTCGGCACTTATCGAAGGCCATGCCGACGAACGCGGCACGCGTGAATACAATATCGCGTTGTCGGCAAGCCGTGCGAATGCCGTATCTGACTATCTGATTTCGCGCGGCGTGGCGTCGAACCGCCTGTCCACGGTGCCGTTCGGCAAAGAACGCCCGGTTGCCGTGTGTTCATCGGAATCTTGCTATAACCAAAACCGTCGCGCTGTGACGGTTGTTCAGGCTGGCGGTGGCGCCGGTTTCTGACATCTTTTTCGGAGGTAGTGTTGTGCGTATCCTGATTTCCGCGTTCGTCCTGATTGGGCTTGCGACCTCGGTCGCGGCTCAAAACCGGGAAGAGAGCCTTGCCGATATCCGTCAGCAACTCTCGGTGCTTTATGTCGAAGTACAGCGCCTTAATCAGGAGCTTAACACCACCGGCGGTGCGGCAACCAATCTGGCAGGAACCAGCGTGCTGGACCGTTTGGTTGCCATTGAGGGCGAGGTGCAACGCCTGACCTCAAAGACCGAAGAGCTTGAGAACCGCATCAACCGCATCGTGCGCGATGGAACCAACCGGATCGGTGATTTGGAATTTCGTCTGGTCGAGCTTGAAGGCGGTGACCTGAGCGAATTGGGCGAAACGACGACCTTGGGCGGTGAAGACCTTGAGGTGATCACACCTGCAGTCCCCGCAACGCCGCAAACCGGCGGTCAGATGGCTGTGGGTGAGCAAGGCGATTTCGACCGTGCTCTCGCCGCCTATGACGCGGGCGATTTTCAGGCCGCGGCGGATCAGTTCCAGATCTTTACTGAGACCTATACAGCCGGTCCCTTGACCGGGGACGCGCATTACTATCGCGGTCAGGCGCTGACGCAGTTGGGTCTGAACACCGCGGCGGCGCGCGCCTTTCTCGATAGCTTTTCGGGGTCCCCCGAAAGTGCGCGTGCACCGGATGCGTTGTTGGAACTGGGCCTGTCGCTGGAACGCATTGGCAAAGGTGATCAGGCGTGTCTGACCTTGGGTGAAGTGTCCACGCGGTTCCCGTCCTCCCCCGCCTCGATACAGGCCGAAAACGTAAGGTCGACGCTCGGCTGCCTCTAAGCGGTCAGGCCATGTCCGACACACCGCATCCTGACTGGATCGACGATCTTCGCGCCGCGCTACCTGCGGGCACGCGGCATCTTGGTCTGGCCGTCTCTGGCGGCGGGGACAGCATGGCGTTGCTGTCTCTGGCCACCCGCGCCTTCTCATCGACGGATGTGAGGCTGTCGGTGGTCACGGTCGATCATGGATTGCGCGACGGGGTGGAGGCCGAGATTGCACTTGCGGCTGCAGTTTGTAGCGCGGCAAACCTGCGCCATGAAGTCTTGGCCTGGGAAGGTCGGTCGCACAGCGGCAACCTGCAAGACGGGGCCCGGCAGGCCCGGTATCGCTTGATCGCGGAATGGGCCAACGCTGCAGGTGTCGAAGCGGTTGCACTTGGACACACCAAGGATGATCTCGCTGAAACCTTTTTGATGCGTTTGGGGCGAGCATCGGGGCTTGACGGATTGTCTGCGATGGCGCCGCGGTTTGAACGGCATGGTTGCGTTTGGCTGCGCCCGCTTCTGACTGCCCGCCGTGAGGACTTGCGCACCTATCTTCGCGCAAACGATCTGCGCTGGGCGGATGATCCTACCAACGACGATGCGCGGTTCATGCGGGTCCGCGCGCGCGCCGCTTTGGGGGCGTTGAAACCACTGGAGATTGATACCGACGCCATCGCCACCAGCGCCAAGGCGTTGCGAGAGGCGCGTGCGGCGCTGGATGAGGTTGCCCGGCAAGACGCTCTTTCGAGTGCGGCGGTCGACGGAGGGGACGTCATACTCCGACGAAACTCCGACGTTATGCCGACGGAACTCCGACGTCGCATTTTGGTGGCTGCACTACGTTGGGTCGGTCAAACGGAGTATCCACCCCGCGCCTCAGCTGTGGCCGAGTTGGAGTCGCAAATCGCCGCAGGCAACCGGCACACGATCAATGGATGCTTGGTCTCGATCACTGATCAGAGCATTCGAATTGGACGCGAACAAAACGCCGTGAAAGACGTGCGATCCAAGCCAAATTCGCGATGGGACGGACGCTGGACCGTGACAGGCCCCAGAGACGGCGATGTGCATGTTGCGGTCTTGGGCGAGGGAATCAAGGCGCTGGATACCTGGCGCGACACAGGTTTCCCGCGCGACACGCTGATAGCCAGTCCGGCGGTCTGGAGGGGCCAAACGCTTGTTTCTGCACCACTTGCTGGGTTTTCGGGCGGATATGCCGTGCAATCGCCAACGCTGCAGGACTTCGTGTCGCAAGCATTTGTGCATTGAACATACACAGGCAATGGCTATTTAGTTTTCCAACCGCGCGCCGTATAGTGGCGCGTCCCCTGCACTGTTTGACAGGAGTTTGCCTTGGGCAACGCACGTAACATCGCCTTTTGGGTCGTTCTCTTCCTTCTGATCCTGGCGCTTTTCAATCTTTTCAGCGGCGGTCAGTCGACGATTTCTTCGCGCTCGATCAGCTATTCGGAATTCGTCGAGGCGGTCGACGCGGGCGATGTCAGCCAAGTCACGCTTGATGGCGAACGGGTTCTCTTCCGCGACCGGGATGGCAATGAGTTCGTCACGATCCAACCCGCCGACACGGACACCACACAGCGTCTGATCGACAACGACGTCACAGTCAGCGTGAAGCCGCAGGAACAGTCTGGCTTTACGACCGTTCTGATGACGTTCTTGCCGTTCATCATCTTGATCGGTGTCTGGATCTACTTCATGAACCGCATGCAAGGCGGTGGCCGCGGCGGCGCGATGGGCTTTGGCAAAAGCCGTGCGAAACTGCTCACCGAGAAGCATGGCCGCGTAACGTTTGACGATGTCGCAGGCATCGACGAAGCCAAAGAAGAACTCGAAGAGATCGTTGAGTTTCTGCGGAACCCACAGAAATTCTCGCGCCTTGGTGGTAAGATCCCCAAGGGCGCGCTCCTTGTTGGCCCTCCGGGTACTGGTAAGACGCTTCTGGCGCGCGCAATTGCGGGTGAAGCCGGTGTTCCGTTCTTCACAATTTCCGGCTCGGACTTTGTTGAAATGTTCGTGGGTGTTGGCGCAAGCCGGGTCCGCGACATGTTCGAACAGGCTAAGAAAAACGCACCGTGTATCGTCTTTATCGACGAGATTGACGCCGTGGGTCGGAGCCGTGGCGTTGGCTATGGCGGCGGCAACGACGAACGCGAACAGACACTGAACCAGCTTCTGGTTGAGATGGACGGCTTTGAAGCCAATGAAGGTATCATCATCGTCGCTGCAACGAACCGCCCCGACGTTCTGGACCCTGCGCTTCTGCGTCCGGGCCGCTTCGACCGTCAGGTTCAAGTGCCGAACCCAGACATCAAAGGCCGCGACAAGATCCTCGGCGTGCACGCACGCAAGGTGCCGCTTGGCCCCGATGTCGATCTGCGCATCATTGCGCGCGGTACGCCCGGGTTCTCCGGTGCCGATCTGGCGAATCTCGTGAACGAAGCTGCACTCATGGCGGCACGCGTTGGACGCCGTTTCGTGACGATGGAAGACTTCGAGAACGCTAAGGATAAGGTCATGATGGGCTCGGAACGCCGGTCCATGGTCATGACCGAGGACGAGAAGAAGCTGACCGCATATCACGAGGCGGGGCACGCAGTTGTAGGCCTGAATGTGCCGCAGCACGACCCGATCCACAAAGCCACGATTATTCCACGTGGTCGGGCCTTGGGTCTGGTGCTTTCACTGCCTGAGCGGGATCAGCTGTCGGTATCGCTTCTGAAGTACAAGTCCAAGATCGCCATGGCGATGGGCGGGCGCGTGGCGGAAGAGCTTGTCTTTGGGCCAGAGAATGTGACGTCGGGTGCAGCATCGGACATCCAACAGGTCTCAAAAATTGCTCGCGCGATGGTGACGCAATTCGGCTTCGCCGAAGAGCTTGGGTATATCGACTATGCCAACGAACAGCAGTCTTATCTAGGTGCCTACGGCGGCGGCACGGCGCACTCGGAAGAGATGCAGAAGCGCATCGACGCCACGGTGAAAGAGATCGTCGACGAAGGCTATGAGACAGCCAAGCGCATCCTGACCGAAAAGGCCGATGATCTTGAGCGTCTTGCCCAAGGCCTGTTGGAGTATGAAACGCTCACCGGTTCTGAGATCACCAAGGTCATCGCGGGCGAGCCGCTGAACCGGGGCGACGATGAAGACGACACGCCGGATCAGGGCAATACGCCGTCTGTGACCGCCATTCCGAAGACGCGTCCGCGTCCCAAGAACGACGGTGGCGGGATGGAGCCAGAGCCAACCGCCTGACCCGGAACATGCACAATCAAAAAGCCCTGCCGTAAAAGCGGGGCTTTTTTGCTTGTAGCCGCACCATTCCTGAGCAAGCTGCACGCGAAAGGGAGTGTCGCCATGCCTGCATTGATGAAGACAAGTTTCACAGCCGAAGTCGTCTGGCTTGGAGCCGTCCAGAACGATGATCGCAAGGATTTGCTGAGTGAGACGGCAAATGCGCTCGATCTGACATTCGCGGGTGTGGGCGGGGCGTTCCATTCAGGTCTGACGCGTGCGTCCTGCAGTCGGGTAAAGTCGCAATATGCGGTTGGAACCGAGATCAGGAATACCCGCCAGCTTTCGATTGTAAGCGCGGAGGAACTTGAAGAGATTGCCGCGACGCTGGAATTGGATCAGGTTGATCCCGCAAGGCTTGGCGCAACCGTTGTCGTCCGTGGCTTGCCGGACTTTACCCACCTTCCGCCATCGTCGCGGTTGACGGGGCCATCAGGGGTGTCCCTGACGGTCGACATGGAAAATCGTCCCTGTCAGTTCCCCGCGAAAAGCCTCGAAACCGCGCATCCCGGTCATGGCAAAGGGTTCAAGGCGGCTGCGAAGGGAAAGCGTGGTGTGACGGCATGGGTTGAGCGCGAGGGGCGGTTGTCGCTCGGCGATACTTTGACGCTTCACATCCCTGATCAGCCCGCGTGGGCGCATATGGAGGCCGCGCGTCTCGGATAAACCGCGTGCGTTTCGTTCCGGAAACGGGACAGGGCGAATTCGCCCCTCAGTATGTCGGAATCGATACTGTGTGCCGCGGCATACGGCCTTATACGCGATTCAGCGGGTGCCGCCCGCGGTCAGGGAGATAGGGACCAATGAGCTACAAATCCGACATCGAAATTGCCCGCGAGGCCAAGAAACGCCCGATACAAGAGATCGGCGCCAAGCTGGGCATCGGCTCGGACGACTTGCTTCCCTATGGCCATGACAAAGCAAAGGTCAGCCAGGACTTCATCAATTCGGTGCAGGACCGCGGCAACGGTAAGTTGATCCTTGTGACAGCAATCAACCCCACGCCAGCGGGCGAGGGGAAGACGACGACGACCGTGGGTCTGGGCGACGGATTGAACCGCATCGGAAAGAATGCGGCCATCTGTATTCGCGAGGCGTCGCTGGGTCCGAATTTCGGCATGAAGGGCGGGGCGGCCGGTGGCGGCTATGCGCAGATCGTTCCGATGGAAGAAATGAACCTCCATTTCACCGGCGACTTCCACGCGATCACAAGCGCCCATTCTCTGCTGAGTGCAATGATCGACAACCACATCTATTGGGGCAATGAGCTTGAGATCGATACACGCCGCGTCGTCTGGCGCCGCGTGGTTGATATGAATGACCGCGCCCTGCGTCAGATCACGGCGTCTTTGGGCGGTGTGGCCAATGGTTTCCCCCGTGAGGCGGGTTTTGACATCACCGTGGCCTCAGAAGTGATGGCGATCCTGTGCCTCGCCAAGGACCTCAAAGACCTTCAGAAGCGTCTGGGCGATATGATTGTTGCCTACCGTCGCGATCGGTCGCCCGTCTTTGCGCGCGACATCAAGGCTGATGGCGCGATGACCGTACTGCTCAAGGACGCGATGCAGCCGAACCTTGTTCAGACGCTGGAAAACAACCCCGCCTTTGTGCACGGCGGGCCGTTCGCCAATATCGCCCACGGCTGTAACTCGGTCATCGCAACGACCACGGCGCTCAAGCTGGCAGATTACGTCGTCACTGAGGCTGGCTTTGGGGCTGACCTCGGTGCTGAGAAGTTCATGAACATCAAGTGCCGCAAAGCCGGGCTTAGCCCCTCCGTCGTCGTGTGCGTTGCGACGGTCCGCGCGATGAAAATGAACGGCGGCGTCGCCAAGGCTGACTTGGGCGCGGAAAACGTTGAAGCTGTTAAGAGCGGTTGCCCGAATTTGGGCCGACACATCGAGAACCTCAAATCCTTCGGCGTCCCGGTCGTGGTTGCCATCAACCATTTCGTCACGGACACAGACGCGGAAATCCAAGCCGTCAAAGATTATGTCGCCACGCAAGGTGCCGAAGCGATCCTGTCGCGGCATTGGGAATTGGGCTCAGAAGGCTCTGCCGATCTGGCGACCAAGGTTGCCGAACTGGCCGATGCAGACACCGCGAACTTCACCCCCATCTATCCCGATGAGATGTCGCTGGCAGATAAGATCCAAACGATCTGCAAGCGCATCTACCGCGCGGATGAAGCGTTGATGGATAAGAAGATCCGTGATCAGCTGAAGCTTTGGGAAGAGCAGGGATATGGCGATCTGCCGGTTTGTATGGCCAAGACGCAGTATTCGTTCTCGACCGACCCCAATCTGCGGGGCGCGCCCACCGGCCATTCAGTGCCGGTGCGCGAAGTGCGCCTCAGCGCGGGCGCGGGTTTCATCGTGGCCGTCTGCGGTGAGATCATGACGATGCCGGGTCTGCCGCGCGTGCCGTCGGCGGAAGCAATCCACCTGAATGAAGATGGCCAAATCGAAGGGCTGTTCTGACCGGATGTCGCGTTGCCGGGGTGCCGGCAGCGCGATACCAAGGCGCCGGAACAGACGCCGGAGACAGAGATGAAAAAACCTCAGGACTGCGTGGATATGGCCGATATCAGGGCCGGCATCGACCAGATCGATGACGACCTCGTGCGGCTATTTGCGGAACGCGCGAAGTACATTGATCGCGCGGCTGAGATCAAAGCAGAGATTGACCTGCCCGCGCGCATCACGCCCCGCGTTGAAGAGGTTGTCACCAACGTGCGTGCCCATGCAGAAACCTATGGTTTGCCGCCTGATTTGGTCGAAAAACTGTGGCGTCGTTTGATTGATTGGTCCATCGCGCGTGAAGAAAACAAACTCGGCCCGGACAGTTTGAGAGAGGACAAAGAATGACCGCCATACTTATCGACGGGAAAGCCTTTGCTGCCTCCATTCGGGAAAAAGTTGCTGCACATGTCGCGCGCCTGAAAGCAGATCATGACATCACACCCGGCCTTGCGGTCGTGTTGGTGGGCGAAGACCCAGCAAGCCAAGTCTATGTCCGCAACAAAGGCAAACAGACGGTCGAGGTTGGTATGGCCTCTTTCGAGCATCGCCTTGATGCAGACACGTCCGAGGCGGATCTTTTGGCACTGGTCGATAGGCTGAACAACGATCCGTCCGTTCACGGGATTTTGGTGCAACTGCCGCTGCCGGATCATCTGGACAGCGATCTCGTGATTAACTCGATCGATCCGGCCAAAGATGTGGACGGGTTCCATATTTCAAACGTGGGTTTGCTGGGTACTGGGCAGAAATCTATGGTGCCGTGCACGCCGCTTGGGTGCTTGATGATGCTTCGCGATCACTATGGCAGCCTGAGCGGGCTCAACGCTGTGGTGATTGGGCGGTCGAACATCGTGGGCAAACCGATGGCGCAGCTGTTGCTGGGCGATAGCGCGACAGTGACGATCGCGCATAGCCGGACAAAGGATCTCCCGGATGTTGTGCGCGGTGCCGATATCGTTGTTGCGGCTGTGGGCCGCCCTGAGATGGTGCCGGGTGATTGGATCAAACCCGGCGCGACCGTGATCGACGTCGGCATCAATCGCGTGCCCAACGGCGAGAAAACCAAGCTGGTCGGCGATGTGGATTTTGCCTCGGCAGTTGAGGTTGCGGGGGCGATCACGCCGGTTCCGGGCGGGGTTGGTCCGATGACAATTGCCTGCCTGCTTGCCAATACGGTCACGGCAGCCTGTCGCGCCAACGGTGTGGACGAACCAGAGGGCCTTACCGCTTGACGCGACCCCTTGCGGCGCTCTTTCCTAGGCATAGCCAGCAAGGAGCGAAGCCATGGGAAAACCCCGCAGCTACGCCGGTCAGGATATCGAAATCTCTTTCGATATGTCCCGGTGCATCCACGCCAGAAACTGTTTTCTGAAACTGCCGCAAGTTTTTGACCCTGCGCGTCGTCCCTGGGTTGATCCAGATGCTGCGCCGGCGGAAGAGATTGCCGCGATGATCCGGACATGCCCATCGGGGGCTTTGACGTTCAAGAAGCTGGATGGCGGTCTGGATGAGGCCCCACCGATCCTGAACCGTGCCGCAGTTCTGGAAAACGGGCCAATCTCAATCGCAGGCGATCTTGAGATTGCGGGCGAGAAAATGACCCGCGTCACACTGTGTCGGTGCGGCGAATCCAAGAACAAACCTTTCTGTGATTATGCGCATGTCGACGCTGGGTTTGAAGCGACCGGCGAGCCACCCGCGAAAGAGGGTGATCCGGGCACCGATGAGGTTGGCGGACCAGTGGTCGTGACAGGGTTCGAGAACGGGCCGGTCCAAGTGAAAGGCGCTGTCGAGATTACATCTGGAACGGGTCACAGGCTCAACGTTACCAAAAGCGCTTTTCTGTGCCGCTGCGGTCAGTCGAAGAACAAGCCCTACTGTGACGGAAGCCACAAAGCTGCGGGCTTTGAAGCGCCTGAGTTCTAAAGGTCCACCGGGATCATGGTGCCCTGAAGCAGTGCGATTTTCTTGCGCGCTGCGCCTTGTTCGGCAAAGACATCTGCTGTCACCACGATCAGCCGTCGTCCGGGTTTCTCAACGCGGCCTTCCGCGACCAATCGGTCACCTGCGGCGGGTGCGATCAGATTGATTTTGATTTCGGCTGTCATCACCTCTTGAGTGGCGGGCATCTTGGTCAGGGCGGCGTACCCGGCCGCGCTGTCGCCAATCGCGAATGTGAGGGCGGCGTGGCCAAAGCCCTGCTGTTGCAGACTACCTGGCAAGATGGGCGCGGCGATGTGACAAACGCCATCGTCCAAATGGATTATTTCTGCCCCGAGCGTCGTCATCATAGACTGCGCATCAAAGCTAGCATGAACACGCTCCAGGGTCATTCTGCGGCCTGTGCGACAGGCATCGGAACCTCGGTGACCGTTTTTCCGGTCAGATATGCACGCCCGCCACGGGGGAAGAGCGCTGCGAATGCGCGGTCGGTCCAGCACAATCCACCGGTATAGGTGCCAAAGGACGGCAGCATGAGCCGCCGGTCATCCAACAGAAAACAGGGACGCGAGATCATCCGTCCCCGCGCGACGAAACGCGCCTTGGGGTGAAAATGCCCTGATAACTCTCCGACACCATCGGTGGTCGCGATGTGGCGAAAAATCAGGTCTTCAATTTCGACTTCGGACTTGTGGCTCCCACCAAAATCCACAGGTCCCGGATCATGATTGCCCTCGACCCAGACCCAATCCCGCCCTGCTTGCATACGCGCGATCCAAAGCGTCTCTTCCTCGGTCAGGCTTTCGGCAGCAGCGATGTCATCAAAACTGTCCCCTAGGCAGATCACGGAACGCGCGCCGGTTTGGGTCAATTCCTCATCGAGACGAGTAAGCGTATCATGTGTCTCATAAGGCGGCAGCAGCGCCCCACCACGACGCGCTATGCGTTCTGACTTGCCCAGATGCAGGTCTGACACGCAAAGCAAGCTCTGCTCAGGCCAGAACAGCGCACCAGAAGGTCGCAAAGCGAGCGTTTGCCCGGCCAGCGTGACGGTCTTTTCGTTCATGTTTCGTTCGTCCCGCATTTGACCGCAAAAAGCAAGTCAGTAGGGCACGCGCCACTCACGTTTGGGGGGCTCGGCCAAGCCAGCGGTTCCCAAAAGTCGCTCTGCTTCTTCCGCCAAAAGGCGCTCGTTTGCCAGCCCTTGGATCGGAACACGACCGGGTTCGAGGAAAAGAGGCGCGGCAAGGGGGGTAACGCGCGGCAGGATCACGTGATCAACGCGACCCTGAGTTCGCGCCAGCATCTCTTCAATGCGTCCAAAGTCGACCAAGCCTTTCAGCGCTTCGTCCCGTGTGATCTGCATCATCACGTGATCGGGGTCGTATTTGTGGAGCGTGTCATAGAGAATATCGGATGAGAACGTCGCCTGCCGTCCGGATTTCCGGGCTTGCGGTGTGTTTCTTTCCAGAAGACCCGCGATGGTGGCCGAGGCGCGGAAAGTCCGCTTCATCACAGCGTTTCCGGCCAGCCACGTCTCAAACGCGTCTCGCAGGTCATCCGCGTCAAAGAGCGGTGCGGGATCGACGATCCGATCCAACCCCCAGATAAGAACGGCATAATCGGTAGAGACGAAGCCCATAGGGTTCAGCCCCAAGGCCTCCATCCGCGCCGTAATCAAAAGGCCCAGCGTTTGCATGGCATTGCGACCCGCAAAACCGTACACAACCGTCTGCTCGCGCCCATCATGAGGGAAACTTTCGATCAGCAACCGGTCCACGCGGGGCATCTGGCTGACCTCACGCTGGAGGGCGAGCCAGTCTGCAGTATGACCGGGTAGTTCTGGCCAATTTGGCTGCTTGAGCATCTCAAGAATGCGCGCCGAAAGCTGAGTCGAGGTCGCGAATTTGGTGCCCAGAAAGGTTGCGATTTTGGGCGTCTTGTCGGCGCGCCGCGTGACCTCAACCGTCATCTCTCGCAGCCCTTCATAGCGGACAATCTGACCGCCGATAAGGAACGTGTCCCCCGGACTAAGTGTGGCGGCAAACCCTTCTTCAACCTCGCCCAGCGGTTTGCCACCCGCACGGTTTTTCAGGCGTACCTTAAGCGTGTCGGTATCCTGAATAGTTCCGATATTCATGCGAATGCGTTGCGCAGCCCGCGGATCTCGGAGGTGCCAAAGGCCATCGGCACCCTGCTTTAGGCGTTGCCAACGATCATAGGCACGCAACGCGTAGCCACCGGTTGCGACCATATCGAGACAGGCCTCGAATGCCTCGCGCGGAAGTGTGGCATAGGCCCCGACGCTGCGCACTTCGGCAAAAAGCGCGTCCGCATCAAAAGGTCCGGCGCATGCCCGGATAAGAATATGCTGGCACAGCACATCGCGCGGTCCGGGACCGCGTGGGTCCCCGTCCAAATCATGCGCCTTCACGGCCTCGAGCGCGGCAATGCACTCGACAACTTCAAACCTGTTGGCTGGTACGAGCAGTGCCTTGGACGGCGCGTTGTAGCGGTGATTGGCGCGCCCGATGCGTTGAACCAGGCGTTTGACGTTCTTTGGCGCGCCGACCTGGATCACCAGATCCACATCGCCCCAATCGATCCCCAAATCGAGAGAGCCTGTGCACACAATCGCCCGCAAATCCCCACGCACCATCGCGGCCTCGACCTTCTCTCGCTGCTCGCGCGCAAGGCTGCCGTGGTGAATGCCAATTGGAAGATCGTCTTCGTTGGCAAGCCAGAGTTTGTGAAAGAATATCTCAGCTTGCGCGCGGGTGTTGTGAAAGATCAGCGTCGTTTTATGTGCCTTGACCGCGTCCAACACGGCCGGAATGGCATAAGCGCCACCGCCGCCGGCCCAAGGCGGCCTCTCGTCGGTTTCCAACATGGCAATATCGGGAAGCGGTCCCGGATCGGCGTGAAGTATTTCGCAGGCATCAGGATGGCGGGCCATCATCGTTGCGATTGCGCTGGGGTCTTCGACCGTGGCAGAGAGCCCCACGCGCCGCAATCCGGGGCACATGGCCTGCAGGCGCGACACAGCAAGCATCAACTGATCCCCACGTTTCGACTCTGCAAGCGCGTGAACCTCATCAATGACGATCCGCTCAAGCCCGGCAAACATACGGGGGGCGTCCTCATAAGACGTCAGCAGTGCAAGGCTTTCGGGTGTCGTGAGCAGGATATGTGGCGGATCGGCACGCTGGCGTTTCTTCTGCGTGGCCGATGTGTCGCCTGTGCGATCTTCAATCCTGATGTCCAACCCCATCTCGTCGACGGGTGTGCGCAGGTTGCGCTTAATGTCGGTGGCCAGCGCCTTGAGCGGCGAGACGTATAGCGTGTGGAGACCGTTGCGTGGTGCGGATGCCAGCTCGGCGAGGGTCGGCAAAAAACCCGCCAGCGTTTTGCCGCCGCCAGTGGGCGCAATAAGCAACAAGGCGGGATCGCCCGCGCGGTCGAGCATGGCTTGTTGGTGCGGATGGACGGACCACCCGCGCGCAAAAAACCAGTCATGAAACGTGGAAGGAAGCTCGGCCATACCGCCAACCTAGGGCAGGGGCGGCGACGGCACCACTTCATTGGTCAAAAAATACCTTCGCCGAAGGCATTGCGGCCCCGGTGAGGGGCCGCGGTCCGACTTAGTGAACGATCGTCTCTTCCTTGACGAACATATTCGCCCATGCACGATCAATCAGCTCCGGCGACATTTGATAGGGGATGCCCTCAAAGTCGCAAATGGCGATCATCTGATCGATCAGGAACACTGGTTGATAGTTCGCGTAGACGTTGTCGATCGTGGGGTATTTCTCTTTCATGAGGTACACCAACGTCCGCTCATCAAGCGCCATCTTCTTCTTACGCGCTACGAGGGCGAAGATCTTGAGATAGTCTTCCTGAACCGGCCCATCGATTTTGATCTTAAAGAAGATACG
Organism: Paracoccaceae bacterium; assembly: GCA_013214635.1. Classification (GTDB taxonomy): domain Bacteria; phylum Pseudomonadota; class Alphaproteobacteria; order Rhodobacterales; family Rhodobacteraceae; genus JABSSC01. The sequence goes on along the minus strand of JABSSC010000055.1, from coordinate 1,276 downwards.
ACGCAGGGCCGCTTTGTCGAAGATCTCATTCGGATGGAAGTTGGTCGAAAAGATCACCAGAGTGTCAAACGGCACCGTGAACTTCTCACCTGATTGCAGGGCGAGAATATCCTTGGATTCCTCCAACGGAACAATCCAACGGTTGATCAGGGCCTGTGGTGGTTCTTCCTGACGGCCAAGGTCGTCTACGATGAAAACGCCACCGGTCGACTTGAGCTGAAGCGGCGCCTGATAGGTCCGCGCAGTCGGGTTATAGTTCAGGTCAAGCATGTCGAGCGTCAATTCACCGCCGGTCACAACCGTCGGGCGTTCACAGCGAACATAGCGCGTGTCGAACCGGTTTGATGTCCGGCGCAACGAGTTGGGATCGTCCTCTTGCGCTTCAGCGGCAGAGTGCACGATCGGGTCGTAAACCGTGATCACCTGACCTGAGTATTCAATAGCGCGAGGTACGTATATTTTGTCACCCAACGCATCCCGGATCCCGTTTGAGATCGACGACTTACCGTTTCCCGGTGGGCCGTACATCAGAATGGATCGGCCCGAACCCACGGCAGGGCCAAGGTGATCGAGAAGTTCTGTAGGAAGGATCAAGTGCCCCATCGCATCGGTCAGCTGCTTGCGCGTGATCTGGATGTTGCGGATCGACTGGCGCTTGACCTGCTCTTTGTAGACCTCAAGCGGCACCGGCATCGCGCCGTAGTATTCAGATTGCGACAGTGCATCGAGCGCCCGCGCCTTACCGCTATCGGTCAACTGATAGCCCATCTCACCGCCGGAATTGGCGTGAAGTGTACCTGTTGCTTCGACCAGTTTCTGGCTGCGGGCAAGGTCGACAAGCTCTTGTGTCACCGGCACGGGCAAACAAATCGCTTTCGAAAGTTCCGTGACCATTTCAAGGTTCATACGGAAAATCGTCTTAAGCAGGATGTCCCGCATCATCACGATGGGGAGTTGCATCTCCTCCAGGCTTTTGGGGGCCGGTGGGGCCATAACGCTGGCCGTCTGCATGTTCATGGGCGCTGCTCCGTCACCACGGCCAACCTGTTGAAATCAATAGCAAAGCAGGCAAGCCAATCCATAGTTGGGCAAACCGTGCCAAAGCATTGTGGCCAAATAGGGAACGAAATGTTGTCAGGTTCAGGTCAGAGCCGCCCGAATGCACCCAGCGCCAGATAGGCAACCAAACTGGCCGATAGGGCAAGTCCCATGGGAAAGTCTTTCTCGCGGTGCCAGCTTTCCCAATCCGGGGCAAGGTTCCGAATTGGCCCAATCC
>JABSSC010000054.1:22410-25546 GCA_013214635.1 Paracoccaceae bacterium | reverse complement strand
AATTGTTGACGTCGAACGCACCGGTCACGAAGTTCGTGCTTCCACTGGACAATGGAATTTCTGCTGCTGGAGCAAATGCCGCGTCTGGAGGCCCGATCGTCGTTGTGCCAAGGCCATCAATTTCATCTTTGATATCGCCGATATCCAAGGCGAAGAAGTTTGTCAGATCGCCACCAATCACGATGACGAAGCTCTCGTCGCCTTCGTTCAGCGCAATAACGTGGCCGGTTTCGGTAACTCCCTGCCCCTGCACATTGTAGGTGATTTTGATAACTTCCGACTCATCTTCAGGGAAGAGAACGTCGAGGTCCGAGAAGAAATCGAAAGACCCGTCTTCCAACGTATCGATAGCTGCTTGAGCTGTTCCGATATCAGGAAAGTCGATGCTGTCTCCGCCGGGATCGATCGAATAATCAATTGAAGTAATTGAGTTATCAACTTCGAAGCGAAGCTCGGCATTTAACTTTTTTGCGTCAAACGGATCAAATGAAAGGTAAAACGCCTGAACTGCATAGACTGTCATCGGAACATCCCCCGCCGCAATTACTGGCCTTAACGGCCATCTTAAAAAGTTACGTTTGACAGTAACCAATATTAAGCAACTGTAAACGCTCTAAGAGCGTTTCGGGAATACTTTTAATGCAATCAGAGCGTTACTGACCCGGCGACAATCGCCGGGTCTGCCTCCCCCTACTCTGCCGGGGATGCGATGGCAGCAGAGGGCTTACTTTTGGGACTCTCGAACAGGCACAGACGCAGAAGCGGAGGTACCGTCAGAAGGGTAAGAAAGGCCGACATGGACAGCCCACCCACAACGACCGCACCCAATCCACGGTAGAGTTCGGAACCCGCGCCGGGGAACAGAACCAGCGGCAGCATTCCGCAGACGGACGTGAGCGTCGACATAAAGATCGGGCGGATCCGATTGCGCGTCGCTTCCTCAATTGCGTCCACCGGTGACATCCCGTCTTCGCGCAGATGCAAAAGAGACTGGTGCACGATCAGGATCGCGTTATTCACCACAATCCCCACGAGGATCACGAACCCGAGCAGCGTCAGCATATCCATGGGTTGCGTTTGATAGAGGTTGAGCAAGTAAAGCCCCGCAACCCCGCCCGCAGCGGCCACTGGCACCGACACCAGAATGACAAGCGGCAACAGGAAGCTTTCAAAAAGAACCGCCATCACAAGGAAGACGATGATCAAGGCAAGGGCGAGGTTGATCTGAATAGCGCTCCACGTCTGGGACAACTGATCAGCCGTCCCCGACACTGAAAGACGCACGCCCGGTGGCATACCGCGCTCCTCCAACGCGCCGACGACTTGCGTCTCCAGCAACTCTACAGCCTCTTCCAATGGCAGCGAATTGGCCGGCCGCACCTCAAGCGTCACGGTGCGCAGCCGATCGCGGTGCCGGATTTCGGTCGGACCCGCGGTGACCCGGACTTCCGCAAGTTGCGATACCGGCAAAATCTGCCCCGACGGGGTGACAACCGGGAAGGATCCGACATCTTGTGTCCGCAGATCACCCAGCGCGGTGCTGTCCCCACGCAGGGTCAAATCAAGCCGTTCGGCCCCCACCGTGATCTCAGCGACCCGCACACCATCGTTATAAGCGTCAACCGTCGTGGCCAACGCCCCGGTCCCCACACCTGCATCCGCCAGCCGGATCCGGTCGGGGATCAGGCGCACCTCAGGTGCGCCAAGTTCCAGCCCCGGGATTGGGCGGAACTGGTGCCCTTCGCTTCGCGGCAGAAGCCCGGCGATGATGCCAGCCGCCTGCCCCGCAACGCCAAGGATATCGTTCAAATCCTGACCCGACACGTTCAACTCGATCGTGCGTGCTCCGCCAACGCCACGCCCAAACAGCGATGGCTGCGTCATGAACCCGAATGTTCCGGGCTCTGAGAAGATCGGGCGCGACAGGATCGGGATGATCTCCCCGACGCGTGTCTCGTCAACCGTACTGGCGCCAACAAAGGAATTGCCCGGCGTCGCCACAAAGAAAAAGTTCTGAAGCGACGGCACACCATCTTCGGTCTCGGTTTCTGGGGCGGCCTCCCACATGGGCTGGGCGACAGACTCAATCCGCTGCGCGATGGTTTCGGTCGTATCGAGGTTGTAACCCGGCGGGGGAATGATCAGCCCAAACACAAGGTTCCGGTTGCCTTCCGGCAGGTATTCCAGCTTGGGCAGGAAGGTGATCGCAGCCAAGGTCGCCGCCGTCCCAATCGCGGCCACGCAGACAAGGCCAAGCGCCCGGAACCGTACGGTCATCCGGACATAGGCCAGAACAAGCCAACTGAACCCGCGCGCGATATCATCAATGATCGGCAGATACAGGCGTCGGGTTTCGCCCGTGCTCAAAATCCGGCTTGCGAGCGCCGGGATCACGGTCACGGCCACGGCCAAGGAGAGGATCACGGAAACCGAGATGGCCACCGCAATGTCACGGAAGAGCTGACCAGCCTCGAGTTCCATAATCAGGATCGGGATGAACACCATCACGGTGGTCAGGGCGGAGACAAGGATCGCGCCCCAAACCTGTCGCGCGCCCTCATAGGCCGCGTCGCGGCGAGACATCCCCTGTTCTCGCAACCGGTAGATGTTTTCCAAGACCACAATCGCTGCGTCCACGATCATGCCGACTGCAAATGCAATCCCGGCAAGCGATATGACGTTCAGTGTGCGCCCCGTCGCGGCCATCGCCACGAATGTCGCCACGATCGAGACCGGGATCGCGAGTGATACGACGAGCGTCGCGCGTGGGCTTCGCAGGAACAGAAGCAGCACAAACGCGGCCAGAATACCGCCCACCCAGATGTTCTGCGTCACCAGCGCAATCGCGCCTTCGATATAGACCGTCTCGTCATAGACCTGTTCGATCACAAGTCCCTGCTCCGCGATCGGCCCGGCAGCAAGTTCATCCAGAACCACCCGGATCTCTTCCATGGTCGAGATCACGTTGGCACCCTGTTCACGCACAATGTTAAAGGCCAGCGCAGGCTCTCCGCGGAAGCGAATGCGTGCGTTGCTGTCTTTGTAGCCATAGCCAACGGTCGCGATGTCGCCGACCCGAACGCGACCCAAGGCGCCACCATCCGAAACCGACCGCAGAACGACGCTTTCCACCGCT
>JABSSC010000054.1:3702-22400 GCA_013214635.1 Paracoccaceae bacterium | reverse complement strand
GAGATCGTTTCAAGACTGCCCTCAGCGCGCACGACATAGCGGCGTTTGCCCTCTTCGACATTCCCGGCTGAGACCGAGACGTTTTCTGACCGCAGGCGGTTTATCACGTCCGGAATCGTCAGCCCAAAGCGCGCCATCTGTTCCGGAAGGATCGTGATCTGCATTTCACGCGATACACCCCCGAAAACGTTGACGGTTGAAACACCATCGACCCGCTCAAGCCGCTCTTTCACGACGTCAGTAACGAAATCGCCGTATTGCGGCATCGGCTGAGTGGCGCGCTCAGTCGGTTTCAGGACGATCCAAGCAATCGGACTGTCATCCGCGCCCGAGGTATCAAGTGTTGGCTCGCCCGCTTCCGCCGGATACCCGCCCACGCGGTCCAATCGGTTGGAGACGAGCAACAAGATATCGCTCATCGAACTGCCAACCTTGAATTCCAACGTGACCGAGGCCTCGCCCGTCCGCGAGCGCGAGGTCATGATCTCAAGGCCTTCAAGCCCGCGGAACGCCTCCTCCTGAACATTGACAATTTCGCGCTCAACTTCCGCAGGCGCGGCACCGGGCCATTGTGTGCTGACCACCACGATGGGCTTGCGCACATCGGGGGCAAGCTGGATTGGGATACGGGTCAAGGCCAGCAACCCGAACAACACGGCCATACAGACGATCGCTATGACTGCAACGGGCCGATCAATGGAGAAACGGATCAGGTTCATTTCGCTCAGCCTCAGTTTGTCGCTTCGGCGCGTTGCTCACCTTGCGGGGGGCGTCCGCCGCCGTTCTGTGCGCCTTCGGCAGGGGGCCCACCCGCACCGGGGCGTCCACCGCCAGGAGGTCCCCCAGCTCCCGCGGGCATGATGTCCTGCATCGGGCGCAGGCGTTCATTGCCGCGCACAACGACACTGTCGCCGGGTTGCAGGCCCGACAGAACCTCAAGCCGGTCGCCGATTGCCACACCGACCTCAACCGTTGCAGGCACAGCCTTGCCGTCCCGATTGACAAACACGCTCCAGCCGCCGCGCGCCTGCACCAGTGCATCCTTCGACACCGTGACGACCTCACGCGGTGCGCTGATCGGCAGATCCAGCGTCACCGATGCGCCCACGGCCGAGGCCCCGGCTCCGCCCGCTTCGAACAGCACGGGCCGCGTCCGGGTTGCGCTGGATTCAACGGGAAGAATGGCCCGAACGGTAAGTTGAAGACTTGCGCCGCTATCAGTCCGCGCCTGCACAACGCTTTCACCCGTGATCGCGTCGACATAAACGGACGGCACGTTGGCTTCGACCTCAAGGTGGTCGTCATCCAAAAGCAATGCCACCTCTGCCCCGGTCGTGATGAACTGCCCAATTTCGGTCGCAACCGACAGAACCGTTCCGTCGAACGGTGCCACAATTTCGGAATTGGTCAGGTTGTAATCCGCCCGATCCAACGTCACACGCGCCGCCAAAAGCCGCGCCTCGGCCTCAGCCAGTGCGCCAAGGCTCGTCGCAAGCTCGCTTTCGCGATCCTCGACCTGACCGCGCGCGATCGTTGAGGACGCGGCCAGCCGTTCGGCCCGGTCGAACGCGCGCTGAGCTTGCGCGCGGCGGGCATCAGCAACACGAATTCCCGCCTCGGCAATCGCGATCTGTGCAAGGGCCTGCTGTCGGTCGATGCTCAGAAGCTGTTGATCAAGCCGTGCGATCACGTCGCCCTCGCGCACGCTGTCCCCGGCCTGAACCAGCACTTGGTTGACCAGACCACCGACCCGGGCCGCGACCGAGCTTTCTCTGGCGGCAACAACCTCGCCAAAAACCACAACGGTTTCAGCGGCTTGCCGCACATCCACCTCATCTACCCCCACAACGGCGGGGCGACCCTGAGCAGTCGCGCCGTTATAAGGGGCGGTCAATAGAAGTACGGCTATGGCGTAGGCTAAGGCGCGAAGCATGTCAGATTTCCCATGATGTTACGCGGCGAAATAGCGCGCTTCGCTTTCAAGAAAAGGCATTTCAGATTGCCGGTCGAATTCAGCTTTGAAACAGCCTCTGAAACTGTTGTTCGGCAAAGTCCAGATCTTCGGGCGCATCGATATCGATGCAGCGCTCGGCAGGAAGGACGACCGCATCCGCACCATTCCACGGAAACGCCCCTTCGGCCTGCCATGTGCCCGCGCGCGCGAAATAGACCTGGCCCGCATCAAAATAAGCGGGCGCCAAATCCTGCGACCGCGCCGTCATATGTTCCGGCCAGTTGGGCTTTAGTCCCTCCGCGGTTAATCCGTAGCTGCGCAATATCGGCGCCCGAAACTCGCCCACTGTGAACACCCAGTCGCGTTCGGCCGCCAAAAGCTTGTCCCGCGCGGTGATCATATCGGTCTCCAGCGCAAAGACAGCCGTCGGATAGATGCAGGCCAGAATGCTTTCACCAGCCAGTTTCAATCGCCGCGCCGCATCCCGAATGACCTCGGTGGCGCCAGTATAGTCATCCGCCAAGGCAGGTTCGCGCAGGAATGGAACCTCTGCCCCCGCCTCTACTGCGATCTGCGCCAGACGATCATCGTCCGTAGACACGACGATCCTGTCAAAGATACCACTTTGTTTTGCCCGCAGTATGGGCCACTCCATCATGGGACGACCGCAGAAATCGCGCCCGTTCTTGAACGGAATACGCTTGGACCCGCCGCGCGCCGGGATAACGGCGATTGTCTCAGGTGCCATGGTGTTACCGGCCTCCCCCGCCTCTCAACTCAGATCAGCCTAACGCGGGGAAAAACCTTGGCAATCCTCTGCCGCCGCAGGTTGCCATTTCGCGCCCTTGCTGCGCAAATGCCGCAACAGTGTCCCAAGCCCCGGCCTCGCAATGCCCGCCCAGACCGTCATTTTCATTCCCGCCCGCTACGCCTCGCAGCGCTTTCCGGGCAAGCCGCTCGCAGAACTGACCGGTGCAACGGGCGAGACGAAGTCGCTCATTCAGAGAAGTTGGGAGGCCGCGAAACGCGTGCAAGACGTTGCCGCCGCCTATGTGCTGACCGATGATTACCGGATCGCCGAGGCCGTTCGCAGCTTTGGTGGCGATGTTCTGATGACCAGCACGACCTGCCGCAATGGCACCGAACGCTGTGCCGAAGGGGTGGCCCTTCTCGATACGACGCCCGACATCGTCGTGAACATTCAAGGCGACGCGCCCCTGACGCCACCAGATTACGTGCAGGGGCTGATCGCCGCCATCGCAGGCGCGGGCCCGCTCGCCGTGGCCACGCCTGTCCTTCCGACCGATGGCGCACACCTGACACGCCTACGCGCAGATCGCACCGCAGGGCGCGTCGGGGGCACCACCGTCGTTCAGGATGCACAAGGCAAAGCACTCTACTTTTCAAAAGAAGTCCTGCCTTTTGATACCGCGACCTATGAGGAAACCGCGGTGACGCCCGTCCTGCACCATGTCGGCGTCTATGCATACACACCGCAGGCGCTAACCCGCTACATGGCGGCTCCGCCCAGCACGCTCGAAACGCTCGAAGGTCTTGAACAGCTGCGTTTCCTCGACATCGGCCTTCCGGTTTCATGCGTCCCGCTTGACCCCAAGGGCCGCGCGTTTTGGGAGTTGAACAATCCCTCGGATATCCCGATCATCGAAGAGATCATGCAGAAAGAGGGGATTGCGTGAAAATCGTCAGCACCCGCGATGTCACATTTGGCAACGACGCCCCGCTCAGTTTGATTTCGGGACCGTGCCAACTGGAATCGCGCGATCACGCGCTGATGCTGGCCGAAACGCTCGCCAAAACCTGCGCAGAGCTTGGCATCGGTTATGTCTTCAAAGCGAGCTACGACAAGGCGAACCGCTCGTCACTGTCGGGTGCGCGCGGCGTCGGCATGGACGAAGGCCTGCGCATCCTGTCAGACGTGGGCGCGGCTATCGGATGCCCCGTGCTGACCGATGTGCACGGACCCGAGCAATGCGCGCCCGTGGCCGAGGCTGTCGATATCCTGCAAATTCCTGCATTCCTCTGCCGCCAAACCGATCTCTTGATCGCGGCTGGCAATACGGGCCGGGTGATCAACATCAAAAAGGGGCAGTTCCTTGCGCCGTGGGATGTTCCAAACATCGTCACCAAGGTCGAAAGCACCGGAAACACGGATATCCTGCTGACCGAGCGTGGGGCGAGCTTTGGGTATAACATGCTGGTCTCAGACATGCGCAGCCTGCCAATCATGGCGCAGACCGGCTATCCGGTTGTGTTTGATGCCACGCATTCGGTGCAACTTCCCGGCGGGTTGGGAAGTTCGACCGGCGGTCAAAGCGAATTTGTTCCGCCACTCGCTCGCGCGGCGGTCGCCGTCGGCATTTCCGCCGTTTTCATTGAAACCCATGAAGAGCCCGCAAGATCACCAAGCGACGGTCCAAACATGGTGCCCCTCGCTGATATGCCCGCCTTGCTGGCGCGGCTTAAGACCATTGACGATGTGATCAAATCAGATGGCTGAGGCACCCGACATATCCGAGGTCGGCGCACTCATCGATACCGCGCTCGAAACCAATGTCGATGGTTTGACCGCGCTGCGCGCCGCGGCTTCCACGGACCCGCTGCGCCGCGCACTGCGGGACGCAGCTGCGCTTTTGAACGATCTCAAGGGACGGCTTGTAATTACCGGGGTGGGCAAAAGCGGCCATATCGGACGCAAGCTTGCCGCGACCTTCGCGTCGACCGGCACGCCGTCGTATTTCATTCACGGAGCCGAAGCGAGCCACGGCGATCTGGGCGTCATCCAACCCGATGACGCCGTCCTGATGCTGACATGGTCCGGAGCCACACAGGAACTAAGCGACCTGGTCGCCTATACGCGCCGCTTCGACGTGCCATTGATCATGATGACCGGGAATGGAGACGGCAAGTTGGCCAAAACGGCTGACATCTGTCTGACCCTACCCAAGGTTCGGGAGGCGTGCCCCCACAACCTTGCCCCCACAACCTCAACCTTGTTGCAACTGGCAATTGGCGACGCACTTGCCGTGACCTTGCTTCAGCTAAAGGGCTTTTCCGAAAGTTCGTTCTACAAATTCCATCCCGGAGGCAAGCTCGGGGCGGCTCTGACCGGCATTCGGGACATCATGGTTACCGAAGACGCACTCCCACTGGTGAACGACGATACGTCCATCGATGGCGTGGTCGACATGCTGACTGCCAAAAGCCTTGGTATCGTCGGTGTCTGCGCTGCCGATGGAACGCTCGCCGGGGTAATCACCGACGGCGATATCCGGCGGTATCTTGGCAGCAACTCCGATCTGTCCATGCGCGTTGCCATGCACGAAACATTTGCACCGGCGATCATGACCAAAGACCCGATAACCTTGTCCCCGGACATCCTGTCGGCGCGCGCACTTAACACATTGCAGACAAGACGGATCTCGGCCGCCTTTGTGGTAGAAGATCAACGCCCTATCGGCGTCGTGACGACCCTGATGCTGTTGCAGGCTGGGGCGGGCTGAATGGCGAAAGGCTGGTCGTGGCAGCTTCGTGCCTATCTGGCTTTCTCACGGATCAGTGGCCCACTCTGGCGCTACGCACTTAAGCGCCGAGCCAAGGCAGGCAAAGAAAACCTTGAACGCCTCCCCGAACGGCTCGGAGTGTCCACCCGTCCGCGACCCGAAGGCGCTGTGATCTGGTTTCACGCGCTCAGCGTCGGCGAAAGCCTCGCACTGCTCCAACTCTTCGACCATGTTCTCGAACTGCGGCCAGACACGACAATTTTGCTGACCACCGCGACCCGCACCTCGGCCGAAGCGCTGGCCAAACAAAATCTGCCCGCACGTGTCATTCACCAAATGCTGCCGATCGATGTGGCCGGACCCGTCGCCTCATTCCTCGACCACTGGCGACCAGACGCGGCGATCTTCTCTGAGCTGGATTTCTGGCCCGCGATCATGGCCGAGACCCATCGGCGCGGCATTCCGATGGCGTTGATCAACAGCCGCATGTCAGACAAGAATTTCGATAAACGCAAATCCGGCGCGGCGCTGTTCGGTGATTTGCTCGGGATGTTCGACGTTAAGCTCGTGCAGGATGACGCGACCCGCGACCGCTTTGCGTATTTCGGTTGCGACCCAGCAACGGTGCATGTACTCGGCGCCCTCAAGGGTGCCCCGCGCCCCCTGCCCGCAGACCCCGAAGACCTCGAACATCTGGCGCGCGCAATCGGTGAGCGTCCGGTTTGGCTGGCTGCCTCGACCGAAGCGCGTGAACACAGGCTTGTGGCGGAAATTACTCCGACGTTATGCCGACGTTATGCCGACATGTTGCTGATCCTCGCACCACGCCATCCCAAAGAGGCGGACGGGATCGAAAGCATGCTCAAAGAATTGGGTCTGGAAACCGCGCGGCGGTCGCGAAACGAGCCGGTAACAGAGCATACAAAAGTGCTTCTGGCCGACACGATCGGAGAGATGGGACTCTGGTATCGCCTCGCCCCGGTGACGTTCATGGGCCATTCGCTTGACGTCGATGGAACACCCCTGCGCGGCAAGAACCCCTTTGAGGCCGCCGTGCTGGGAACGGCGCTGATCCATGGCCATAATGTGATCGATTTCGAAGAAACCTACGCCGCTTTTGATGCGGCTGGTGGGGCCATATGCCTGACCTCAAACGGCGCCCTTTTGGACGCCGTTCTTAGCCTTTTCACGGCTGAGGTTGCTGACCCACAGCGAGCCGCGGCAGACGGCGTCTTGGCTGATGCCGCGCGCGTCTTGGACGACACGTATCAGGCGATTTCACCCATTCTTCCAGAGAGTTAGGCAGCAGCCTCGTTATTCAACGTCTCTGCAAACTTGGTGAAAAACTTCGCCGATAGCTTCTTTGCTGTGCTGCCGATCAGACGACTTCCAAGCTGCGCGAGCTTTCCGCCGATATCGACGCGCGCCTCATACTTCAGTGTCGTCTTTCCATCCTCTTCGGTCAGCGTCACGTCGGCTCCGCCTTTGGCAAAGCCTGCAGTGCCACCGCTGCCTTCACCATCCAGCGAAAAACTCTCCGGCGCGCCCGATTTATCAAGCGTCACCGTCCCCCCGAACCGTGCTTTCACTGGTCCGACTTTCAATACGACCTTGGCTTCAAGCTCGGTATCGGAATGCTGGATCAGCTCTTCGCAACCCGGAATGCACTCCTTCAGGATTTCGGGGTCGTTCAACGCGGCGTAGACCACGTCGCGCGGTGCATCGATGACGACTTCGTCACTCAGTTCCATATCAGCTCTCTTCTTCTTTTCTGATCAACAACAGGGCGGTTTCATCCGTTGCAGGATCTCAGCCTGCTCGGACGTCAGCGGCGGAAAAAACCTTGCGCGCAAACGAACAAACCATCGAAAGCGAAGCTTGGAACCGGAATCGTTCATGCGACCCTCCCCTCATGACTTTCTCGTGCATTTGCAAGGTCTTGCGGGGTGTCCACATCCCGAAAAAACGCTGGCTCACTCGTGAGATATGGCGCGGTGAGTTCTGGGTGCTTGCGTGTAAATGATCCACACCCAATTTTGGTTCCGTCACTCAAAATAGCAGCCTTCAAGCTGCGCGGAAGGACAATCGGATTGCCCCGCTCCTCTCCTTGCATTGGAACCGTGATGAGATTGTCTGAGCGCGCACGATGCGCCTCCAACATCGCCATGAGATTCTGTGCGGTCAGAAAGGGCTGATCGCCAAGGACCACCAGCGTCTCATCCGCTTGCCCGGCGGCCTCAAGCCCAAGCCGGACTGAACTTGCCTGCCCCGCAGCGGGATCAGGGTTGGTGACAAGCGTGACGTTCAAACCCTCGAGCACCGGGCGCACCAACGCGTTCTGGTAGCCCAGCACAACAACAGGTGGGATGTCACAAACGGCGCTGACGGCCTCTGCGACGCGCCGCAAAACAGGAACGCCCCCAACTTCAAGCACCAGCTTGTTGTCGGCGCCCATCCGAGTGGAGAACCCTGCGGCCAGTATGACAGCCGTTGTTGTCATGCGCTTCCACGCCTGACCGAAACGATCTGAGCAAGGATCGACAAAGCGATTTCCTCGGGCGTGGCCGCCCCGATATCCAACCCCGCGGGCGCGACGATGGCATCCAACACGTCTTGCTCGACACCCTTGGCCGCCAGCTTGTCCTTTAATGTGCCCGCCTTCTTGCGACTGCCAACAAAGGCCAGGAAACGCGGGGCAAGTCGCGCAGCAGCCTCAAGCGCTGCGGCGTCGCCGCGCCCTTGTGTCGCCACGACAACGAAGTCGCCGGACATGTTCGACACCCCGGCTTCACTTGGCATGCTATCGGTGAGCTGAAAGTCAAACCCACCCGCCAGCGTGCGGAGGGCATTGGCCACCGGTCCCTCACCCAGGACGGCAAGTCTGGGGGCCGAGACATAGCCTTCGACATACACATCCATCGACCCTTTTGACGCGCATCCATTGCGCTCAAAGACCATGCCATCTCGCACTTCGCAGGGTTCGACGCCTTCAGAATGCAGTTTGTCATCCGGGCGGAGCGCTACGAGAACGGGTTCTCCCTTGGCGATCGCAGATTTCGCGGCGCGTGCTATTGCACCGCGTGCGCAGCCGCCGCCGACCCAACCTTCCAGGATTTCTCCATCGGAAGTCACGATGGCTTTCGATCCCGGTTTGGCCGATGTGGCGTCAAGCGTCCGGACGACTGTGGCCAGGGCAAAGGGCGTTCCCGCTGCGCGAAGCTCGCGCTGCAGGTCGTCCAATGCGTCTGTGCTCAGTTTGGTCGGTTTCATAGCCGCTCCAATTCTTGTTCAAGCGCGGCCATGGACACCAGCGTGTTGGCCGCATAAAACCCGTCGAGATGTGGCAAGGCCGCAGCCATGCCCTTTGCGACAGGTTCATAATCCTTCCAGCCCTTCAGCGGGTTCAGCCACACAATACGGCATCCCCGGCGTTTAAGCGTTTGAAGAGCAACGCCGATCTCATCCGCGCTGTCACTGTCATAGCCATCGCTCAGGATGAAAACGACCGTCCGCCCGTCCACAAAACCCGGCGCATAGGACCGCGCAAAATGGCTCAGGTTCGCTCCGATCTTTGACCCGCCACCGAACCCGTCAGACAAGAGCGTCAGGCGGTTCAGTGCCCGCATCGCATCGGGGTCGCGCAAGGCTTCTGTGATCCGCACGAGACGGGTGTGAAAGATGTACGCATCGGCCGCGCTATCTGCCCGCATGAGGCCTGCAAGGAACGCAAGATAGGGGCGCGCATAAGCGGTCATTGAACCCGACACATCCGCAAGCGCGGTGAATTTTACCGGGCGATCCGGGCGCGCTTTGCGTGGCAGATCAATCGGCTCTCCGCCTGTCGCAAGGCTGCGCCGGACAAGCCTGCGGAAATCAATCTCGTCACCTTTGCGCATGGCTTTGCGGCGTCGCGACCGGCGATCCCGGATTGCCCGACCAAGGCGTTCGGCCACGCGTTCAGCCTCAGCGATGTCAGATGCACTTACCAGATCGCGCAGGTCCTTCTTCATCAAGTTGTTTACCCGGCTCGCGATTAGTTTGCCTTCGCCGTCGTTTGAGGCGTCACCGTCATCATTTCCGTCCGGGCTGTGTCGCGAGCCGCTTCCGGTGGCTTCCAAGCCGTCCTGAGTGTTCGTAATGCGCGTGTGCGCGGGCTTGGCTTCGGACGTGGGCGCGATCCGGGATGTTACACGCCCACCATTCATCCAATACGCGTCGAACAACGCGTCAAAGCCCTTGGCCTCGTCTGCACACCCCGCACACACAGCCTTGAGCGCGGCCCGCGCTTCTGACGGGTTATGGGCGGCAACCTCGCTCAGTGCACGAATTGCGGTTTCCGTCTCAGCCACGCCCAAACGCAATCCGTTCAAACGCAAGTGCGCCAGAAAGCCCGATACCCGGGCCGCTGGCCCCGGGTCGCGGGCCGCAAATTTGGTGACCCGCGTCACGCCGCCATCCCGGCAAGGCGCTGCGCCACTTCGGTCGTGAAGTTGGCGCGATCGCGGTGGGTTTTGAGCAAGGTCGCAAGTGAGGCTTGCAAGATTGCGGGATCATCTGTGAGGTCGTTAATCCCCAGCCCCGAAAGGGCCGCAGCGAAATCGAGCATCTCGGCAACGCCTGGTTTCTTGTCGAGGTCTTCTTTGCGCAGCGATTGCACGAAACCCACGATCTGACCCGCCAGATGCGCCTCAACCTGCGGGCAACGCGCGGCAAGGATCGCGATCTCTGTGCCGCGATCGGGGTATTCGACATAGGCGTACATGCAGCGGCGGCGCAGCGCGTCGGACAAGTCGCGGGTGCCATTTGCCGTCAGAATGACGATCGGACGTGACTTCGCACTGATTGTTCCAAGCTCAGGGATCGTGATTTGGAAGTCCGAGAGCACTTCGAGCAGATAGGCCTCAAACTCTTCATCGGCGCGGTCAATCTCGTCGATCAGCAGAACTGGCGGCGTGTCCTGCCCGATCGCCTCAAGCAAGGGGCGCTTGAGTAGAAAATCCTCTGAGAACAAGCGCTCTTCGACCGCCTGACCCGTAACGCCATCCTCTGCCGCTGCGCGGATTGAGAGAAGCTGACGCTGGTAATTCCATTCATAGATTGCGTGGTTGGCATCGAGACCTTCATAGCATTGCAGCCGTATCAGGTTTGTCCCACGCGCGGCCGCCAAAGCCTTGGCCACTTCGGTCTTGCCCACACCCGCAGCCCCTTCAAGCAGCAGCGGCCTGCCCAATGACACCGCAAGATGAAGTGCCATCGCCAGATCAGGCGTCGCGACATAGCCCTGTGCCGCGAGATCATTGGAGACGGTTTTCCAATCGGTCATAGACGTGAACCTATCATGGATTGTGACACGCTGCCTGTGAAGTCGGCGGGACGGGCGCAGAACGCCCACCCCGATGTTGTCTGGGCAGCCTTGCCCGGACCTGCGCCCGGGCAGGTGTCTGATTAGCCGTGCAGGCCCAGACCATTGGCGATCTTCCAGATCCGCCAGTGGTCATGGGGCATATGGCTCTGACGCAGACCGAAGGCACGGAAGGCGTCGTGCACAGCGTTTGAGAAGGCCGGAACACCGCCCACGTTAGGGCTTTCACCCACGCCTTTGGCCCCGATCGGGTGATGCGGCGAGGGCGTTGTCGTGTGGTCGGTGGTGTAGTTCGGCGTTTCCCACGCGGTCGGGATGAAGAAATCCATCAACGTCCCGGTCTTGCAGTTGCCCATCTCATCATAGGCAATCTCTTGCCCCATCGCGATGGCCAGCGCCTCGGTCAGACCGCCATGGACCTGCCCTTCGATGATCATCGGATTGATCCGAGTGCCACAGTCATCCAGCGCATAGAACTGCCGAATTTCATGCGTGCCCGTGTCCACGTCGATTTCCATGACGCAGATATAGGCTCCGAAAGGATAGGTCATGTTTGGTGGGTCATAGTAGCTGACCGCCTCAAGACCCGGCTCGATGCCCGGGATCGCCTGATTGTAGGCTGCGAATGCGATCTCTTTCATGGTCTTGAAGCGCTCGGGCGCGCCTTTGACCACAAAACGGTCCACATCGAATTCCACATCGTCGTCGTGGACTTCGAGCAGATAGGCCGCAATCATCTGAGCCTTGGCCCGGATTTTGCGCCCTGCCATTGCCGTGGCTGCACCGGCGACTGGAGTAGACCGCGACCCGTAAGTCCCCAAACCATAGGGTGCGGTATCGGTGTCCCCTTCTTCGACAGTGATGCTGTCTGCGGGAAGCCCGATCTCACTGGCCAAAATCTGTGCGAAAGTGGTGGCATGGCCTTGGCCTTGCGAGATCGTGCCCAGCCGGGCGATGGCAGAGCCCGTCGGATGGATCCGGATTTCGCAACTGTCGAACATCCCCAACCCGAGGATATCGCAGTTTTTGACCGGTCCCGCGCCAACGATTTCTGTGAAGTGGGTCAGCCCAATGCCCAAAAGCTTACGGGTCTCTCCACGATTGAACGCCTCGACACGTTCGGCCTGCTCTTTGCGAAGGTCGTCGTAGCCGACAGCCTTCAAAGCTTTGTCCCAGGCGGTGTGGTAATCGCCCGAGTCATACTCCCACCCCAGTGCGGACTGGTAGGGGAACTGCTCTTTCTTGATGAAGTTGATCCGACGGAGTTCTGCCGCATCCATCCCAAGTTCGATGGCAAGGATTTCGATCATCCGCTCAATAAAATACGCCGCTTCCGTGACGCGGAACGAGCATCGATACGCAACACCACCCGGCGCCTTGTTCGTATAAACACCGTCAACGGCCAGATAGGCAGTCGGGATGTCGTAAGAGCCGGTGCAGATATTCATGAAACCGGCAGGGAACTTGGTCGGGTCGGCGCAGGCGTCAAAACCACCGTGGTCAGCGGTCGTGTGGCACCAAAGGCCAGTGATCTTGCCTTCCTTGGTCGCCGCGATCTTGCCCTTCATCCAATAATCCCGCGCAAACGCGGTGGTCATCAGATTGTCCATCCGGTCTTCGATCCACTTCACGGGCTTGCCGGTGACGATGGAGGCCACGACCGAGCAGACATAGCCCGGGTATGCGCCAACCTTGTTGCCGAAACCGCCACCGATATCGGGCGAGACCACGCGAATGTTGTGCTCTTCGATCCCGGAAATCAGCGAGACAACGGTACGGATCGCGTGTGGTGCCTGGAACGTGCCATAAAGCGTCAGTTTGCCGTTCACCTTGTCCATGCTGGCCACGCAGCCACAAGGCTCAAGCGGGCACGGATGCGTGCGGTGGTAATAGACCATTTCCTCGGCCACGACCTCGGCACTGTCGAGCACCTGCTCGGTCGCCTCTTTCTCCCCAGCTTCCCAAGTGAAGATGTGATTGTGGTGACGGCGCGGGCCATGTGCACCCTCGGTCTGACCTTCCAAATCTTCACGAAGGACAGGAGCATCCTCTGCGAGTGCCTTGAACGGGTCGACGACGACGGGAAGTTCTTCGTAGTCCACAACAACGGCTTCACAGCCATCGGCAGCTGCATAACGGTCAGTCGCGACAACGAACGCCACTTCCTGTCCTTGGAACAGCACTTTGCCGTCGGCCAAAACCATCTGCTTATCGCCGGCGAGTGTCGGCATCCAATGGAGACCCAGCGGTTCGAGGTCCTTGGCGGTCAGAACAGCCAGAACGCCTGGGATAGCAAGCGCTGCCTCAGAGTCGATGCTCTTGATGCGCGCATGCGCATAGGGCGACCGTACAAAGTCACCGAAGAGCATGCCCGGCATCTTGATGTCGTCGACATAGTTGCCCTTGCCTTGGGTAAAGCGGGCGTCTTCGACGCGTTTGCGGGACGAACCCATGCCTTTGAGCGATTCAATACGCTCTTCGCGGCTCGGAGGTGTCATATCGTTCATTCTGCGGCCTCCTTGGCTGCGTTCATCTCAGCCGCAGCGGCGAGGATGGACTTGACGATGTTCTGATAACCGGTGCAGCGGCAAAGGTTCCCGGCCATGCCAAAGCGAACTTCCTCTTCGGTGGGGCTTGGGTTTTCTTGCAGCAGACGATGCGCGCGGGTAATCATGCCCGGCGTGCAGTAACCGCACTGTAGCCCATGATGCTCGCGGAACTTCTCTTGGAGCACATGCATGCCATCAGGGCTTCCCAACCCTTCGATGGTGGTGATGTCCTTGCCCGCAACTTGCGCCGTGAAGACGGTGCAGGACTTGACGGATTTGCCGTCGATATCGACCGTGCAGGCCCCGCAATGCGACGTCTCGCAGCCGATATGTGGACCGGTCAGTTCAAGCTGCTCGCGCAGCGTGTGGATCAAAAGCTCGCGTGGTTCAGCGAGCACGTCCTTGGCCTCGCCGTTCACGTTGATTTGGTAATGTTGTTTTCCCATCTTTAGCGCCTCCCTTACGCGCGGCTGACGGCGCGCTCGATAGCGCGGCGGATGATGGTTGCAGCGACGTGCATCTTGAAATCGACCGGTCCGCGGTTGTCTTCTGCGGGGTCGATTGCACCGGTGGCTGCGGCGACGGCGGCCTCGATAGCGGCTTTGTCGCAGGCTGTGCCTACCAGGGCTTCGCCAGCCTCTTCTGAGAAGATCGGCGTATCGCTGAGGTTCGTCATCGCGATCGACGCGGACGTGCAGGTTCCGCCGTCCATCTGGACGATGGCCGCACAAGCGGCTGTGGCATAGTCGCCAATCTTCCGCTTTTGCTTCTCGTAGGCGTAACCACCTTCTGGGGCGGTAAACGTGATCTTGGTGAGGATCTCATCATCCTCACGATCCGTCATGTAGGCGGCTTCATAGTAATCGCGCGCTGCGACCGCGCGCTCGCCACCAGACCCCACCAAATGGAAGGTCGCGCCAAGGCATTGCATCAGGCCGGGCATGTCGTTGCCGGGATCACCGTTTGCGACGTTCCCGCCGACCGTGCCCATATAACGGACCTGAGGATCGGCGATCTGGAGCGCCGCCTCGTGCATGATCGGGGCGACGCGCGCCACATCCGCATTGTTGATCAGGTCGTGCTGCGTGGTCATCGCGCCAATCGTGACTTCCGCGCCCGACACGGTGATGCCCTGCAGTTCAGAGATATCCTGTAAGTCGATCAGATGCTCAATATCGGCCATGCGCAGCTTCATCATCGGGATGAGGCTGTGCCCCCCCGCGATCACGCGCGCGTCGTCTCCGTGTTCATCTAGAATAGCAAGCGCTGCGGGGATGTCCGCAGGCCGATGATACTCAAACGCTGCTGGTATCATGTTTGTCCTCCCTGGGATCAGCGTGTGGATCACGCTTGGTTGCCTAGGTGCGCCGCAAAGACGCAGCTAAGGTATGAGGTATGCCGAAGTATGCCGTCGTCGAGCGGCATAATGAACGACGCAAGATGCGCATTTCACGAGTTGCGCCATGGCTGCACGAGTTGCGCCATTTGCGCAGGTCGATTTGGGGGCGCTGCCCCCGCCGCTTGCGCGGCTCCCCCGGGATATTTGAGGATCAATGGAAGGGGGATGCTTAGACGCCCAGCGCGTCGCGCACATCGTTGAGGCGAGAGCGACTGACCGGAACTTTGTCCAGCGCGGCCACGTCATCGAAGAACGCGATACCACTGTCTTTCTTCCGCTCGAACCCCGTGACGAGGTCAGGGTTGATAAGATAACTGCGATGCGCTCGGATAAAGGACGATCCTTCGAGCCGCTTTTCAGCCTCAGAGATGGACCAAGGGCAGAAGCCTTTCTCATCCCCGATATAAATCAGCGTGTAGTGTCCCTCGGCCCGAAACGCCGCGACCTGATCAAGAACTGCGAACAGCGTTCTGCCATTTTGTTCGTAAGGCACCGTGCGCACAACGGGTTCAGGCGCCGGGCTGGGCGCCTCGGTTGCGTCGGGAACCGGTGTTTCGGGTTCGCCTTCTGGCGCCGGGAAGAAGGTTGCGCCCGACAACAAGAACCCTCCGCATATCGCGAAGGCGGCCAACGTCACGACAAAAGCCAAGGCTTCGTTGCTCAGAGCAAGGCTGGGAAGTTCGGGCAGTGGCGCAACAAAGAAGTCTGTGTTTGCCACCGCGATATAATGCAGTGCGACAACGGCGGCAGCGAAACACAGGGTGCCAAAGACGATGTTACGGCGCGTGCGCTCACCATAGGCCATCCAAACGGCAAGTGTGGATAACGCCAGCGAAATACTGACCGACAATATGATGCCGCTGGGGGTATAGGCCGCGCGGCACGCCTGCATCCCCGACATACCGATGTAATGCATCGCGAGGATGCCCGCGCCAACAATCAAACCTGCAAGCGTGATCGTTGTCGCCGTGCGGTCGCGGAAGTGCAGCAAAATCAAACCCGCGCCGACGATCAGAATACCCACCAAGGCGGAGATCAGCGTGATGAGTGCATCGTAAAAGAAGAGAACGGGCAGTTGCAGGCCCAGCATCCCGACAAAATGCATCGACCAGATGCCCCCACCCAGAATGATTGCCGACAAAGCCACACGAATTTTGCGGGCTGGCAGATCAAGCTGGGACGCCCCGGCGGTCAGGGACAGCCCCGTAAACCCCGCCATCAGGGCGATGGCAAAGGATGCAAGAACAAGCAGCGTGTTATGCGAGTAATCGAGCGGCAGTGTAACGACCCTCCCAAGCCGTACGGATGAGTTTTAGGCGATCAGAGACTCGGCGAAAAGACACGTTTTGGAGATTTGACCTGTCTTGGTCGCCTTACAGTCTGCGTCTTCTGAGCATTTCTTCATTTTGCGATTGCCGAACGGCTCGTGACAGATATCTTGCCATGTGCCCGTGTCGAGCCACGACCTCCACGGCAGACGAAATATAATCGAAGGACACTCCGATGGATCTGGGATTGAAGGGAAAAACCGCGCTTGTGCTGGGCGCGTCGCAAGGGCTTGGGGAAGCGATTGCGACCGCATTGGCGGCTGAAGGCTCGAATGTTGTGCTGGCGGCGCGGAGTGAAGACAAGCTCACAACGCTGGCCACAACTTTGAGCAACACCTATGGCGTCACGGCCTCGACCGTGGCAGCCGACCTCTCTGATCCCGCCGTCGCTGCGTCTTTGGCAGAGCGTGTGCGCAAGGAAATCAAGCCGGACATCCTCATCGCGAACGCAGGTGGCCCCCCGGCCTCACCGTCTACCGGTGTCGCTCCTGAGGTGTGGCAATCGTCGGCGCAAACCCTGCTTTTTTCGATCATCCAGATCACCGAAGCCGCTGTCGAAGGCATGCGTGCCAATGGTTGGGGCCGCGTTCTGGCCATTGGGTCTTCCGGCGTTATCCAACCGATCCCGAACCTGGCTGTGTCCAACACCATTCGCGGCGCGGTTGCGGGCTTTTGCAAGACGCTTGCCGCCGAGGTGGCAGGCGACGGCGTGACGGTCAACATGATCCTGCCGGGCAAAATCGATACGGGCCGTGTCGAAATTCTCGACGGCGGACGGGCAAAGCGCGAAGACAAGACACTGGATCAAGTGCGAGCCGAAAACGCGGCCGCGATCCCCGCCAAACGTTACGGGACGCCAGCTGAGTTCGCGGCTGTCGCGACCTTCCTGTGCAGCGATCCTGCGGCCTATGTCACCGGTCAGATGACGCGTGTTGATGGCGGCATGATCCGGTCGATCTGATGGCTGCGACACTTCGGTCAGGCGGCAAGGTTCTGGCTGACCAGTTGCGCATTCTCGGAGCGGACACGTTCTTTTGCGTGCCCGGTGAGAGCTTTCTGGGGCTGCTCGACGGGCTTTACGACCATGAGGACGCGATCCGCGTCATCACCTGTCGGCACGAGTCCGGGGCGACGAACATGGCCGATGCCCACGCCAAAATGACAGGCAATCCAGGCATCTGCGCCGTGACGCGCGGGCCCGGCGCCACGAACGGGTCAAACGGTGTCCACACCGCGTTTCAGGACAGCACGCCGATGATCCTGTTTATCGGGCAGGTTTCGGCGGACATGATGGACCGCGAGGCGTTTCAGGAGATCGACTATCGCCGCATGTTCGGACAGATGGCCAAATGGGTCGCCCAGATCGAGGACCCTGAGCGCATTCCGGAATACATCGCACGGGCCTGGAGCTTGTGCCAGTCCGGGCGTCCCGGTCCCGTTGTTCTGGCCTTGCCCGAGAACGTTCTGTCAGCGGAAGTTACCGTGCCTGACGCGCGCCCGATTGCGCCGGTGCGTGCAGCGCCGAGCCCCGAAGCTATATCCCGCACCCGCCAGATGCTGTCCGAGGCTAGTGCGCCGATGATGGTGGTCGGCGGTCCCGGGTGGTCGTCACGCGCCGCGGAATTGGCGGGAGAGGTGGCGAGCACCTTTGGCCTGCCCGTCGCGACCTCTTTCCGCTGTCAGGACTATGTCGACAACTCGCATCCGCACTATGCCGGACCTGTCGGCATCGCCCCACGCGAGGGATTGGGCCGCGCAATCCGTGAAGAGACGGACTTGCTCCTCACCGTTGGTCCGAGGTTTGGAGAGATCACGACGCAGGGCTTCACGCTCCTAGATATACCCGTGCCGCAAATGGCGATGATCCACGTGCATCCGGGGCCTGATGAGCTGGGCCATGTGTACGCGCCTGATCTGGCAATACCCTCCGGCGCAGAGGCGTTCTTTGAGGCACTTCTTGCTGATGGCCCCATCGTTAATCTGGTCGAGACGTCTAACCGTACGACAGAGCTTCACAGCGGCTTCGTGGCATTTCAGGAACCGATTAAAAGCCCTGGCGATCTGAACATGTCGGAGGTCATCACTCACCTGAGCAAAGAGATGCCGCGTGATACGATCTTCACAAACGGCGCGGGCAATTATTCGGTCTGGCTGCATCGGTTTCACGCACATTGCGCCTATCGCACGCAACTTGCTCCGACGAGTGGGTCGATGGGGTACGGCCTTCCCGCCGCGATTGCCGCCAAGCTCGCCGCGCCCGAGCGCGAGGTCGTCTGTGTCGCCGGAGACGGATGTTTCCTGATGACCGCGCAAGAGATGGCGACGGCAGCGCAATACGACCTGCCGATCATCACGCTGGTGGTGAACAACGGCATGTACGGCACAATTCGCATGCATCAAGAGCGTGAACACCCCAGCCGGACAATATCCACCACGCTCAAGAACCCGGATTTCGCAGCATATGCTCAGGCGTTTGGGATACCGGGCGAAACGGTTCGGCGGACCGAGGACTTTCCCCCTGCGCTTGAACGCGCGCGGGCGTCAGAGACCGGGTACTTGATTGATCTGATCGTCGACCCCGAGGC
>JABSSC010000054.1:0-3686 GCA_013214635.1 Paracoccaceae bacterium | reverse complement strand
ACTCAGCGCCATTCGCGCCGCATCGGAGGCGAAGGAATGATCGTCGAAGAACGCATCTATCAGCTTCATATCGGTCGGGTGCCAGATTACATCGCGCTCTATGAGAGCGAAGGCATGGCAATCCAGCGACCTATTCTTGGTCGGTTGGTCGGTTACTTCTCATCCGAGATCGGCGCACAACATCAGATCGTGCACCTGTGGGCCTACAAGGACATGGCGGAGCGCGCGGAACGCCGCGCAACACTGGCCGCCGACCAACGGTGGAAGGACTATCTGAAGAAGACGCGACCGCTTCAGATCACGCAAGAGAACAAAATCCTGATCCCCACCAAGTTCAGTCCTTGGTTTGAAGATGACCAGCGGTTAAGTCACGCGAACGTCAAGCGCACCAAACCCGTCAATCTCACCGTGAAGCGTGTCGCCCCGAACCACCGGGCCGACGCCTGCGGGTGTGCCAGTAAGGATCACGTCACCGCTCGCGAGCACGAAATGCTCGGACAAGACCGCGATCATCTCAGGCACCTTCCAGATCATCTGATTCAGGTCGCCCTCTTGCCGAAGGTTGCCGTTCACCCTCAGCGCGATGCGCCCTTGAGCGGGGTGTCCGACCTCTGATGCCGGGTGGATCGGTCCACACGGCGCGGAGCGTTCGAAGGCCTTACCAACCTCCCAAGGACGCCCCATCTTCTTGGCTTGTCCCTGCAAGTCCCGGCGTGTCATGTCCAGCGCGATACCATAGCCGTACACGTGGTCCAGCGCATCAGCGACCGCAATCCCCTGCCCGCCCGATTTGAGCGCCACAAGCATCTCCATCTCGTGGTGCACATCGTTGGTCCCTGGCGGATATGGAAACTCCCCCGATGGATCGAGGTTGTCAGGGTTCTTTTGGAAAAAGAACGGAGGTTCACGATCCGGGTCATGGCCCATCTCAACAGCATGAGCCGCATAGTTGCGACCGATACAATAGACACGACGAACAGGGAAGAGAGCGTCCGTTCCAGCGACAGGCAAGGAAACAGGTGCGGGTGGAGATATTACGAATGTCATGTGTCGGTGTTACCCGCCCGGCGCGCCGATCACCAGAGCGCGCTTAAACCGAAACCGCGGCCAACAGCTTGTCGCGTTCAATCTCACCTTTGCGGCCGGTCAGTTTGCATGCTCCGCGCTCCAGCACGACAAATCGATCCCCAAGATCGAAGGCAAAATCAAAATACTGCTCGACCAGAACAATCGCCATTTCGGCCTGCTCGCGCAGAATTTCGATCACGCGACCAATCTGCTGGATGATGTTAGGCTGAATGCCCTCGGTGGGTTCGTCGAGCAACAAGAGCTTCGGCTTGGTGATCAACGCCCGCGCAATCGCAAGCTGTTGCTGCTGCCCGCCGGACAGGTCACCGCCACGCCGGTGGAGGAAATCCTTGAGGATCGGGAACAACTCAAAAATGTGGTCCGGGATGCGATGTTCGGACCTTGGAAGGCAAGCGAAACCCGTCTCCAGGTTTTCGCGCACCGTCAGCAGCGGAAAGATATCGCGCCCTTGCGGAACATATCCCACGCCCTGCCGCGCCAGCCATGACGCCGGCGCGTTGCCGACGTTATGCTGACCAAGCACATACGTGCCACCCGACCGTGGGTGCGTTCCAGAAATCGCCTTGAGCAGACTGGTCTTCCCCACGCCGTTGGTCCCCATAACGCAGGTGACCTCACCCACCCGCGCCGAGAAATCGATACCGCGCAGGATCTGGCTACCGCCGTAATGAAGATCCAAGCCTTCGATCGTCAGAAAATCATCGGCCAAGATACACCTCGATCACTTTTTCATCCTGCGTGACGTGGTCAATCGACCCTTCGGCCAAAACCGAACCCTCGTGCAGCACGGTCACTTTGCAATCCAGTCGCCGCACGAATTCCATGTCATGTTCCACCACCACGACCGCCCGCGTCTTGGCTGCTGCACGGATCAGGTCGGTGGTGTGCTCGCGCTCGGCGGGCGACATACCGGCCGCAGGTTCATCGATCAGCAACAGCCGCGGTTCCTGAGCAAGCAACATGCCAATCTCCAGCCATTGCTTTTGCCCGTGGCTTAGCTCACCGGCTTTGCGTTCGAGTGCGGCAACGAGCCCAATCTCGCTCGCGAGTTCCTCGATACGTTCGGCGTCCTGTTTCTCGGCCCGGAACGTGAGCACACTGAAAGGACCCCGCGCCTTCTTTAGAGCCAGCAGAAGGTTGTCTCCTACAGTCTGGTCCTCAAAAACCGTCGGACGCTGGAATTTGCGTCCGATCCCCTCCTGGGCGATGCGGCTTTCCGACAGCGACAAGAGCGAGACGCTTTTTTCACCCCAGATCACGCGCCCTTCATCGGGCCGCGTCTTACCGGTGATGATATCCATGAAAGTGGTCTTGCCTGCGCCGTTTGGCCCGATCACCGCGCGCAACTCTCCCTCGCCGATCTGGAAGGACAGGTTGTTGATGGCTTTGAACCCGTCAAACGAGACCGAGACACCTGAGACTTCAAGAAGGGAACTCATTGATCCGCCTCCTTCTCGCGAAGTGCGCCTGCGTCAGGACCAAGGTCCGCGCCGTGGCGATCCGGGCTGCGTTTCTGCGCGATCAGGTCGAACAAACCACCAATGCCCTTGGGTGCGAACAAAGTGACGGCGACGAAGGACAGCCCCAGAAGCACGGTCCACCAATCGACCCATTGGATGGTGTAGAACCCAAGATTGATGTCGGGGGCCTGTCCGCCAGTGAACCATGTCGAAAGAAGTGAAACGAAGGCCGCGCCGATCACAGCACCATAGAGCCGCCCGCGCCCGCCAATGGCGACCCAGACAGCCAGGTAGATTGATGCGATCGGTGCAATCTCAGCCGGGTTGATAATCCCCGCCTGCGGGTAATAAAGCGCACCCGCGATCCCTGCGATCACGGCGGTGAGCGTGAAAACAAACAGCTTAAAGCCTTCGACGGGGTAGCCGAGGAACCGCACCCGGTTTTCATCGTCGCGGATGGCACGGATGACCGAACCAAACTTGCCCGACACGACCCAAGAGCACAGCAGGTATCCCGCGCCCAGGGCAAGCGCCGAGGCCCAGAAGAACCACAGTGAAACCGTGTCCTGCGACACGTCATCGAGACCGGGGAGATTCTGAAGCCCCGACAACCCATTGTTGCCACGCAGCCCGCTATCGTTTTGGAAAAGGTAGAGAGACAGAGCGAGCGTCATCGCTTGGGTCAAGATAGATAGATAGACGCCTGTCACGCGACTCCTAAACGCGAGCCAACCAAAGACCAGCGCCAGAATGCCCGGCACCAGTACGACGAACGCCAACTGGATAGGCAGCGAGTGCGCAAACATCCACACACCCGGCAACTCTGATGAGCCGACAACCCCGAAGATCTGAGTCGCAATCCCGTCAGATATCTCTTTGGCGGTTGGGGGAAGTTCGGCGGCGGCGAGGCTTTCGATGACAATCAACTCCGTCCGGGCATACATCAGCCACATGCCGATTGCGTAGCCACCCAGACCAAAGAACGCCATGTGCCCGAGCGACAGGATCCCGCAATAGCCCCAGACAAGGTCCATTGCCAAAGCGACGAGACACAGGCACAGAGTCTTGCCCAGCGTTTTGACGAAGCTCGTCGAGATCACGCCGATCCCCATGCCTTCGCTCAAGACAGTCACCCCG
>JABSSC010000053.1:23581-25788 GCA_013214635.1 Paracoccaceae bacterium | reverse complement strand
ATGGGTGATCGGCTGACCTCAAATCTTTGGGCGCTGTCCGAAAAGCATGGCGTGATTGGCGACGTGCGCGGCAAGGGGCTGTTCTGCGGGGCGGAGCTTGTGGCCGACCGGGCCAGCAAAGAACCTGCGGCGGAAAAGGCCGTGCAGGCCGTCGTTGCGGATTGTATGGCGCAAGGCGTCATCATCGGTGCGACCAATCGCTCGGTTCCGGGGTTCAACAACACGCTGTGTTTCAGCCCTGCATTGATCTCAACCCCAGATGACATCGACCAAATTACAGATGCCGTGGATGCGGCACTTGGTCGGGTTTTTTCAAGCTGAGCGCGGTGGCAAGCGATGGTGAGAGCGGCGCTTTAATCGAAGTGCCGCCCTCACAAGATTTAACAGGCACACGACACATATCAGGAGGCGCAAGATGAGCGATCTGCCAAGCACGGCCCGCGTGGTCATCATCGGTGGGGGCGCGGTCGGCGTCTCGGGGCTTTTTCATCTGGCCAAGGCTGGCTGGACAGATTGCGTTCTTTTGGAAAAGGACGAACTGACCGCCGGATCGACATGGCATGCGGCAGGGAATGTGCCGACGTTTTCGGCCTCCTGGGCGATCATGAACATGCAGCGCTATTCGACTGAGCTGTATCAGGGGCTCGCCGAGGCCGTAGATTACCCGATGAACTACCACGTGACGGGGTCCCTGCGGCTGGGGCACACCAAAACACGGGAAGAAGAGTTTCGCCGGGCGTTGGGTATGGCGCGGGCACAAGGGATGGACCTTGAAATGTTGTCGCCTGAAGAGGCGAAAGAGATGTATCCCTTTATGGAGACGCATAACCTTTGTGGTGTTCTCTATGATCCGCGGGATGGCGATATCGACCCGGCACAGTTGACCCAAGCGCTGGCCAAGGGCGCACGCGACATGGGCGCGAAGATCATCCGCAAAAGCCCGGTCACAGGCATCCGCCGCGAGAATGGCGAATGGATCGTTGAGACCGCACAAGGCGAGATCCGCTGCGAATACGTCGTTAATGCTGCGGGATACTATGCGCAACGCGTGGGCGAGATGTTCCGCCCCTTTGGTGGACGCCGCGTGCCGATGATGGTCATGAGCCATCAGTACATGCTGTTTGAAGAGGTCGAAGAGGTTCGCGACTGGTCCAAAGAGGCGGGCTCCAAGCTGCCGCTCTTGCGCGATGTCGACACCTCTTACTACCTGCGGCAAGAGAAGAACGGCTTCAATCTGGGACCCTATGAGCGCAACTGCAAAGCACATTGGGCGACGCCGGATGATCCGATGCCGGAAGACTTTAGCTTCCAGCTTTATCCCGACGATCTGGAGCGGCTGGAATTCTATATCGAGGACGCGATGGCGCGGGTGCCGTTGTTGGGGCAGGCGGGTCTGTCGACCGTCATCAACGGCCCGATTCCCTACGCGCCCGATGGTAATCCGTTGATCGGCCCGATGCCGGGCGTGCCCAACGCGTTTGAGGCTTGCGTCTTTACCTTTGGCATTGCCCAAGGCGG
This sequence comes from Paracoccaceae bacterium, assembly GCA_013214635.1. Classification (GTDB taxonomy): domain Bacteria; phylum Pseudomonadota; class Alphaproteobacteria; order Rhodobacterales; family Rhodobacteraceae; genus JABSSC01. Next base: position 24,270 of record JABSSC010000053.1, on the reverse strand, counting down.
CGGAGCGGGCAAGGTTCTGGCAGAATGGATCACCGAAGGTCAGACGGAATGGGATATGTGGGCCGTCGATCCACGGCGCTTCACGGCGCATGCCGATGACGCCTATTGCGTGGCCAAAGGTATGGAGGTCTATGGCCACGAATACGCCATGCACTTCCCCCACCACGAATGGCCCGCCGGGCGCGACAAGAAACACTCGGCCGTCCACAGCCGCATGGCCGAGGCCGGCGCGGTGTTTGGGGCCTATAACGGCTGGGAACGGGCCAATTGGTACGCCAAACCCGGTGACGATACCTCGGAAGAGGCGACGCAAACCTGGGATCGCGAAGGGCCCTGGGCACCGCGCGTCAAAGAGGAATGCGAGGCGGTGCGTGACAATTGCGGGATCATCGCGATTTCGGGCTTCTCACGCCTTGTCGTCGAAGGACCGGGCGCGCGCGCTTATATCGACAGCCTGACCGCCTCGCGCTTGCCGCGTCCGGGGCGCGTGGGGCTTGCCTATTTCCCAGACGAGCGCGGGCGGGTCGTGACCGAGATGTCGGTTATTCCGCAATCTGACGATGCGCTGTTGTTGATCACCGCCGCTGTGGCGCAGTGGCATGACCGCGATCTCTTGGCGGGCAATGCGCCCGAAGGGATCACCGTGTCCGACCGGACGGACGATTTCGATTGTCTGCTCGTCACAGGGC